>JADFPU010000084.1 GCA_022562175.1 Pseudomonadota bacterium | reverse complement strand
TTTCATTGCTGCAGGTTGAACTGAATTCAAGGTGGCTATCCGCAGCAGGATATCGGCACGAGTCTTTTCAGGAAATTCCGCCAGGACGGCTGCAGCATGATCGCTGTCTAAATAGGAAAGTATGATAGAAACGATTTGCGGATGCTCATTACGAATAAGCTCTGAAATAGCACGGGCATCCATCCATTTAAGTGACTCAAGCCCCTTGGCATTGGCTCCCAGCAATATCCGGTCTATGATGCTGCCTGCCTTCTCTGCACCGAGCGCATTGACTAAAACATTTCTGATATAGTCTTCAGCACCGACACCTACAGAAGTTCGTTCACTGATAGTTGACATAAATTCATCCAGCACACTACTGACAACATCTTTGGTGACTTCACCGATGTTCGCCATCGCTATGCCCAGCCGCTGTACTTGTTTGGGCCCCATATGTTTGAGAATTTCCGATGCAGGATCTTCCCCCAGTGACATCAGAAACACAGCCGCCATTTCCGCCTGAGAGAGCGCATGCGCTTTAGCCTTTGCCATTAGTCTTCCCCTACCCAGTTCTTGACGACATGTGCCGCCAGTCTTGGATCGTTCTGCACTACTCCTCTAACAGCTGACAGATTAGAATCGTAACCACTTATCGCCTTGACTTGATCATCATGCTTGCCTTCCAGCTGTGCTTGTCCTGCTTCTCCCGGTGCAGGTAATCCTGTGGTTGTGAGGTTTTCAAGAACGGCCTGGTGTAGATTAATTTCCTTATTCGCCATATTTTTCATAGTCGGTCTTAACACACCGAATATCAGGAGCAGGACTGCCACACCGCCAAGCACCTGTTTGACGACATCCCATAACCAGGGCTGCTTCCAGAGTGGCTCTTCAGGCAAGGCTTCGACTGGTAACGGTTTGGTGAACTCGGCATTCATGACATTGACAGTATCACCACGTACAGCGTTATAGCCTATCGCTTCCCTGACCAGAGCCATGTACTGCCTCAATTCTTCCGGACTATGTTCTACGTAGCTGATAACACCTTTATCATCGACAATACGTTTGTAATCAAGCAATACTGCTACAGATAGTCTGCGCAATGAACCGACCGGCATACGAGTGTGACTGATGGTCTTGTCCAACTCATAATTTCGTGTGGCGCGTTTCTGCGTACTGGATCTTTGTACTGGCTGCGTGTTGGCTACCATACCCGCTGCTGCAACTTCAGGCACAGAGGCATCGGCAGGAGGCTGATTGGATAATGCACCCGGGATACCACCACGGGCTACTGCGCCACTTTGTAACTCTTCCTGAATTTGTTCACTGCGCAATGCAGGTGAATCGGAGTTATAGCTTTCCCTTGTTTGCTCTGTGCTGATGAAGTCGAACTCTGCCGTCACTTGCGCCTTGACACCATTCGGTCCCACGATAGGTGCAAGAATGCCCTCAATCCGTTTAATATAGGAATTCTCTACTCGCTGTGCGTACTGAAAATGATTATTGCTTATCATGATTTCTTCGCTGGCACTGCCATGCGTCATCAACCGTCCATTTTGATCAACGATACTGACGTCTTTCGTTTTCAGTTCGGGCACGCTTGCCGCAACCAGGCTGGCAATTGCCGCCACTGTCCCCAGTTCCAATCGATGACCGTTGTACAGGTCGAGCATGACTGAAGCGCTGGTTGATTTTCTGTTACGAATAAACGTTGACTGCTTCGGCATTGCCAGATGGACTCTGGCGCCACGAACAGCGTCGATCTTTTCGATGGTCCTGGAAAGTTCGGACTCCAGCGCATATTGGTATCTTGCGCGTTCCATAAACTGGCTTGTGCCGATTTTTTGCTCTTCCTGCAAAATACCGAAACCCAGGTTTGCACTTTTAGGTAAATTCTCCGCTGCCAGTTTCAAACGTGCATCATAGATCTTTGATGAGGGCACCATCACAGCACCCGAGCTTTCTTCAATCCGGTAATCTATACCAGCCTTTTGCAGCACCTCCAGTATCTGACCCACATCCTTGCTGGAAAGGCTGCCATATAACAGACCGTAATGGGGTGTCTGCGACCATAAAACGATATACACGCCCAGCGCAACACTGGCAGCAATGCCAACCAGGAACGCGATCTGTCTGAATAACAATGTTCGTTTTATTTCTGCAGGTAATACAATTGCGTCAGCCATTTTATTATATTTCTGGTTAAATATTTACCGGGCTAAATAGACATATTCATAATATCCTGGTAGGCGCTAACCAGGCGGTTTCGCACCTGCAGCATCGCCTGAAAGGACACTGATGCACTTTGCAGGTTGATCATGACATCTGAAAGGGCGATAGTTTCATCGCCGGCATCAAACCGTTTGGCCATATCACCCGCCTGCATTTGCATATCATTTACCTTGTCTATCGATGATTTCAATAATGTGGAAAAATCAGATGTTTCACCAGTCGCTGGTACTGACACGTTGAGACCTTGTGCTTTCTCGGCCATAGTGCGCATCTGCAGCAGTAGTTGATCAACATTAATCTCATTCATTTATCATTTCCCCCTGTGTTAAAATATTAATGCGTGATGCAGATTTCACGATGCCGTCGGGATTGCAACACCGTCTTCCCTCATGCGTGCAATTTTGTATCGCAAGGTACGTGGGCTGATGCCGAGTTGCTCGGCAGCAGTCTTGCGACTGCCGGCAGACTGCTGCAGGGCATTGAGTATCATGTGTTTCTCTTGAACTTTGAGATCACCACCGAGAGACTCCGACACAAGCCCATCCTGTTCATCGACTTCAGTATCCGACAGGCAGTGCAAGGCTTCAAATTGCAAATCGCCAGCAGTAATAATATCGCCGGCTTGCATAATTAATGTTCTTTGCATCATATTGTCCAGTTCACGTACATTTCCCGGCCATGAATAGGACTTCAGGCTTTTGATTGCATCATCAGAAAATTTTGGCGTGATACGTTGATTATTTTTCGCTGCTTCAGCTAACAGATACTCAGCAATAGGAACAATATCATCCGGTCTTTCACGCAGGGCAGGCATATTGATTCTTATGACATTCAGTCGGTAGTATAAATCTTCTCTGAAACGTCCTTCCTTGACCTCCTTGACCATATCACGGTTGGAGGTCGCCATTATTCTCACGTCAAGCTGGATAAGTTTTTGATCGCCCAGGCGTTCTACTTCACGCTCCTGTAAAACGCGCAGCAACTTTGCCTGCAGTCTCAGGCTCATCTCTGAAATTTCGTCCAGCAACAAGGTGCCTCCCTGTGCCTGCTCAAATTTCCCCGGACAGGATTTGTAGGCGCCGGTAAAAGCACCCTTCTGGTATCCGAACAATATTGCCTCAAGCATATTGTCAGGTATCGCAGCACAGTTTATCGCAACAAATGGTTTGTCTTTTCTTGCAGACTGCTGGTGTATAAAGCGGACCAGTATTTCTTTACCTGTACCGCTGTCACCCGTGATCATTACCGTCGCGTGAGTTTGTGAAACCTTCTGTGCAAACTGTACAATTTCTTTTGATTTCTCGTCGACAGCCACCATACCTTCAACAGATGCAATTTTTGTTGGCAGAAACTGGCTGATCTTTGTGACGACCACCTCCGATTCAAATGGTTTTACCAGATAATCCACCGCACCTTCCTGCATAGATTCAACCGCCTGCTGGATCGTCCCATACGCTGTCATCAGCAGCACTGGTATTTCCGGATTGGATTGTCTTATTTTCGACAATAGTTGCATGCCATCCAGACGGCCCATTTGCACATCACTAATGACGATGTCGATTTCATTTTCCTGCAACAACCTAAGCGCAGTATGTCCGTTATCCGCTGATAGCGTTGCATAACCAACTATTTGCAAGGTGTCGCAAATAGCCTCTCTCAAGGCACTATCATCTTCAACTACCAATACAGTGAATGTCATATCTCACCCCCATTTATTGTGCTTTTAATCACTTCAGACAACCAATATCTTTATGTATTGACAAAAGATACTGCTCACTTGTATAGCGGCAACGTGATTTGAAAACACGTGCCCTTGCCTGATGGTGCAGACAACTTTATCTTGCCACCATGTGAACGAATAACCGCTTCAACAACTGCCAGTCCGAGACCGGTACCTTCGGAACGAGTCGTATAAAACGGCTCAAATATCTTGTCCCGAATAGACTCATCAATGCCCGGGCCATTATCAGCAAAATTTATCTCGAGCTTTTGTTCGCCTACCTGAGCAAGACTGATATTAACAACCAGATCATGTTCACTTGCCTGTATGGCATTGTTCAGTAAATTTTGTAGTGAGCTGACCAGCGCATGTTTATTAACATTAACGATTGCTGACTCAGCCTGATTTGTTACAACCAGTCTGGTAGCTGTCTGCTCAAGCTGTGATTCAACTGAATCCAGAAAGTCCTTGAGCAGTTCAGTCAATAACACCGGTTTTGAATCAAAGCTGCCACCTCTTGCAAATAACAACATATCCTCGACAATAGTCTCCATATGTCGCAATCTGCTTATTAATTTATTGACAAATCTTGTCTGTGAGTCCGCACCGATATCAGTGTTACGCAAATGCGATGCATACAGTAATGCTGTTGACAGTGGAGTGCGTACTTGATGTGCCAGTGATGATGCGATGTCACCCATCGCTGACAAGCGTTTTAAACGATCTAATTGTTGTTGCAGGTTTCGTGTCTCTGTCACTTCCTTGAGCAATATAATCTGACCGCCCTCAGCCTCGAGCGACTGGGTGGAAATGTTTACACACCTGTTACCCAACAGTGTTATATCATGGCCATCATCCCAACGCGGACGAAAAACTCTCTCGACAATAGAACGCCAGGTTTGCCCCAGTAATGCAACATCCAGGAGTTCCGTAGCTGCAGGATTATGTTGCTGTATAATTCCATCTTCATCCAGAACAATGACCCCCGCTGGCAAGACCTTGAGTATATCCTGCAGACGTCCTGCAATGCGTTGTTTTTGCTGATGCTGCTGTTGTTGCTCGCCACGAACGGCTGCCAGTTCAGAACTCAACGTCTCCACCTGTTTTTCCAGACTTTGATAGATCTCAGCCAGATTGCAGGAGGCTTTATTAAACATAACGAAAGCCTGTTGCAGTTCATCAGGATTAATTTCTTCTGTGTCGCTTGCTAACTGTTCTTGCAGCATGAACGCTTATTCACCTTTGCCGGAATAATTCTTATACATCACCGGCAGCAAAGACTATGCCACTGCAATCGTAGGCAGGTTTTACAGGGCGATTAGCCCTTTGTTTACAGGAAGTTTTTAAAAAACGGCAGGAGGGTAACAGCACAAACCTTGAAAACTATCTCAGCAAATAGTCAAAAACCCGACGCATTTTCCTTGCGATGCATGCTCAATTTACGCATCTTTTCAACCAGTGTCGTTCGCCCCATCTTCAGGCGTTTTGCCGCATGGGCAACAATACCATTAGACTCTTCCAGTGCCTGTCTGATCAAGGTATGCTCGATTTGATTGATATGCTCCTTGAGATCCAGTCCGCCCTGCGGCAGTCGGGCTACTTGCAGACTGGTGTGCAAGCTCACTTCTTCATCGGAATCGTGTAGCGACTCAAGCAAGTCCGCTTGCTGGTATTTCTCAGGCAGATCCTGAACATCCACGACAGCACCAGGGTACAGGATAGACAATCGCTCGAGCAGATTGGCAAGCTCACGAACATTTCCTGGCCATGAATATTGCGCCAGCGATGCCACTGCGGCAGTCGTCAAAGTGATATCTACATTGCTTTCCTTGCGCAATCTTTCAGCCAGATCGGAAATCAACAGTGGCAGATCCTCTATCCGGTCGCGCAATGCCGGCATATCGATGGGAAAAACATTCAGTCTATAAAACAGATCTTCACGGAATTTTCCTGCCTCAATAGCTTGTTCGAGATTGACATGGGTTGCTGCGACGATCCGGACGTTTGCGGTAATACTCTTATTACTACCCACCCGCTCGAAGGTACGCTCCTGTAGCACCCTGAGCAATTTGACCTGCATGGACAGACTCATATCACCAATCTCATCCAGAAATAAGGTGCCGCCGTCTGCCATCTCAAAGCGTCCCTGGCGTGTCGCTATCGCGCCGGTAAATGCGCCCTTCTCATGCCCGAATAACTCACTTTCCAGCAACTCCGCTGGGATTGCCCCACAATTGATTGGCACAAAAGGCTTATTACGTCTGGATGAGTGATAATGCACATTGCGGGCAACCACCTCCTTGCCAGTTCCGGAATCGCCCACTATCAGGACGCTTGCCTCAGTATTAGCGACCTTTTCCACCATACGGCGCACTTTTTGAATGCCCTTGCTGGTGCCGCCGAGACTCCGGAACAGCTCCATAGACCTTGGTTCGCCTTCCTGGTGCCGGTGCGCCCGATACATATGAACCTTTTGCAGGACTTTATCAAACAACTGATGCCGTAAAGGCAGTTCAAGCTGAGCAATACAGCCATTTACCAATTCCTGACTGTAACGGGATCGGTTATCAGGATTGATAATATGAATGATAGGCAAATGTGTATCAATTTCCTTAATTGCCCGATACGCGGCCAGCGTCTCTTTACCTGTGCCGCAATCTGCAAGCATGATCAGCCAGACATTTGTTTGCTTTTCGAAGTGAGATTTACAGGCTCCTACGTCCGCTAAGGCCACCGACTCGTGACCCAGAAATTCCAGAATCTCTGCGTAATGTTTACGCATTTTATTGTTAGTGTCGATAATTAATACTTTATCGGTCATCCCGGTAACCCTTAAACCTGATTTATTATTAGTCCAATACTTAAAAGGCGTATTAATCCAGTTAAGCATTAAGCAACCCACATGTCAAAATTTTGTCATCTGTCTTCTCGTTAAAAATATCGACACCAATACTGTTTGAGCAAAACAACCAGCAACAATGGCTGAAAAATGCTTAAAAAGCCTGTAATTTTCCAGCTATACACCCTCTGACAGTGGATCCTCCGTGCCTTGCTAAACTGGCGCAGGAATTCTTTCCAGCTAATTGCGGATCCCGACCTCCATCAAACAGAGGATCCCGAGCGTGGCGGGATAATACAGTATTGGCAGGCTTAACTTTAATGATGGGGGGTATTGCTGATGCAAAGCAATGTGATCTGGCTCGATCACTGCATGGGAATTATGTTCATGTTAACAAGTATTGATGCATCAAGAACTTGCTGCGAAAACTGAACAGAGACCGGGTACAGACGTTTCACAGTAGCTTGCGAATAATTCACCAGTAAGCCTTTTGACTTATAGTCACATACAGGGGATTTAGATTGCTTATCGAAGAGAAAATCAGACATAAATTCAAGCTGGCTTTGCAATGCAGGGAGGCCGGTGATCGGAAAAAATCATCAAGGTTTTGCAGGCAAGTTCTGAAGCTGGCACCCGATCACGCTGAAGCCAACCATATGTCAGGTAATCTGGCATGTGAAGCAGGCAATTTTCAGAAAGCCGAAATGTTAATCAATAAGGCGATCGCAAAGGATTCGGAGCAGGCCAGGTATTACAACAGCATGGCACATGTCTTCGAAGCCCGGGGAAACTATCAGCAAGCATCCGTCTATTATCTAAAGGCCATAGGGCTCGAGCCTGACAGGGCTGATTATTTTTATAAGCTGGGCAATATGATGCTTTTCACCCGGTCATTTATCGAAGCAAGACAAGTCCTGCAAACTGCGATCGGTATAAATCCAGACTATTTTGAAGCATATAACAGTCTGGGCGTTTCACTGCAAAAGTTGAACAAGCATGAAGAAGCAGAACGTGCTTTCAAAAACTCCTTGCGTTTGAACAATGACTATTGGGATGTTCATGAAAATTACGGGAAATTTTTAATAAAGGGCGGACGCTGTGAAGAGGCTGTAGAAATTCTAAAGCGTAGTCTGAAGATAAGACCAGAACATATTGAGTCTTTATACCGATTAGCAGAGGCGTACATTGAATTGATGGAGCTGGATAAAGCCTATAGCTGCTTTAACAGAGCGGCAGAAATTGATCCGGTGGAACTATCTTCACACATGGGCATGGGCAAGGTGGCCTTGTTCAGCGGTGATTTTAATTTGGCCGAGACACATTACAGGAGAGCAATTGACCTGGATGCATTATATGGCATGGCGCATCTGAATTTAACATCAAATAAAGCAGCCATAACCGATCAGGATATCGACAACATGAAAGCCAGCCTGGCAAAAACCACAGTTGAACAGGATAAAATTCATCTGAATTTTGCGCTGGGACAAAGTCATGAATATAGAAAAGATTACCAGCAGGCCTTCAACTATTTCAGTGCAGGCAACGCATTAAAACGCAATACAGTCAATTATGATATCTCGGCAGAAAAGCAGGCGTTTGACGAAATAATTGAGGTGTTCAATGAGGATTTCATCGCCAGCCATGCAAACGTCGGTTTTGCGGATGAAACGCCGATCTTTATATTAGGCATGCCCAGGGCCGGCACCAGCCTGGTTGAGCAAATCTTATCCTGTCATGCTGATGTGTTCGGTGCCGGAGAAGTACGCTATTTAAGGTCGCTGGCTCATTCATACCCTTCGCCAGACAGACCATTCCCGGACAACTTAAAGTATTGGCAAGAAAATGAATTCAGAGAGTTAGCAAGCAAATATATAGAACTGCTAAGACAAAAAGAAAAAACAGTGAGGTTTATTACCGATAAAATGCCACATAACTTTCTTGTTATCGGCCTTATCCATGTAATATTTCCTGACGCCAAAATAATTCATTGCAAACGGAATGCCAGGGATACATGCATATCAATTTTCAGCAATTATTTCTTTAAACATCATCCTTATACAAACGATCTGCAGGAACTTGGCACTTACTACAAATTATATGAGAACCTTATGGACCACTGGCATAGATTATTACCAGGCAGCATTTATGATGTCAGCTATGAGGATTTAATCGCCAACCAGCGTGAACAAACCATGAATTTATTGCGCTACTGTGATCTGGAGTGGGACGATGCCTGTCTGGCATTCCACGACAGCAAACGAACGGTCAAGACATTAAGTGTGCAGCAGGTTCGCAAGCCACTTTACCGCAGCTCGGTGAACAAGTGGCAACATTACCAGGACTGCTTTGAACCGCTCTTTACAATTCTGGACGGATAAAATTGTCAGACCAATTCCTGTGTTTGATAAACGCACCTGTGCGGATCATGCAAAACCAGGAGTCTGTCCTAGACGTTGTAATACACCTGACCCAGCTTGCGGCCTTTTTGTAAATGAGAGAGTTGTTCAGTGATATTCTGCTTGTGTTGGCCAAGCAATTGTATGGCTTTGTTATGATTAGCATGTATAGTCTGCAAGACTGACAATTCATGCTCGCCCAGACTGGCAAGCTTGTTATCCTGTAAATAAACATGCAAATAATCCAGGCTCTTTGTTATATCTATTTCCATACCTTCATATTGTTCTTGTTCGATCATTTCCAAACAAGCTACACTTATCTGGAGAATATCCTCAATTATCATAATATTTATGCTGTCAATGAATATTGCATTTTTCTATTTGGCACACGGATAAACTATAGCTTAGCTTAACAAGCTCATTTTTGCTTTTTTAAGACGTGCCGATTGCGTCCCACGATGTTTTGATTTCACCTATTAATCCATGCACTTCAGTTAAGATATCCAGATCACTTTTGAGATTTGCCTCCATCAAACGATAGATCATGTATTCATAAAGGCTATCCAGATTTTTGGCCAGATCACCACCGACTTCATGATCAAGACAATTGCGCAGGCCATTAATAATTGAAAGCGCCCGGCCGATATCCTCGCCTTTTTTATTGATTCTTCCCTGCTTGACGGCCAGTTTTGCTGAGGCAATTCTTGTCAATACTCCTTCCATCAGCATCTGGATTAAACGGTGTGGTGTCGCATCTTCAACCCCTGTTGTTATGCTTGTCTCGGCATACTGCTTGATATTATTTAAGGCTTTATAATTTGGAATACTCATTATATTTCCTGTAAGGTTGTATTAATTGATCAATAAAGAATGTTTTTTGGAGATTAACGACGACTTCTAAAATTTTGAATGTTTTTAATACTTTCAAACTGTTGTGCAAGGAAGCTACTGCTGGTTTGCAGTTGGCTTAACAGAATGTCCAGTGCTGTGAACTGCCGGTTTAATCTGGTTTCCAGTGAAGCCAGGCGTCTGTCCAGTCTCAGAAACTCCACATCCAGTGATTTCCTTTGTTTGTTCAAGCCTTCAGTTCGAAAATCGATCACACCACCTGCATCAGAAAAGGCATTGAGAGTAGTGTTCAATCGAGCAATAACACCTTCATCCGTTGTGGTAAACAGATCGATGAGCCCCTGCAGGTTATTTTCCGCCAGCTGCTCGAGTTTGTCTTTATCCAGACTGAGCAGGCCTTTATTGTCCGTGCTAATACCAATGTCGACCAGTGATTTGACTGTGCCGGTCAATCCGGGCACGTAGCTGCTGATACCACTGCGGATCTGACCCGTAACCGATCTCAGGGTTGCATCACCAAACAATGCACCGGTATCGCCCGTCTTACTATCGAAACTGGAAAGCGAATTAAATGTGACAATCACTGAATTATAACTACCGATAAATTTAGCAACGGCTGCCGCGACTGCATTTTTATCCAGTTCGATAGTCAGTTGCTTGACTACGCCGATATCCTCTTTCAGCAGCGTCAAGGTCACCCCTTCGATGGCGCCCGCCACAGTATTACTGTCACTGAACACGGTCTGACCATCAATCCGCAGCTCCGCATTTTCAGCAGCATTGGCAACTGTCAGATTTGTCGTGCCACTGCCGGCAGGATCATACACCAGTGTTGACAAGCCCAGGTTATCAATATTATTGTTATCATCGTCGGTAGTCGTCACCGTGATCGTGTTTTTAGTGCCGCTGTTTGCCGAGGTCAATACCAGTTTTGTTT
>JADFPU010000083.1 GCA_022562175.1 Pseudomonadota bacterium | reverse complement strand
TCGGGTCAGATGAACTTGGTGAACAGAGTGCAGCCCAACGCTCGCAGCAAATTGTCAGCAGCAGTGCGCCAGTTCAAAAGCCGTTTGTGAGGACTGATGAACAAGCGGATGTAACGCATGATGTAGCCACTGTTGAATCAATCAAAATCCTTGCCAAGGTTGTACAAGCCCCCAAACTTGAAGATCTGCCTGCAGATACTGAAATAAACGCCAAGTCTGGATCAACGCTAACATTACAGATGGAACATGAATTATCGAATGCTGGCGCGTTGGCAATCGAGGAGGGGAACAAGGCGAGACATAATGAAAAAGTGTTTACTGTGGCAAATAAAGAGGAAAATGTTCAACCGACCGACAAATTTGCTAAAATCGAGCAACAATTGATTGGCCTCGATCAAGTTTATGCTTTACAGGAACTGGGCAATTTTCAGTTTAGCCGACAGGAGTTACAGAGGCTGACGAAACAATTGCAGGATTTACCGCCGGAGGTAGCGTATGAGTTTGATTTGCCACCGGTTTCAGGGACGTGCAAGCTTTGTTGGTCGATTATTTACAGGCCATTGCAGGATTTTGAAAATCTATAATACTCAACAGCTTATATTGAGTATATAATAGGTCAGGTTAGGAAGTATATATTGCATTACTTCACCTAAGGGATAAACGGGTTTACTTATGCATAAATTAATTGTCAGCACGCTTATACTTAGTCTATCTGCCTGTGCCCAGATGGTTCCTGAGCCATTCGAACCCTCAACGGCTCATATCAATATAGAACAGGCTACCTCCCAGGTCGATATTCCTGATCTCGTTAAACAGGCGCCGGTATTGCCGGAGCCGGAGCCACCTGCGGAGCTGGAGAAGTATACGGTGGTGGTAAATGAGGTGCCGGTGAAAGAGCTGTTGTTTGCCCTGGCCAGAGATGCCCAGATAAATGTAGACATCGATCCCCGGATTGAGGGCGTCGTCACGATTAACGCGGTCGAACAAAGCTTGCCCCAGTTACTTGAGCGTATTGCCAGGCAGGTAGAACTTCGCTATGAGTTCATGCAGGATAATCTCATCATTATGCCTGATGAACCTTTCTTCCGAATTTATAATGTAGACTACCTGAACCTTTCCAGGCAGACATCAGGCAGTGTCACGCTGTCAACCCAGATTGCCTCAACCAGTTCTGGTGCGGGTGGCACAGGTAATACCTCGACAACTTTAATCACTTCTGAATCGAATCACCAATTCTGGAAAAACATTAAACTGAGTATTACATCGATTCTGGCTGTTGGCGAGCAAGCAGCAGGCGCTGCGACGAACTCTATCGTGGTTAGCCCTGAAACTGGAATTGTCACCGTACGCGCTACCGCCAGGCAGCATGAACAAATTCAGCGGTTTATAGATCAGACGCTGGAGAGTGCTAATCGTCAGGTGTTGATCCAGGCAACGGTTGTTGAAGTAGAGTTAAGCGATCAATATCAGGCCGGTATAAACTGGTCGTCCATCAATCTTGGCGGTGCTGGCTTCAGTTTTGCATCAAGTCTACTGGGTACTACATCAGCTCTACTGGGTACTCCAGGACTGATCGGTCCGCCCGGCACCAGCTCATCATTTGTGCTTGATTACTCAAATCCTGATTCCGGTGGTCAGCGACTTAATGCGGCGATAAGCCTGTTATCGGAATTTGGTGAAACCAGGGTTTTATCGAGTCCGCAGATCATGGTTTTGAATAACCATACTGCCGTATTGAAGGTAGTTGAGAACTTTGTTTATTTTGAAGTGGAGCAGAAGATTGCGCCGGGCGTGCAGGGCTCGGAGTCGATTACCGCGACGACCACAACTGCGAAAACCATCCCGGTCGGTCTGGTCATGACGGTAACGCCACAGATCAGTAAGGATGACAGCGTTACTTTTATGGTGCGACCAACGCTCTCCTCGGTAATAAGAACGGAACTCGATCCCAATCCGGCCCTGACATTACCTAATCGTATCCCTGTCATACGTGTGCGGGAGATGGAGTCCGTCCTGAAAGTAAATACTCAACAGATAGCCGTGTTAGGTGGTTTGATGCAAGACAGCATCCGTAACAAGGACAGAGAAACTCCCTTTCTTGCAAGCCTGCCACTTATCGGTAATTTGTTTAAGGCCCGAGACAGAGAGTCATTCAAGACCGAGCTAGTGATTTTTATACGGCCGGTAGTGATCAAAAATGCAAGTCTGGATGGAGACCTGAGCAACTATAGGCAGTTTTTGCAAACATCAGGCAAGGGCGCAAAGGTTTCAGGTGGCCAGGAGTTGTAGGCGATGAGTCTGTTGATGGATGCCTTGCGCAAGGCGGAACAGGATAAAAAGATGGCTGCAAAAAGGCTTAAAGAGTCCAAGCAGGCTGATACATCAACTGCCAGGGACAGCGGAGAGACACCCCCGACAGCTACACAGACTGTTGCAGCGTCCGAATCAAGCTCAGCCCATGTCGAGGGCGACAGTTTTTTATCTACCTCAGAGCTTAGGCTTGAACCCATCACCGAGAGGAAAAAGACAGAGCCAGAAGAACAAAGTGAGCCTGCCACAGAGCAAGGCGGCTCTGACGATGTTGCGGTGAATTTATCTGCTACTGGTGATTATTTAACGATAGGCAGCCCGCCTGAAGAAGATCTGCAGAGTACCGGTGAACATGAAACCTTGCAGGACAAACCGGGCCTGAATGATGAATTTGGTGGGGAGGGCGTTGATAATCCGCTAGATGAAACATACCATGGTGTTATCTCAGATAACTTAGATAGTGAGATCACCTCCAGTTTTTTTGAAGAAACAATTCAGGGAGAGCCTTATGTTAGTGAACAGGCAGAACGATCCTTTGAGGAGACTTTGCCTGGTGTCCCGGCCGCTGAACTGGTTAAAGATATCGGCGAACAGAATCAACCTACGCCTGTTGCAGCACAGACTGTATTTACCGCAACGGCAACCAGTAGAAGCAGTGTGTTTAAATGGCCTGTTTTCACAGGGCTTTCCGTGTTACTGGTTGTTGCATTCAGTATTTTCTACTATTACTCAGTGACGCCGGGTCTGTTTACCAAAGCCGTGCCGTCACCATTGGTTGCCAGAGGCATTGAACACATCGTTTTACCGCAAGCCCTCATAGAGAGTGCACCGGAGATCGTGTCGGGCACTTTGATTGATGGTGTCAGTGGCACTATGGCTGTTGCTGTTATCTCGGAACCTGTCAGTGAAACACCGCAGCACAGTGATGATGTTGGCGTTGTCACGGAGCTAATTGAAGAGCAAAGCAGACTTGATAAACAGTTGGCAGATGAAACAGGCAGCAACATAGATGCGCCGGCCTCTATCGACGACCACCCGGCAATAGCGGCTTCTACTGAGGCAGATGATGTGCAGCCAGAACAAGGTTTACCCGCTTCGATCAAGCTTGCACCGTCACTAATTAAAATCTCCCGTAACATAGTACCGGACGACCGGGGCCAACTGATCGGTGAGGCATTTCTGGCCTATAAAGCGGGTGATTTCACCAGTGCAAGGTCGAAATACAGGCAAGTCCTTGAGAATTTTCCGGACAATCGTGATGCGTTGCTAGGTCTGGCCGCCATTGCCTTGAATGGCGGGGATGTTGAGCAGGCATTTATGGTCTATTCACGACTGCTTAAAAACAACCCGCTGGATAAGCTTGCCAGAGCAGCCTTGATCAACCTGCGCAGCGGGCCGGATCTGGTTGGCGAAGAAAGTGCAATAAAACTCATGATACGTGACAATCCCGCTGATGCATTCCTGTATTTCGCGCTGGGTAATATCTATGCGGCGCAATCAAGATGGGCGCAGGCGCAGCAGGCGTTTTTCGATGCCTACCGGTATAACTCCTCCAATCCGGCTTACGCACTGAATCTGGCTGTAAGCCTCGATCAGGCCGGCCAGCCTGAGACAGCGCTGGACTATTATAATGTTGCGTTAAAACTCGCCGACAAAGGATCAGCAAATTTTGATATAGCAAATGTAATGGTCCGCATTCAGACTTTGTCAGGGCAGTAATTTTATGGCGACCGGCCCACATAAGAAACAATATCGCCTTGGCGAGTTGCTGGTCATGAAGGGAGTAACAACCCAAGATCAGATCGAAATAGCTTTAACCGAGCAGAAGCAGAGTAAAGAACACCTGGGCAAGATCCTGGTGCGTCTCGGTTTTGCAACTGACGCGATTATCAGTGACGTGATTGGCGGGGTTATCGGCCAGGAAAGTATTGATTTAACACGGGCCGTTGCGGATAACGATGCGGTAAAAATGATCCCAAAGGATTTGGCGCGTCGCTTGAAGGTGTTACCGATCAGATACGATGCGACGAAAAATCAGTTGACCGTCGCGATGGTGGATATATTTGATGTCGTTGCGCTGGATCAAATAAACGCACATCTGGGTGGTATCGCTGAAATTAACCCGGTACTCGCCGGCGAAACGGTGATCGACAAGTTAATCGATCAGTTCTATGGCTTTGAGTTATCAGTAGACGGGATACTGCACGAGATCGAAACGGGTGAAATTGATTACCAGAGTTTGGATGCTTCAACGGGGGAGTATAGTCAGCCGGTTGTCAGGTTAGTGGATGCGCTGTTGTCAGATGCCGTTAAGCGCGGTGCCTCCGATATACATTTTGAGCCAGAGGAGGGTTTTCTGAGGTTCCGCTATCGCATTGATGGTGTGTTGCGCCAGATCAGGAGTTTGCATAAAAATTACTGGTCAGCGATTGCAGTAAGGCTGAAGGTCATGGCGGGTCTGGACATCGCTGAAACAAGAGCCCCGCAGGATGGGCGTATTTCCTTATCCATGTCGGGGCGCAAGGTCGACTTTCGTGTGTCAACCCTGCCTACTGTACACGGCGAAAATATCGTGTTGCGTGTGCTGGACAGGCAAAAGGGGATTGTTGATCTGGAACAACTGCAGCTGACAGAGGATGAACTCACTACCCTTAAACTCATGGTTGCCCGTCCGGAAGGGATCATCCTGGTGACGGGGCCAACCGGTAGTGGCAAGACTACGACGCTATATTCGATCCTGAATTATCTGAATAATGAGTCGGTCAATATTATGACTCTGGAAGACCCTGTTGAATACCCTACAACCATGATCAGACAGACATCCGCCAGTGAAACGTCCCGACTTGATTTTGCCAGTGGTATTCGTTCAATGATGCGTCAGGATCCTGATATTATTCTGGTCGGTGAGATACGTGATGAAGACACTGCCACTATGGCATTACGCGCGGCGATGACAGGTCACCAGGTATTTTCAACCCTGCATACCAATTCGGCTCTGGGCATCATCCCGCGCTTATTGGATATTGGCGTCAAGCCGGACATCCTGGCGGGCAATATTATCGGTGTCATTGCGCAACGACTGGTACGGGTACTTTGCAATGCCTGTAAAGAAGTTTGTGAGTTGGGGGACCTTGAACGCAACCTGCTAGGTTTAAAGGTCACGGACAGGCAGCAGGTCATTTATCAGGCTAAAGGTTGTGCGGCCTGCGATAATCAGGGTTACAAGGGCCGTATTGCGTTGATGGAGATATTGCGGTTTGATGAAGAAATGGATGAGTTAATTGTGCGTCGCGCGACCGCCAGAGAGCTGTTGCGCTTGGCGATATCCAAGGGCTTCCGGCCGCTAGCCGATGCTGGCGCCGCCCGTGTGCTTGAAGGTATAGTCAGCCTTGAAGAGGTATCAAGGGTTGTCGACCTGACCAGCCGTCTCAAGCAGAACTGATAGCCAGTGGATTTTTTTCAATACAAGGCAATCGATGTGGATGGTCGCATTCATAACGGTCAGTCCGATGCGGTAAACATCGCAGATCTGGAGATGCGATTGAAGAAGTCAGGCCTGGATCTGATCAATTGCCGGGCGATAAAATCTCCCAGCCAGAGTGTTACAGGCCGGGGCGTGGATCGGCGGGACCTGATACTGTTCTGCTTTCATCTTGAACAGACTACACGTGCCGGCATACCTATTTTAGATGGCCTGGGAGACCTTCGGGATAGTACCGA
Source organism: Pseudomonadota bacterium (assembly GCA_022562175.1). Lineage (GTDB taxonomy): Bacteria > Pseudomonadota > Gammaproteobacteria > Eutrophobiales > Eutrophobiaceae > B75T3L11. The sequence continues at coordinate 4,940 of JADFPU010000083.1, read as the reverse complement.
AAACCCGCGATTGCGTGATGTCATTGCGGGCATGGGTGAGGCCATCGAGGGTGGCAAGACCTTGTCAGAATCCATGCGGGATTTCCCTGGAGTGTTCTCCAAAGTATTTGCCAATCTCGTCAGGGCAGGCGAACAGACTGGCGAGATCAATGTGGTCTTTAACAAACTCGGTGAAAGTCTGAAGTGGCAAGATGAACAGGCATCTCAGGCAAAAAAGATGATCGCCTACCCGGCGTTTGTTGGTGCAGTCGTGATCGGTGTGGTTTTCTTTCTGATGACCTATCTTGTCCCGCAATTACTGAGTTTTGTGAAGACCATGGGCCAGCAGCTGCCGGCACATACCATGGCGTTGATTTTCATATCAGATGTGTTTGTGAATTACTGGTACATAATATTGGCAATACCCATTGTCGTCACAGTTTTTATCCTGACTGGTCTAAGGGTTAGTGCGGTATTCAGATTTAAATTTGATCAGTTCAAGTTGTCAATCCCTATACTTGGCCCGATCCTGAAAAAAATTATCCTGGCACGTATGGCCACTTTTTTTGCGATGATGTATGCCTCAGGTATTACGATTATTGAATGCATCCGGACAGCAGAAGATATTTCCGATAACAAGGTGATCGAAAAAGCCATGCGGGATGTTGGTCAACAGGTTGCTGACGGTAGTAATCTGAGTGCGAGTTTCGCAGCGACGAATTTATTTCCACCACTGGTAATAAGGATGATCAGCGTTGGTGAGACCACCGGGGCATTGCAGAAATCCCTGGAAAATATCGCCTATTTTTATACCCGCGACGTTCGGGAGTCTATTGAGAAGCTACAGACCATGATCGAACCGGCCATGACAGTTGTGCTGGGTTCGATAATCGCATGGGTAATGTTTTCGGTAATGGGGCCAATCTATGATCTCATCGCTAATATCAAAATTTGAATTCTCCAGCCGCCGGGCGCTGTTCCTCAGCGCAAACAAGGTGGCTGTTTATCATTGGCAGAAGGGGCAGCTGGGTAGTTCTTATCTGTTTGATGTAACCCCGGAGGGCCGGGATAACTTTGAACGTTATTTGAAAGAAACACCGAATACACCCATGCATATTCTGGTCGATGTTTTTGAAGAGGAGTATCGACGTGAAACGATACCGCATGTGTTTGGATCGGACCGGCAGGCACTGATAAAGCGGAAGCAGGGGCGTTTATTTCGCGACACCCCTTATCGTTTCACGAAAGTGCAGGGCCGGGAGACCGAGGGTCGGCGGGATGATATTATTTTTCTCAGTGCAATGACCAACCCTGATGTGATCAAGCCATGGGTGGCCTTGTTGGAAAAATATAAAATTCCTATGCAAGGTATCAATTCCCTGCCACTGTTTACGGAATCATTGCTGGGCTTAATTCCGAACCCGTCAGACAATATGTTGCTTGTCAGTTTGCAGAGCATCAGTGGCTTGCGGCAGACATTTTTTAAGAACAGAGAGTTCCGTATCAGTCGTCTGGTGCAAATGCCCCGCTATGGTACTGTCTCATATTCTCCTCTTATACTTGACGAAGTTGAGAAGGTCAGACGTTACCTGAACAGCTTGCGCCTGATTACGCCAGATGAGCCACTGGACATTTATTTTTTGCTGGCAGGTAATCTGCTGGAAGAGATAAACCAGGAACATACTGATTCCGGCTTGCTCAACTACCATCTGCTGGATATTAATTCATTGATGGGGCAATCCACAACGTCAGCTAAGCTGAGCGCACCCTTTGCAGATCAATTTTTCATTTATCAATTCCTTAAACAACGCCCGGCAAATCGCTATGCCAGTTCGGCAGAGACACGTTATGCCAAAATGAGGCGGATGCGTTATGCCATGCTGACTGCAAGTGTATTGCTGATCCTGTCATCGGTTATCTGGGGTGGTTTTAACACGGTAGGTGGTCTGACGTACAAACAACAGAGTGTTGAGGCAGACAACAAGGCAAGATTTTATGCGTCAAGATATGAAATATCCCGTGAACGCCTGCCAGAAACACCGGTAGAGGCGGCCGATCTGCTGGTGGCGGTTGAACTGGCAGAAAACCTTGCGCAATACAAATCCTCGCCGATAGACATGGTAAAGTTTATCAGCAAGGGGCTGAACCGGTTTCCTGATGTGACTCTGGATAATGTAGAGTGGGCGGCGAGCAGCGACCCGAATCTCAGTATTGGCAAGGTTCGGCATGTTGATAGTAAACATGACATGGCTGGTATTACCAATAGCGTTTTAAATGATAGCAGCTATCGTTATTATCAGATAGCCATGATTAAAGGACATATTGCCCCTTTCGATGGCAATTTCAGGGAGGCGATCGCTACAATCAATAAATTCACGGAAACCTTGCGTAGTGGCAAGTCGGTCTACGATATCAATATTGTTACATTACCTCTTGATGTAAGTTCAAACACAAGCCTGCAAGGTAATACGCGGTCGGTTGCTAAGAAAGCAAATTTTTCCATAAGGGTGGTACTGGGAATAGGCAATGAATAATAAGTATATGGACTGGAGTATTATGCGCACAAGCTCGTTTATCTTGATTATAAGTTTGCTTCTGGGCGGTTTGTTGATAAGCAGCAGCTTTTATTTCAAGGAGCAAATGAAAAAAGAATATGTCCGTAATAATGCCGTGTTCCAGTCTATCAGTCAGAAGTATCTGGCGGTAGATGAAGAAGAAAAACTGATAAGGAAATATTACCCCAGCTTTATCAAACTCTATAACCAGGGAGTGATTGGCAGAGAACATCGTCTTAACTGGATTGAGGTGCTGCGTAGTGCCGGTGAGGCGATCATGCTTCCCTCCCTGAGTTATGAAATAAAGTCGCAAAATATTTACACGCCGGCGTTTTCTGTCAACCTGGGTCGCTATCAGATTTTTAGCAGTGAGATGTCACTGGATATGCAATTATTGCATGAGGGAGATTTGTTCAGTCTGCTTGAATCCCTGGATAAAAATGCAAAAGGACTCTACAGCATGTCCAGATGTTCTATGGATAATAAGCTGTCCGGGATAACAGATGCTATTTCCGCAGCCAATATCCGCGTAAAGTGCGATGTAATATGGTTTACAATCAAGCTCGCTGATGGTACGAAATTACAGGTTTAATGATGTTTGTTTCAAACAGAAGCGGTATACATAAGGCCATTGTTATAGTTGTGTCTGCGCTGTTGTTTTTTGCAGGCGTCAGCATGGCCAGCGCGGAACAATTCGGACGATTTTTTACTACTGCAAAACAACGGCAACATCTTGAGGAACTCAGGAAAGAGAAACCTGTAACCATTATTGAAATTGATGAGACGGAAATATTCTTTGAGGAACAAATTGAAGTCGAAACAGTTCCACTTAATGCCATTACAGTAAAAGGGCTGGTTTACAGGAAGGGTGGCAAGAGCACGGCCTGGATTAATGATAGCAATTCTTATGAAGGAGATTTGGCTTCGCAGTATACACAAGTACGCAGAGGCAATATCCACAGTGATAAAGTCATTATCGGCTTGCCAGATAACAGCCCGGATATAAAATTAAAAGTCGGACAGACATATGAGCCGGGCACGGATCAATTTAATGATATTGTCGAGGAAACCGGTTCGTTTGGAATCCCCGCCAGGTAGCCGGGGCGCTGATTTATCACAAAAGTAAACATGCACATTGCAGCTAAACGATGCGGGCAAAAAGGCGCGGTATTACTGGTCTTTATGCTGATAATTCTTGCCGGATCGTCATATATGCTGATCTCAAGGCTGAATGAAAATTCGCTTCAGTACATACGTGATACGAGCACTGAAACAGCACTCTCCAAGGCCAAACAAGCGCTGCTTTTTTATGCGATGAATTACCCTGAATTACGCGCCCCGACGGAAAAAGGGCCGGGTTTCCTGCCCTGTCCTGATAGGAATAACGATGGGAATCCGGCGTCTAACTGTACGTTTAATCCTGATACCAGCACATATACAACAATAGGCCGTTTGCCGTTCAGGATACTGGGTCTGGCAGACATCAGGGACAGTAGCGGTGAGAGATTGTGGTATGCGGTTTCAGATAATTTCAGGAATACCCAATCGAATGATGCGGTGATTAACAGCGATACGCCGGGACGTTTAACTGTTGATGGTATGGGGGATGTTGTTGCCGTAATCATAGCACCGGGGATACCCGTAACCGGTCAGGATTCAAGGCCGAGTGATAATGACTCTTCTGAATATCTGGAAGAAGTTAACGCAGAGGATGATAAGCAGAGTTTTGTCAGAACAGGAGGAGATAAATTCAATGACAGGCTTATGACTATAACGCGTGCTGAATTGATGCAGGTGGTTGAGCAAAGGGTTATTAACGAAGTACGTTCCATATTGTCGCAATATAATGATGACTATCTGGCCTATCCCTGGCTAGCGCCATTCGCCGATCCAAAAGCAGACAGCAGAAGGCTGACGGGCATTGCAAAAGCCGGGAGTAATTCCACAACCTTAATAGATACTGCAAATGACTTTGTGGAATGGGGTGTGACTGCTGGAGATGTTGTAAGAAATATTACCGATGGATCTATCGGTTTTGTCAGTAGTGTTGATAATAGTAGCCAGTTAACAGTTACTGGCATGTCGCTTGGAATTGGAGATGATTTTGAAGAAAATGATATCTACCATATCCAGCTGACTAATGTTCCCACTCTATTTTCAGGAACTGCAACTGCCGGAAGTAGCGGGCTTGTACTGGAAGACACAGCAAAGGATTTTGATAATTTGAGGGTAGCGGCGGGTGATATATTTGAAAACGTGACAGACGGATCGAGCGGCATGATTACTTCAGTTGATGATGATCAGATTACCGTCGCCTCACTTAGTAGTGGCAGTATAGATAGTGGTGATAGTTACTTAATCCGCACAAATTCGGGAATTGCTACAGCAAGCAGCGTAACAATGTTA
>JADFPU010000260.1 GCA_022562175.1 Pseudomonadota bacterium | reverse complement strand
TTCGCTGCTGCGATTAAACTGATGCCATCGGTCAGGCTTGATGCGGCCGGTAACGGCGCACCGTCAAGCCCGGTAATACAACCACCCGCTTCCAGCAGCAAATGTGCTGCAGCAAGATAGCTTTCCGGGGTCAGTCTTGCGCGATTATCAATATGGGCATCCGTTTTCCCCGAGGCAACCAAGGTAATTGCACTGGCTCCGCTACCGTAACTGCGTACACCTCTGGCATCCGCCATCATCCGTGTCAGATTGAGGTCAGGGGCATGGTGGTTGAGTTCAATTGAGATCATGGCGTCGGCAAGACGAAGTACATCTGAGGTCTGAAGCGGTGCCTCGCCTTGCCACGCACCGGATGCGTGTTGTGCCACCCGTGGAATGTCTTGATCAAGCGAACCCACAATCGATGCGATGACGGACTCAGGCTTTAAGGGTGCATCGACAGGCAACACCGCACAGGACAACGCGGATAATGGCAATTCCCGAGACCAGTTATCAGAGCCATCGACCGGATCCAGGATCAGACGGTAGGCAGGCGTGCCGGTCCCCATCGTTTGTGGCTCGGACTCTTCAGATTCAACAAGAAGCGGAATTGCCCATGTTTGCAGGTACGCGAGTGCAACATCATTCGCAACCTGATCGAAAACCTTGACCACATCCCCTTTGGCGTTGGTGTCCCCAGTCGCCTTCCGGCTACTATTGATGACTGCCAGGCGTACCAGGCGGTGGAGCTCTATCAGCTGCTCCGTCCAGGAATGATCCATGGTTCAGATAGCCCGGTCGCATAGTGGCTGTTGCATTTTCAGGTGAGATTAAGTTTATTTTCTCATGCCGACTTGTTCGGATGCCACTTCGTTGCTATCAGCACCATCAGTACCGTCAATAAAAGCATTACAAGCCTCATAGGCATCTGAATCACGCATCTGTAGTGGTGGGCTTTTCATGTAGTAGGCGCAAGCTTCCTCTAATGGTCCACTAAGGCCACGCTGCAAGCCCAGACTGGCACAGCGGATCGCATCAATCACAACACCGGCGCTGTTAGGTGAATCCTGTACCGACAGCCTGAGTTCAAGTTCAATCGGTGCATTGCCGAAGCCACGCCCCTCTATGCGGATAAAGGCCACCTTATTATCTCCCTGCCACTGCACATAATCGGACGGACCGATATGGATATCAGCAGTATCCAGTCGTTCGTCGAGTTGCGACTGCACAGACTCGGTCTTGGATATTTTCTTGGACTTCAAACGTTCAAGCGCCAACATATTGAGGAAGTCAGTATTGCCTCCCGTATTCAGTTGATAGGTCCGATCGAGACTGACACCACGATCACCGAACAAGCGCGCCAATGTGCGATGTACGATGGTGGCGCCGACCTGGCTCTTGATATCGTCTCCTACAATCGGCAGCCCCGCGTCTTTGAACTTCTGTGCCCATTCGGGATTGGAGGCAATGAACACTGGCATGCAGTTGATCATGGCGACACCGGCATCCAGACAAGCTTGTGCATAGTAGCGCACCGCTTCCTCCGAACCCACCGGCAGATAGCAAACCATCACCTCGGCTTTACTCTCCTTGAGAGCATCGACAATGTCCACAGGTTCAATGTCAGCAGGGCGAAAAGCCAAATCGTCCGAATAATCCGCCATGTGTCCCGCCACTCCATCGAGGATCGGTCCCATCTGCACCATGACCCCGGAGACCGGCAAGACCTTCTGGAAAACCAGTGTACAATTCGGTTTGGCAAAGATAGCTTCTTCCACTGGCTTGCCGACCTTACGGCGATCGATGTCAAATGCGGCCACAATTTTAATGTCGCTGACTCCCCACTTTCCAATCCTGGGGTGCATTAGGCCGGAAATTTTAGTTACTTTACTGCCCTTGTAGAACTCGAGACCCTGAATGAGGGAACTGGCACAATTACCTACACCAACAACGGCTACTTTAATCATTTCTATTTCTCCTCCATATAATTATTCAAATTCTTATACGAGCAAACTCCCCCAGGTTACTAAACCACAACCTTTTACAGGGTGATGAGAACTGGTGATGCTCTTTATAGACAGCAGGACCATTGGGGGGGGAGTGGCTTGCCCTATCTGCTAAATAAGTTTTTTATGATGGACAACCTTGATAGCAGTACTGACAGCATCATAATACAACTAACTGCTAGAGTACATTAATCAGCTAATTAAATCGTCGCAATATACATCAATTAACGCCTGCCAGTAATATTCTAAGCTTTTGAAAAGACAAGATATTTTTTGTTTAACTCAAGTTTGAAATCGGCCATTATCGCAGCTGAATTTATGCATAAAACCCCGATAAAAAGCCACATTCTACTCATTCCAGCCCCAAACTCCGCGAATAACACTCATGAGGACCGGCAAGCACCCACCAGCTCATTTAAGTATTTGAATATAATGACTTTCTACAAACGTGCGTACCAAGAGACCAGTATCCCTGGCTTCAGGCCTCTAGCCTGGATATTGCACGAAAGAGGAGGGCAAAACCCCTTTAATCCTTTATAATACAGTTGGTTATATAACAAAAAAGAAGATGTTTTGCCCGTGACAAACTGTACCCAAGAATCATTTGAATTTCCACTCCTAAAAGGGCGTCAAGTCGAAGCCACAACCAGGGCGGTGACATCACCAGCGATGGCGGCGTGTTGCTGTTACGGCAGGTGGATCATCGACTGGGCTTAAGCGAAGCCGTGGCCCGTGCATTGAATGATCCACGACGCCAGGCAAGTTGTGCACATGATGGACTGAGTCTGTTGAAGCAACGGTTGTATGGTCTGGCATT
>JADFPU010000082.1 GCA_022562175.1 Pseudomonadota bacterium | reverse complement strand
GCTTGCTGAGTTGCCGGGTTTCTATCGCAAAGGTCATGCCAGAAATAATATATAAGAAATTGCTGTGTTTTAAGCTTTTATTGAGTTAAGGCCATAGTATCAGATTCATATCGTAGAAAAAAATAAGGGGCCGGATGGCCCCTTATGCTTTAACTTATAAAGCGATGTACATTACTTGTTGTTAATGTACATGGTTACTTCAAAGCCAAAACGGATGTCACTGTATTCTGGTGTTTCCCATTTCATGAAAACTCTCCTCATTTATGTTAAAAGAAATCGTCAATAACAAATGGTATACCTCACTGATGAAGTACTAAATGGTATTAGCGAGAACTGTGCCAATCGGGCTGTTATATATAAAATCCAATTAAAACAATAATATAAGATCGTTTAATTTGATTTTTGCTGTCTCTCAGAATGCGTTTTGCTTAATCTTTAGCTGATTTGGATCACCTAAACCGACTAATTTGGTCTATTTGAACCAGATGCACATCGGTTATACTCAGGCTATGAAGCGTAACCGACCAGGATCCCTGAAAAAATTACTGACTATTCATGAGATAGCGTTCCTGTTTCTGGTGGCCGTCACGGGTCTTCTGGGCGGGCTGTCTGCGTACTTCTGGCAACAAACCTCCACAGAATCAGTGCGTATCAATAATCTTATCTATATTACCGAGCAGATCCGCAGTGAATTGTTCCGGCAATTGGAAAAAGTTATACGCGCGCGCCTGATGGAAGACACCAATGCTGCTGAGTTCTATAACAGCTACCTGAAGCGAATAAAGGAAAATTTTAATAAATTACGTCAGAATTCTGCTACGCGACAAGAAGACCATGCCATACAGCTACTGCAGCAATCCTACAGTGCATTACAAATTGACATGAACAAGGTACTTAGGGATCCCTACGCAATGAATTATTTCGCCAGATTACGAATTCTCGATCCGGTTTTTGCGGATAATATGGTCAGCAAGTTTGAAAATCATTATGTTGACTTCAAAGCCCTGTTGGAAGACGAACATCGCCAACTGCAATTGACGATAGAACGCTGGACTCGTTTTGCCCCGGTTTTTATTCCCGTACTGTTTTTTCTGGCGGTTGCGTTGGTCTTATATAGTCGCCGTATTTTACAGACAGGATTTGTCAGGCCCATGGCAACAGTAATGGATGGCGCATCGGTCATCAGTCAGGGTAAACTGGGGCATCGGATCCCCGAACAAGGTGTTGAAGAGGTCTCGGATATAGCCGGTTCAATAAACCGTATGGCAAATGATCTGGCTTCGAGCCGTGATGCACTGATTGAGCACGAAAAACAGGCGGCGTTGGGGGCTCTGGTGCCGGTCATCGTACACAACATCCGTAATCCACTGGCAAGTATTCGCGCAACCGCTCAGGTACTGGAAGATGCCAATGATGCGCAAGAACTCAGGGAAGGCAAACAGGCAATCATTGATACCATTGATCGCCTGGGCCGTTGGGTGAACGCATTGGTCTCCTACCTCCACCCATTAAAGCCTGACATGAAACTTATCACAGCAGCCGATTTACTGGATGGAACATTAATATTATTAAAACCAAAACTGCAAGAAAAAAATATTCAATTACAGCGTCAGCACTGGCACAAATCCATAACGCTTACTGTTGATCCGGATTTAATGGAGCAGGCTTTATACGGCTTGCTTGTCAATGCGGTTGATGCCTCACCGGAAGCGGGCTTGCTGGTGGTCAGTTTCGACCGACAAGAAAATAATTTCATTATCAGGATAATAGATAATGGTCATGGATTACCCTTTGTGCCCAAGGCCGGTAACCTTGAACCGGGACCCTCAACAAAACGTTTCGGCACAGGTCTGGGGATACCCGTTGCATTCAAGATATGCCAGACACATGGCTGGGAATTACATTTTAATTCGTATGAGAATAGCGGCACAGAAGCCATAATCAGTGCACCAATGACGACATCGGAGGCCGTAGAGACATGACGCAGGAACAGCATCCCATAATCACTTCAACGGAAGTCCCCGTGATTAAAAAACGAGTGCTGATAGTAGAAGACGAAATGGTCTTCGCCAAGGCAGTACAGAAGCGACTCAATCGTAGCGGCTATCATAGTGATATTGCCGGGGATCTGGCAGCTGCGCACGATAAATTCAAGGCAATAACCCCTGATCTGATCTTGCTCGACATGCGTCTTCCTGATGGTTCCGGTCTGGATTTTCTGTCTGATATACGAAATAAGCAGAAATCTTCAGTCGCTATCCTTGTGATGTCTGCCTATGGCGAAGTGGAAGATATCGTTTCTGCCATGAAACTGGGGGCTTCTGATTATCTTAAAAAGCCGGTCGATCTGGATGAGTTATTGCTCAACATTAGAAAAGTTCTTGATAGAGATGAACTGACCAGGAAACTTACCCGTTCAACAAAACGTGAGCAACATGCAACCGAGGTTGTAGAATTTATGGGCCAGTGTCAAGCCATAGAAAATGTACGGCAACAGGTATTGCGGATAAGTCAGTTAACGCAAACAATAAATTCCATTCCGCCTACGGTTTTAATCCTGGGTGAAACCGGAACAGGCAAGGATGTCGTGGCCAGATTATTACATGTCAACAGTTACCGAAGCGCAAGTCCATTCGTACATGTGGATTGCGCCAGCCTGCCAAGAGATCTGATAGAAGCTGAATTATTCGGTCATGAGAAAGGCGCGTTTACCAGCGCCCATATTGCCAGGACAGGCTTGATAGAAGCCGCGGAAGATGGTGTGTTATTTATGGATGAGATCGGTGAACTGCCGCTTGAACTTCAATCCAAGTTGCTTGCTGTGCTGGAACGCCGCACACTCAGAAAGATAGGCACCACCCAGGAGCGTCCTGTCGCTGCCTGGTTCATTGCTGCAACAAACCGGGATATCGCCCGGATGACGGAGCAAGGCGAATTCCGCTCTGATTTATATTACCGTTTAAATGTTATGACTATCGCTATACCACCCCTGCGGGAACGCGATCACGACATGTTGTTACTTGCCAGCCACTTTGCCCTACAGATCGCCAAGCGCTATGCATTTCCCCCGGCGCATCTTACGCCTGAGGCAAACACCGTCATCAAGCAATATCCATGGCCAGGAAATGTGCGTGAATTAAAACATATGATTGAACGGGCTGTTTTACTCAGTGGTGGAGGGGATTTGACGCCGGATGATCTATCATTGACACAAGCCAGCCGCACCGATTCGGAGCCGGAGTTATTACTGGATGAGAATGTCACTCTGCAATCAGTGGAACTGACATTGATTAAAAATGCACTGGAACGCGCCAATGGCAATGTATCAAAAGCCGCACGAGACCTTGATATCACAAGAATGGCCCTGCGTTACCGGCTAAAGAAATACAATCTGTGATTGGTCATTTTTCAGTCGGTGTTTAATAGAGTCGAACAACATGGATGCCTATAGTAATCTTCAGATGTTTTTCCGGGACGGTACGATCCGGCCCGAATTCAACCAACTGACGGGTCGAAGCATGTAATTCAGCGGCCAGTTCCACCCCGCTTACCCCGGCGCCTGCGATAGCTATCTGCAGTTGACTTACACTGACGACCTTTTTTGGGTCATTATTATTTGTTTACTGTTCTATGGAGTCAGTGGAATAGCGAGTTATAATAATCTAACTATCTTTGTAATTTAACACAGGAGAGAAGAATGGACGATCAGATCAGAATTAACCTTGAAGCAGCCGCTTTTCGTCGACTGGTGCAACACCTGCGTGAAAAGACCGATGTCCAGAACATTGATTTGATGAATCTGGCGGGATTCTGTCGCAATTGCCTGTCAAAGTGGTACATGGCCGCGGCAGAGGAATCCGGTATAGAGATGGATTACGATGCAGCCAGAGAAATCATCTATGGCATGAGTTATAGCGACTGGAAAGAAAAATATCAGAAGGAAGCGACACAGGAACAAAAAGATGCCTACGCCAGGAGCCATCCCCATGAATAAAATTAATGAAGTGGGTGATGAATTATTGGGAAGCGCCAACGCTTGAAGATTTAGAAAGGGATTTTAATTTATAATGGTCAGATGTGCGGACGGTTTTCATTGTGGAGCGATAAGAACAAGATACTGATCCAGTTTGGCTTGTCAGAAGCATCCGGTTACCGGCAAAGCTACAACGTCACTCCGTCCAGTAACATACCTATTGTTCGTGATTACAAAGGCCGAGAGATGATCAACTGCCACTGGGGATTAATTCCACACTGGGCAAAAGATACGAAATTAAAACCCATCAATGCCCGCGCAGAGACACTTACAGAAAAACCCATGTTTCGTGGTGCATTGAACAAACGCCGCTGTTTAATCCCGGCTAATGGCTTTTTTGAATGGCAAGGGCCAACAGGGCGCAAGCAACCGTTTTATATTAAACCCCGGGAGGCAGAGTTGTTTGCCTTTGCCGGTCTGTGGGATCATTGGGACAGTCCCGATCAGGAAATCGATAGTTGTACGATCATTACTACCAGTGCTAATGATGCAATGGCACCCATTCATGAACGAATGCCGGTTATTATTGATCCGGAAAACTACGATCAATGGCTGGAACAAGGCGGTACTGAGCTGCTCGTGCCATATTCGCGGGAGTTAGATATCTTCCAGGTCAGCAACCAGGTAAATAGCCCCAAGCATGATGATCAATCGTTAATCCAGCCTGGTTCATAAGTAGGTTCTTTAAAGTGTAGAAGTCGAGACTTCTACATCTGAATGTATTACGACACACTTTCAGCACGCTCTGCGTCCTTTATATCGGCAACATTATTTGACCGGCCAAGTAATTCATCAAACGCTATTGGCTTGCCAATACCATAACCCTGGGCATAATTAACGCCAATCTCCCTCAACATCCCCTTGATTTCATCATTCTCCACAAATTCGGCGATGGTCTGCATGCCCATCACCTGACCAATCTCGTTAATCGATTTCACCATGGCATGATCAATGGGATCATCGACAATATCCCTCACAAACATCCCGTCTATCTTCAGATAATCAACAGGCAGATTCTTTAAGTAACTAAACGAGGAGAGGCCACTGCCAAAGTTATCCAGGGCAAACCGACAACCCAACTCTTTGAGTGTTGAAATAAACTTGCTCGCCGTACTCAGGTTTGAAATGGCAGCGGTCTCTGTGATCTCAAAGCATATTTTCTCTCCTTCAATCCCGTATGCATCCAATTGAGAAATGATAAAGTCCAAAGAATCATGTTTGGTCAATGACTGGCCTGAGAGATTAATGGAAATAAATTGAATTTGTTTGAGAAAGACCGGATTCTCTGCCAATAACCTGAAGGCGTTCTCAATCACCCAGGCGTCCAGTTGCGCTATCAGATTATAACGCTCGGCCGCAGGTAAAAAGGCGCCCGGTGTAATGAACTGCCCTTTCTCATCTTCCATCCTGAGCAGCAGTTCATAATGTGTATCGGTACTACCATCAAGCGGCACAATAGGTTGCGCATAAAGACAGAACCGGTGTTCTTCCAGTGCCTGATAAATACGCCCCACCCATTGCATCTCACCATAACGCTGGGCCATCACTGCATCATCAGGGTGATACACATGAATACGGTTGCGCCCTGAGTCCTTGGCCATGTAACAGGCGGCATCGGCGTGTTTCAGCAATTCAGATAAATTAGGAACGGCTTCTGTGATGGCGATCAGACCGATGCTGACCCCCACCCTGAAGGTATGCTCTTCCCAGATGAACTGATAGTCCTGTACAGCCTTGAGTAAGGACTCAGCAACCCGATGGGCATGGTCCAGTGAACAGTGCTCCATCAATAGTCCGAACTCATCGCCACCCAGTCGGGCCAGGGTATCGCGATGTCTCACTGTATCTTGTAGCAACGAGCTTAGCTGACGCAGCATTTCATCGCCTGCGGCATGCCCACAGGTATCATTCACCACCTTGAACTGATCGAGATCCATGTAGCACAGGGCATGTTCCGTCTTGACCTGCTTGATGGTTGAAAGCAGTCGCTCTGTACGTCGCTCAAACTCTCGGCGATTAACCAGGCCCGTTAAATCATCGTGGCACGCCTGGTATGAGAGCTGCTCCTCCGCCCGCTTACGCTCGGTGATGTCCTGAAGTGTTCCAAAAGTCCTAACGAGTTTGCCATGTTCATCCAACACGGCCTGACCAAGCTCATGAACGTGCCGCACGGCACCAGTGCGGGTAATGATCCGGTATTCGATATCCAGTTCTTCTCCTTGCTCGTAATTCGTCATTACTTCATGGGAATAGAGCTCCCGATCATCCGGATGGATAATCTGAAGGTCATCTTTCATGTTTGTGGAAACCGCAAGAATTTCGTCTATCGACATCTCGAATATGCGGGCGTACTGTTCCGAACAAGAACTCAACGCAATCGTTATTTCGTCCCACTCCCAGTGTCCTATCTTGCCCATGCGTTCCGCCTGACTATAGAGAGCTTGGCTTTTTCGCAACTCCTCCCCGGCGCGTTTGATATCGGTGACGTCTTGAGTAATGACTAGAGTATGCAGCAGTTTGCCGGCGCTATCTTTAACCGGTCTTGTCCACTCTTTGATATGGCGAATCTGTTTGTCTTGCCTGATAATGCGGTATTCGTAATGACGTATGTCGTCTGTCTTGATTTGAGCGAAATATGACGCCTCGAACTGAACACGGTCCTCCGGGTGATACAGATTTAAAGACTTTTCATGAGTATTGAATCGGTGCATGATCTCGTCGGCAGAATAGCCGAATATCCGCGCATACTCCTCAGAGATCGATAACAAACAGTGTTGCTCATCGTCCCACGTTGCATAACCAAGGTTTGATAACCTGGCGGCATCAGCCAGCATGGCCTCCCGTTCCAGAAGCGTCTGTTGGGCTTGCTTACGCTCGGTGATGTCTCGTGAAATACCAATGATGCCTATAATCTTCCCTTCTCCATCCCTATAGGGAGATTTCGTCGATAAACTTGTCTGGATAGTTCCTTTTATTTCTTCTGTGCGTTCATAATTGAAAGATTTCCCTGTTGAAAGAACCTCTCTATCTTCTATACCAGACTGTTTGGTCCTTTCTTCAGTCGGGAACAACTCAGCATTGGTCTTGCCAATGATTTCTTCCACCGTTGTGCCAAAATATTTAGCCATAGTAGGGTTTGCCAGAATAAAGTGGCCGTCAATATCCTTGACATAAATCATATCGGTGTGGACATCAATGACAGCACTTAATAATTGATGTTCTTCTCGCAATGCCTCCTCTGCCTGCTTGTACTCGGTGATGTCCCGAATAGACCCCGCCATGCGTACAGGTTTACCGTTCTTGTCCCATAGTGCCTGACCCCGCTCTTGAACCCAGCAGAATTCCCCGGATTTTGTTTTCTTACGATACTCCAGATCAAAGGGCGTGTGTTCCTTGAGATGGGCCCGGAGAGCTTCGAGTACTTTGTCTTTATCTTCGGGATGAAACGTGTTTAGAAAAAGTTCATAGGTGGGAGCAACCTTACCATCTTCATAGCCAAGCAATTGATATAAACGTGGCGACCACCATATGTTACCACTCTCTATATCCCAATCCCAAAGGCCATCGTTGGCGCCTTTGACCGCGAGGCCGAAACGTTCTTCACTCTTCCTAATTTTGAAAGAATAAATATCTATACCAACACCAAAAATCACAATAAACAAAATTGTGACAGATCGCATCCAGATATCATTACTACTAGGATTAAATGTCAGATCAGAAAATATTCCTTCATGGAAAAAAAATGACATCACTGCTGCATCAAGAAACCAGTAACCGATCCCTAAAAGGCATCCAATAGCACTACAAAATCCAAGTATGTCGAGAAATTTCATAATATTTCTGTTCGATTTAACATACATCCGACCAATAACGAGACATTGCCAATCATTTTCACGACTGATGTGTTATCACAAATGTGAGCTTGAAAGAACGACGCCCAAAGGGATATTGAGGTCAATAGTGAATATCACCGAGCAGAGAGCGGTAATTAATCCAATTAAATCTAAGCGATTTGATAATGACGAGAACAAACTCATATCTTTATTTACTTTTATCAGATGAAACTATTCGGGTGATTTATTTTGAGACAATATTTTTCTCTTTTATCATGTTTATGAAGAATAATTATCGCGACATTACTGTCCGCAATCGATCAAGGGGCAGCATGCTATGACAAGGAGGGAATGCCGGATGAACAAATACTTCCACGATAAGTGAAAGCAAGTATGCCATCTGATGATGGATAGATCATGTGATCTGTCTCGGCAGTCCCGCTGTCATCAGGCATGTGCCTCGTAGACCGGTAACTTTGCGTTCCCCATCTTTCGATTGGGATAGCCTTTTTCAAAACAGTTATGTTGCGCTTTCTCTATATCGGCTTGTGTGGTAAGAATTTAAGTACTAAAAGTGTGAATTCTGTCACGGTTTGAATAAGGAAAAAGATCCTTTTTTCACACTTTAGACGAATTGAGATAAGTAAATACCCCATCATAAATATGAGGCTAAAACAAAAAACGCCCTACACTAAGGAGCTTGTTTGGAGACTAATTAAGTGTAGAAGTGTCATTACCAAGGGAAACTGGCGGACTAATTACCAAGAGACTGATCATCCCCCGAATTAGCGGACACCAAGTTAAGAATGATAATCTTAACAGCAGGAGGTGTTCAAATGATAAAGAAAAGACAAAAGTATACGGCTGAATTCAAACGGGATGCAGTCAATTTGGTGACAACTCAGGGCTATAGTTATGCTGAGGCGGGACGCAGCTTAGGGATCAATCCCAATATGCTATCGCGTTGGCAACGAGAACAAGAAGCCCAAGGGGAACATGCCTATCCGGGTAATGGCCGGTTAACACCGGAGCAGCAACGTATTCATGAATTAGAGAAAGAGAATCGCCGTCTTCAGATGGAGCGTGATATTTTAAAAAAAGCCACGGCCTTCTTTGCCAAGGAAAGCACATGAGGTATTCATTTATTAAACTGCATCAGAAGGCCTGGCCAATCAACCTTATGTGTCGTGTAATGGAAGTTTCAACAAGCGGTTATTATGATTGGGGTAAGCATTTCCCTGGCGTCTGTGCAATCGCCAATCAACGACTGGATGACCATATCCAGTCTGTGTTTCATCAGCATAAGGGGCGTTATGGTTCACCGCGACTCGTCGCTGAGCTGAATGACAACGGCATCAGCTGTAGTGAGAACCGAGTTGCCCGACGCATGCAGAAATTAGGCTTACAGGCTATTCAGAGGAAGAAATTCAAGGTGACGACGGACAGCAAACACGACCTGCCTGTTGCCCCCAATTTATTGCAACAGGACTTCACAACTGAGGAGCCGAACCGGAAGTGGGTCAGCGACATCACCTATATATGGACTCGGGAGGGGTGGTTATATTTGGCCGTCGTCATGGATTTGTATTCGCGCGCCATTATCGGTTTGTCGATAAACAAACGGATGACACAACAATTGGTGTGCGATGCATTGACTATGGCCTTGTTCAGACGTGGCTTTCCCAAGGATGTTATCATTCATTCTGACCGAGGCAGTCAGTATTGTTCGAAGAAGTATCAGACATTGCTGAAGCTAAACAAGCTTGTCTGTAGCATGAGTCGCAAGGGTTGCTGTTATGATAACGCCGCGATGGAAAGTTTCTTTCATACCTTGAAAGTTGAACTCGTCTATCGTGAATTTTATATAACACGGCAACAGGCCAGGCAAAGACTATTTGAATACATTGAGACCTATTACAATCGCCAACGTCGTCATTCGACTATTGATAATCAGATCCCAATGCAGTATGAATTGAAAAATTGTGCTTAACTATATGTCCGTGAAAACGGGGGAAGATCATGACCGTTCTCGTAAAGCCTACGAGCGAGCGGTAAAAATGCTCAAACATATTGAGTATGAGCGTTGGATAGAAGGCAAGGACTAGCGTTATGAAGTCCCCCCTAAGTATTTAGATTAAAGTATGCTCAGGTAGCTCAAAGGATAGAGCGGCGGATTAGTAATCCGTGTAGTTCTTCGAAGGACGATGATGCGGGTTCGAATCCCGCCCTGGGCGCTTTATTTCTTTTTCTTCTTTGATACTTTTGGCTTAGGCGGTGTATTTAACATACGTTTGAGCGTATCGTTAAATTCCTTGTCTTGCTTATCATCTTGTTTATTTTTGGAGTCAGATGCCATGTGCCCTCAACCATTATCCAGATTTAAAAATAAAGATTTTGAAGTTAACCTTGACGCCCTAAAAGAAAGACCAGAATTATCTGCGAAGATCATGCGGGTTATAAATATATGGTCAATAATTGACACTTTATATCCTCGTTTATTGTGCAACTTTCTAGAATCAGACCTCATTACGACTGTAGCATTATACAATTCTGTAATTAATTCTGCACTAAGAGTCCAGATGTTATCAAGCGCTGCTAATAAAGCACTTGCTGACGATCAAGAAGGTTTGGAGCTATTTAATAAAACACAAGAAGCACTAGAATCACCTAAAAGCCGAAGGAATGAATTTGCGCACCATATTTGGTGTCTAGCGCCTGAAATTGATGGCGGCATTTGTCTTATAAAGCCCAACGACATAATTAATATGGACACATCGTTTGAACAGATTATATCTCGGCGGATTAGTGAAGTTACGAGAGTGGATATGGTTTCCGTCGAACTCATTAACAAAAAAGATGTTATGGTTTATAGAGATAATGACCTAAAATCTGAGGTTGAAAGGGCTTTGAAATCGCACGAACTTATGCGTCTATTGTTGTTGTGTTTTCATCGAACTGGGAACCTGGTTCGCAAGACACGGAAGAAATCCCGCGCACAATTGACCGAAGCCCTGAAATTTTAAGGTTCATAGCGGTCTGAGAGCCGTGATAATGACTAATTAACTCAGCCAATATCGACTCTGCTAGAATATTTTTAAAATCATCTGTCAAATCATTACCTTAAGTGTACCTTTGTCAAGTATACAATCCCCTTAAGCTATTGATTTTCCTCATGGTAAGAATTGGCCAGTTGGATAAAATCATCTACTGATAGGGTTTCTGCACGCGCCCCGGGGACAATGCCCAGATCAA
The DNA here is from genome assembly GCA_022562175.1 of Pseudomonadota bacterium. Lineage (GTDB taxonomy): Bacteria > Pseudomonadota > Gammaproteobacteria > Eutrophobiales > Eutrophobiaceae > B75T3L11. The sequence continues at coordinate 69 of JADFPU010000082.1, read as the reverse complement.
TGATTTGATTTTTTTCAAGGGCCCCTTTCAAACAATTTCTCAATGTTTTTCGTCTTTGGGAGAAAGCTA
>JADFPU010000081.1 GCA_022562175.1 Pseudomonadota bacterium | reverse complement strand
TTCCTTGCATGACGTATCGCAGCTTTTAATGTCTGCTTTAACGGCAAGCGGCCATATTTCTCTGCCAGATGAACCATGCCTGCCGGGATGCCGGGGATCCCCGCGGATAAGGGACCATTTAAGGAAAGCCCTTTTATAACATTGCCGTCTTTATCCTGATACATTCGAGGGTGTGCCAGTGCAGGCGCTGTCTCGCGACCGTCAAGCATGACCTGCTTGCCATCACTGGCCCGGTGTAACAACCAGAAACCACCGCCGCCAAGGCCCGAGGCATAGGGTTCAACCACAGCCAGGGTCGCTGTCATCGCCACCGCCGCATCGAAGGCATTGCCACCTTGCTGAATGATTTCCATACCGGCCTGTGTTGCCAGCGGATGAGCGCTGGCGACGGCCGCGGCAGGAGGCCCTGCTGCCAGGCATGCATAACTGCCCAGGCTTAAGAATATAAGGATTGTCCGGAGAAGGTTTTTCATGATGTCAAATTTCAAGTTTATATTTTAATCCGACGCATTCGGATCGTTGTCGGTAACGGTTTGCACGCCTGCCAATACCAGGTACTTTGCGTGGAGTTGTTGTGTCGATTCGGGGTACTGAGGATCCAGGGGGATACAGTCTACCGGGCAAATCTCTACACACTGCTGCGTGTCAAAATGACCGACGCAATGGGTGCATAGCTCCGGCCTGATTTGGTAATGTTCAGGGCCTTCAAAGATAGCCTCGTTCGGGCAAACAGGTTCGCATACATCACAGTTGATACAGGCATCTGTGATCATCAAGGCCATGTATCACCTCTAATAGTGTGGAATGATCAATTAATGTTTAAACTGTTGTTGCAGGGCCGTCGCGACGTTCTCGTGCACAAACTTGCTAATATCACCTCCCAGGCTGGCAATCTCTTTGACCAGACTGGAGGAAATAAAACTAAGGTGCTCTGCCGGCGTCAGAAACATCGTTTCAATCTCGCTTTTTAGTTGCCGGTTCATACTGGCCATCTGGAACTCGTATTCAAAATCAGACACGGCACGCAGACCCCTGACGATCACCAACGCGCCCTGTTCATGCGCGAAATCCGTGACCAGACCATCAAAACTGCACACTATAATGTTATCCAAAAAAGACAGGGTGCTGCTTGCCAACTGCGTGCGCTGCTCCGTGCTAAACGTTGTTGGTTTGCTGGTGCTGCCCGCAATAGCGACAATAACCTTGTCGAACATCCTTGTCGCACGCGCAATGATATCAACATGGCCATTGGTGATCGGATCAAATGTTCCTGGATAAATAGCGGTTAATTGCATTAATTATCATCCCCTTGGTCGAATTTCAGCAGCATGTATTGTACCTGCCCTGCATGAGACTGTTTGACTAGTTGAAAATTGTTCTCATCAATGTTGAACTCAGATCCGGTTTCTACATAAACGAATGCGCCTGCGCGCAAGTGTCCCTTGTTTACCAACAACTCACAAGCCCCGGCCAGTAGATTTTCGTGAAAAGGCGGATCCAGAAAAACAATATCAAATTTAGACGGACTGGTTCGGAGCCACTGTAACGCATCAGCACAGTAAATTTCCAATTCCTCCGCCACCACTAACTGCTGTGCCTGTAATTTAAGTTGCCGGACAAGCACCCGACTGTTTTCCACCATTAGCAATTTACCGGCGCCGCGGGAAAGGGCCTCAAACCCCAACGCGCCGCTGCCGGCAAACAAATCCAGACAAACTGCACCGTCAATCACCGGCCCCAACCAGTTAAACAATGTCTCGCGCACCCGATCCGGAGTAGGACGCAGGTTATCTACTGCTGCGACAGACAATTTTCGGCCACGCCATTTGCCGCTAATAATCCGGATCTTGCCTGGTGGACGTTGCGGTTGGTTCAGTTTGCCTGCTCCGCTGACGCATTCACCGGCCCCACCATAACGGTGATCATTTTGTCTGGCTGTAGCCGACGAAGAAAGGCATCTTTTATCTGCTCGATGGTTACCGCTTCGACATTAGCTGTAAACGTATCGAGATAATCCAATGGCAAGCCGTAAAAACCAATCATAGCAATATAGCCCAGGATCTTGCTGTTACTGCCCAGACGCAACGGAAAGCCGCCGGTAATGTTCTTTTTTGATGCCTCAAGCTCACTGGCGGTTGGGCCATTTTCAATAAATACCCTGATATTCTCGCGTAAAACACTCAGGGCTTCTTCTGCCTGATCCGCCCTGGTTTGCAAGCCGGCTAAAAATGGGCCGTATTCACGCATAGGTGAAAAATAACTATAAGCGCTGTAAGACAGGCCGCGCTTCTCGCGGATTTCCTCGAATATACGCGAAACCATGCCGCCGCCGCCAAGTACATGATTGCCTACATAAAGAGGGAAATAATCTGGATCACCACGCTTATTACCCGGTTGTCCAAGCAAGATATGAACTTGCGTAGAGTCATGCCTGATCCTGATTTCATCGCCGGCAGTCAACGGCTCAACAGCAGGGATCGGCTCCAACATGCTGCCTTTATGAAGAGCCTGTGTCATTTCTTCTGCCAGGACTTCGGCCTGCTGCTTGTCAAGATCACCGACAATGGCGATAACGGCATTGCGGGCGGTGTAATGCTTGTTATAGAACGCAACGACATCATCTCGTTGTATCGCGGTTATAGACTCCTGTGTTCCTTCATTTGGAAAGGCATAAGGATGTTTATTATAAATCGCTGTATAGAATGCGTCGCTTGCCAATGCTGCCGGCGATTGCTGCTTGCGCTGAATGCCGATCAGGATCCGCTTGCGCTGTCGTTCTAATACCTTGTCCGGGAAATCCGGTGAAGAAATAACCCGTTTAAGGTTGGCAAGCGCGGTTGTCAGCTTTTGCTTGTCTGACAGGCTGCGTAGCGACACAGTGGCTGAATCATAGCCGGAACTTGCACTGTAGATTGCTCCCAGTCGCTCAAACTCATAACTGATTGCGTCTGCATCCAGCCCTGCCGCCGCCTCATTAAGCAGACTATTGGTTAACATGGCCAGGCCTTTTTTGGCTTGTGGATCGCGGGCGCCGCCGGCATCAAACATTATTTGTATATCGACAATCGGCAATTCATTTGCCTCAACAAAGAATACCGCCGCGCCTTTACTTGTTTGCCAATGCTGAATTTCCGGACTTGCAACGGCCTGAATTGAAACCAGCAGCAGAATTGACAGATAAAAATATTTAATGCGCATGGCGACCTCCTGCTCTGGCAGCACTGCGCTGCTGTTGCTGCATGGGCTGTGGATCTAACATGGCGACAGTCAGGCGATCATCAATAAAATATTTTTTCGTCACCGCTTGAACCTGCTCTGCAGTAATAGCCTGTATCCGTGCAACGTACTCATCTGCATGGCGCCAGGACAAGCCAACTGTCTCCAGCAACCCTAGAATCATACCTTGATAGAATACAGAATCCTTTTCGTAAACATCGCTGGAAACGACCTGAGCCTTAACCCGGTCCAGTTCTTTTGCATCAACGGGATTTTCCCTGAGCGCTGTCAACTCCTGCTTGATTGCCTGTTCGAGATCCGCTGTACTCTTGCCTCGAGAAGGCGTACCGCTGATAATAAAAACATTATCCAGTCTTGAACCAAGGCTATAGCCGGCTCCGACCGAGGCTGCGATCTCCTTGCCACGCACAAGCCGTGAGGCAAACCTTGCACTGCCACCACCGTCTAACACGCCGGCCAGCACATCCAGTGCATAGGGCTCCCATTCCTGCACCTGATCCGGCAAATCAATGGATGTTTTCAAAACAGGTACTTTATATGCCATTAATAGATAAGGGACTTCTGCGGGTCGTTTTACCGTAATACGTTTTATACCTAGCTGGGGTGTTTCCGGCAATGTCATGTTGGACGAAATCTTCTCCGCCGGCAGTCCTGCGAAATATTTTTTTGCTAGCGCATACACCTCTTGCGGCTCTACATCACCGACCACGACGACCGTGGCATTGTTAGGGGCATACCATTGCTGGTACCAGTCCTTTAACTCACTGACCTGCATACGATCCAGATCGGCCATCCAGCCAACGGTTGGATACCGATAGGGACTGGTCTGAAAGGCCGTTGCCATCGCAACTTCGTAGGTATAGCGCTGTGGTTTATCCTCAGTACGCAAACGACGCTCCTCCTTGATCACTTCTATTTCTTTTTTAAATTCTTCTGCAGGCAGGGTCAGGTTACGCATGCGATCTGCTTCCAGCTCAAAGCTTATCGCCAGACGTGATTTCTCCATAGTTTGAAAATAGGCCGTAAAATCATCGCCGGTGAAGGCATTTTCCCGGCCGCCATTGGCAGCAATGATACGTGAAAATTCACCGGCAGGATGTTTGTCCGTGCCTTTGAACATCATATGCTCCAGCGCATGGGAAATGCCGGTAATGCCATCATGCTCGTAGCTTGAGCCTACCTTGTACCAGATCTGTGAAACAACGATGGGCGCCCGATGATCTTCTTTGACCAGCAGCTTCAAGCCGTTATCAAAATTATACTCATGCACCTCAGCATGGAGACTGATGCAACTAAAAATTGTTAAAATTCCCAAAAAATAGCCCGGAATTCTTTTCAAGATAATCTCCTTAGTTTTTACTAGTTCGCGATTCTCTTATAATACGATACAGTGTATTTTCAACATTGCCGAGATGTTTTTCGTATGTTTGGTTTAAAGAAAAAAGATAGTCCCACTGCTGAAAAAAGCCTATTCGATCGTCTGTGCCGTGGTCTGCAAAAGACACGATCCGGCCTGTTTGCCGGCCTGGATGTTTTATTTAGAAGCAGTAATAAAATCGATAAAAGCCTGCTCGAAGATATTGAGACCAGATTATTAATGGCCGATCTGGGGGTGGAGTCTACCACAAACATTATTAACAGCCTTAACGGGGCGCTAAAGCGCAATGAACTTAATGACATGGACCAGCTCATGGCCAGCTTACGCAAACACATGCTGGAGCAACTGTTGCCGCTGCAACAGAGCATGGAATTATCAAGCACAGCACCGAAACCGTTTGTCATCCTCGTTGTGGGTGTCAATGGCGCCGGCAAAACCACCACCATCGGCAAGCTGACACACCGTTACTTGAAGCAGGGTTATAAAGTTATACTGGCGGCGGGCGATACTTTTCGTGCGGCCGCAATCGAGCAGATCAAGGTATGGGGGGCAAAAACCAATGTGCCGGTTATCGCCCAGCAGAGTGGTTCCGATGCCGCTGCCGTCATCTATGACGCCTTACAATCTGCCCGGGCGCGCGGGACCGATATAGTTATTGCTGACACCGCAGGCCGCCTGCATAACCAGAGCCATCTTATGCAAGAGTTAAAAAAGATCCGCCGCACTATAAGCAAATTTGACCCGGATCTGGCGGTTGAAGTGCTACTCGTTATCGATGCGGGAACCGGGCAAAATGCCCTCACGCAAGCCAGAAAATTTAACGAGCTTATCGGCTTGACAGGTATTGCCTTAACCAAGCTTGATGGCACCGCAAAAGGCGGGATCGTGTTTGCGCTGGCCAATTCCCTGGACATACCCATACGCTTCATTGGTATCGGCGAACAACTGGACGATCTGCGGCCATTTAACGCCGAGGCTTTCATTGATGCCCTGCTGGACGCTGAGACATGATACGTTTTACTGACGTGTACATGCGCTACCAAACCGGTAACGACGCCCTTAAACGTCTGAATCTTCATGTTGAACAGGGCGCCATGGCCTATGTTACAGGTCGATCCGGCGCCGGCAAAAGTACATTACTACAAATCATCGCCCTGATTAAGCGCCATACCCGCGGCCAGATTATTGTTAACGGTCAAAATCTCGATCGCGTCACCGGCAACCGCATCCCGCTATTTCGGCGCAATATTGGATTTACCTTTCAAGACCACCGCCTGTTAAACGACAGGAGCGTGTTTGATAACGTTGCTTTACCGCTAGTGATAGCGGGTTATCGTTATCAGGAAATTCATAAACGTGTGCGGGCGTCTCTCGACAAGGTTGGATTGTTATCGCGGGAAAATACCAGACCGATGTCGCTGTCAAGTGGCGAACAACAACGTGTTGGTATCGCCCGTGCTGTAGTACACAGACCCGCGCTACTGCTGGCTGACGAGCCTACTGGCAATCTGGATCCGGCATTGTCGTGGGAGATAATGAAACTGTTTGAACGCTTTAACCAGGTTGGTGTCACTGTACTCATTGCCAGTCACGATCTGGACATGATCAAGAAAATGAAAAAAAGGATTATTACCCTGAAAGAGGGGTGCCTGTTGACCCACATTGGCAATACCCTGCAAGAATGAACAAGCGGGCAACCATTGGTGGACAGTCTATTGGCGTAACACGTGTCATCAAGATATGGCTGATCCAGCATGCTCAGGCCTTTGTCTTTAGTCTTGGACAGATGTCTAAAAACCCCATGGGTAGTTTTCTTACCATCGCCGTGATAGGAATTTCTCTGTCACTACCGGCCGGATTTTACTTATTGCTGGACAATGCCCAGCGGATAACGGCCAGCTGGAGTGGCGCAGCTCAGATTACCCTGTTTCTTAAACTGGAGACTGATGATCAGCATGTTCATCGCTTATCTGAAAAACTTCAACAACATGTCGATATTGACACAATTGTCATTATTGACCGGCACCAAGCGCTGACTGAATTCAAGCAGATCTCTGGATTTGGAGAGGCCCTGGCAGCGCTGGATACAAACCCTTTGCCGGCGGTTTTATTACTACAGCCGACCAGCAATGTCATATCGTCTGGCCGTGGCGAGCAGCTAATCAAGTCTTTACACGATATGCCTGAAGTTGATATTGCTCAATTTGATCGACAGTGGGCCAAGCGCTTATTTACCATCATCGAGGTATTTCAACGTGCGGTGTTTATGTTATCGGCCTTGTTGGCTATCGCGGTATTACTGATAGTTGGTAACACAATCCGCCTTGCCATCTACAGCCGCCACGTTGAGATCGAGATAAACAAATTATTCGGCGCCACAAACAGTTTCATTCAGCGGCCCTTTTTGTACAGTGGGCTTATCCACGGGTTTTGCGGCAGCATTATGGCTTGGTTTTTGCTTGTTGTATCACTGCTGTTATTAGAGGCTCCGGTCATGCGTTTAACCGGGCTTTATTACAGCAATTTCAGGCTGGCCGGTCTTAGTGGCAACGAGAGCCTGATACTGATTGGTAGTGGCGCATTATTGGGTTTGGCTGGCTCATGGTTAGCCGTGCAACGGCATTTAAAGGTTATTGAACCTGTTTAGCTAATAAAATCATTAAGATAAATATATTTTACGAGCCGGCAATGGAACTTTGACGCGATCTTAGCACTCTATGTGGAAGAGTGCTAAAATAGTAATATCTTAACGAAATAGGAGTACACATGAACGGCTTAATGAACATGCAGCTAGCTTTACCTTCGGGGTCATTACAGACATATATTCAGTCGGTCAACCAGATCCAGATGCTCAGCGCTGAAGAGGAACAGGAGTTTGCCAAACGCTACCGGGATTCCGGCGATCTTGAAGCCGCCCGCAAACTGGTTCTTGCGCACCTGCGCTTTGTGGTGCGGGTGGCCAACGGCTACGGAGGATATGGATTGTCAAAAGCAGATCTTATTCAAGAGGGTAATGTCGGACTGATGAAGGCCGTTAAACGCTTTGATCCGGAGATAGGCGTACGCCTGGTCTCGTTTGCGGTTCACTGGATACGCGCCGAGATGCATGAGTTCATCCTGCGTAACTGGCGTATCGTCAAGGTTGCCACAACCAAATCGCAGCGCAAACTGTTTTTTAATCTACGCTCTGCGAAAAAACGTCTGGGCTGGATGAATAAAGACGAGGTTGATGGGGTAGCAAAGGATCTTGGCGTGTCTGCCCGGGATGTACTGGAGATGGAAAAGCGCTTGTCTGCGCACGACGCTTCTTTTGATGGCCCTGTTGCGGAAAATGATGAAGCAGAAATCTTTGTACCATCAGGCTACCTGGAAGATCAGGGGCCGGGGCCGGAAGAACAGATTGAGCTTCTACAGCATGATCATATAAACCATCAACAGTTAACCGTAGCGATGCAGGGGCTGGATGATCGTTGCAGGGAAATTATCCAGCGCCGCTGGTTAAACGAAAATAAATCGACGTTACATAATCTCGCGTCAGACTTTAATATTTCAGCAGAACGAATCAGACAGCTTGAGCAAAACGCCATGAAAAAACTCAAGCTGGCAATGGACGTAGCTTAAATTTCTGTCCTGTTGAACGTGAAAAACGGCCTGAACGGCCGTTTTTTTTGTTTCACATTTCTGTAACTTATGACTATGACGACATCGCGCCCAGGATTAATGGCATGTAATGATCAACCAACAGAAAACTAAATAACGCCATCAGGTAAAATATCGAGTAAGAGAACGCCTGTACCGCAAGCCTGTCGTCATGATCCGTCTGCATCCTTATTCCATAGTAAAGAAAACCACAACCAAGCAACACTGCGCCCAACAGGTATACCGGGCCACTCATATAAGTAATAAATGGTAACAGGCTGACGATAAACAACACGATGGTATATAACAATATGTAGAGCCTGGTAAAACCAACACCATGTGTTATCGGCAACATGGGGATCTGTGCATTTGCATAATCATTGCGTCTATATATGGCAAGCGCCCAAAAATGTGGCGGCGTCCAGGCAAACACGATCAGGAATAACAACAAAGAATTTGGATCCAGGCTGCCGGTGACAGCGACCCAACCCAGCACAGGCGGCGCCGCACCCGCTGCACCGCCGATGACAATATTCTGCGGGGTTGCTCGCTTCAGATACATGGAATAGATAAAACCATAACCGATTAAAGACGTCAGCGTCAGGATCGCTGTTAACGCATTAACAAAAAATACCAGGATTATCATTGAAGCTATACCCAGCACCAGCGCAAATATTTTCGCAGACTGGCTGGATATATTGCCCTTGGCCAGCGGCCTGGCCTGTGTCCTTACCATGACAGCATCTATCTTTTGATCAACGATATGATTGATCACCGCGGCTGAAGCGGCTGCCAGCCAAATGCCCAGGGAACCGCTTATAAGAATAGACATCGGCACCATGTCTGGCGTGGACAGCAGCATACCAACGATTGCGGTAAATACGATCATGGCGACAATCTTGGGCTTGCAAAGCATCAGATAGTCGCGCCAGTACGCGGTGATGATCGGTGTTAATGCCTGTTCTCTCAATGTAAACTCCAGCTTAGTCTGCGACCTTTGCATAAAACAGCAAGGTAGTCATTGTCAATAAAAGCAGCGCAGCAACCACATTATGCGCCACGGCTACAGCCAGCGGTAAAAATAACACAACATTGGCTATGCCCAGACTTACCTGTAGCAAAAGTATTGTCATTAGAATCAGGCCAAGCCGTTTCAGTCTTGCATCCGCTTCAAGCATTATCCGGAGCGCGATAACCGCAACTACTATCAACGTGATCAGTGCACCGATACGATGCGCCATATGCACAGCAGTGCACGCTTCAACACCCAACACTCCCCCCGTAGTCTATACCCGCGCCACGCCAGAGCGTAAACCCATCAACAAAATTCATCGCAGGCCACCATTGGCCCTGACAAACCGGAAAGTCTGCACAAATCAGTGCTGCGTAGTTAGCGCTGGTCCAGCCGCCCAGAATAATCTGCAAATAAATAATACCCAGACCAATCACCGCCCAGGGTAGCAGGCTTCCTGAGCCGGCGCTTCGTCGCAGCGGCGACACAGCAACAACAATAAGATAGTCATGCCGCCCATCAAATGAGCCATAACAATGATAGGTTTCAGCAACAGTTTTACCGTCCACATTCCCAGCAACGTTTGAAAGATCACTAACCCCAGCAGAGCGATCGGTATGATTATTTGCTGACCGGGTTGTGAACGCCTTTTCCAGGCGACTGATGCTAATACCAGAATCAGTATGCCGAGTATGCCTGCGGCATAGCGGTGTATCATCTCTTTCCATGCCTTCCCCTTATGTAGAGGGCGTTCAGGATAAGCCTTGCCTGATTCTGCTATCTCTGATGCGCTTGCGGGCACAACAAGCATGCCATAACATCCTGGCCAATCCGGACAACCCAGGCCGGCATCTGACTAGCGTGTATAGACGCCCAACACTACCACCACAAATGTCAGTATAATTGCTGAATAGGTTATGCGAAAAAAGAGTCTATCAAACCACATATTCTGTGCAGCTAACCAATTTTTGATGCTCTTAGTAATTTGTTCAAGTCCTTTATGATGCCTATGGGATTGGCATCAAAGGCATAACTCATCATGAGGTTGCCTAGCGGGTCGACAATATACAGCCGCCCGGAAATAGCCGGCTTAGCATATTCAGGCAAGCTGAACTTTGAGATTAAACTTTGCAGATCCAGATTTTCTATATCTACCCGCATCTGCCCGGGGTAATTTTCAAGCAAGCTGTTAAAATCATTTTGCTCTGGTTGGGTAAACAAGACCACCCGCTGCAAACGGGCAGTGTGTTTTCCCATAGCCTGACGTAATTGTCGCATGCGGTAAAGATTCGCTACGCACTCATCATCACAAGCGCCTTCTGCTATAACAAACAAGCTCCATTTACCATGCAACTGTTTTTTGTTGCTGTCCACCGACAAGGGATCTATCAATGCCAGATTGCTGACCGGTCGAGGCGGCAAGATTAATTGACCATGATTAGTTTTTCCACGCGCTTCTACAATAGTATTTTGCGAATGCAACCACCATGCGCCCACCAACGGCCCACAAAAAAGCACAAAAATAAGAATTAATGATAGTTTGTTTTGTTTGCTTGAATCTGTATTCATTTAAATGCTGATTTTTTTTGAATTAACGATCAAATATATCACTAACAGCGCTGCGGCCATGGCAAACCATTGAAACGCATAGCCCAGATTTGTCATCTCACCGGATCCGGGCGCACGCCATTGCCGCAAATAACCATGATCAGAATCAGGCCCCAACCTGATGACATAGGGCAACAGATCCTTGTCTATAAACCCTGCCAGCTGTGCCAGATCAATCTTCTGCAGCCGATAGGCTCCCACCGCCATCTGTTCGGGTTCAGTCTCGCGCAAAGTTATTCCGGTTAACGGGGCTGCCTTCGCGACACCGGTAATCGTCACCTCGCCCGTAGTCAGCTTAAAGTCCGGCACCACAGAACGATCCGGTCCTACGGGCAACCAGCCCCGGTGTACCAATACCCAGGCCTGTGTGTCCT
>JADFPU010000004.1 GCA_022562175.1 Pseudomonadota bacterium | reverse complement strand
ATATCTTTTATACTTTCGTCGATTCCTGGCGATTACTGTTTCTGTTCCAGCGTTGCATCTAGGCAATCTTAGAATCGGGGAGTGTAACTGAACTTATATGCCATCTAATACCATTAACGGAGTCGTTGAGGCTGTAGAAAAACCCCTTTTTTTACCCTAAATTTGATAAAATAGCTCAAACTAAATTGAGCTATTTATATGCCTAAATTCATTCCCTATGATTACAATCAAAGTACGATGGTAGTCATTAATTATCAAGACCAACTTCAGCCTGGCACGTTTGAGCATACTCTCCATCATTTAATTACTAACAAACTTGATCTGTCTATTTTTCATCCTAGATTCAAAAATGATGACGGAGGTCGACCTGCCTTTGATCCAGCAATCCTGCTAAAGATTATTCTATTCGCCTACTCTAAAGGGATCACTTCCAGTCGGGAGATTGAATGGTGCTGTAAGACGAACATTATTTTCAAAGCCTTGTCCTGCGATAGCATGCCGCACTATACGACGATTGCAAACTTTGTCAGCAGTTGTCCTAAAGAGATAGCAGAATTATTTGAGCAGGTATTATTCACCTGCCATGAACAAGGATTACTTGGCAATGAACTGTTTGCCATTGATGGTTGCAAGATGTCCTCGAATGCATCGAAGGAATGGTCTGGTACATTTAAAGAGCTGGAACAAAAACGCGATAAGCTAAAACGCCAAATTCATTATCACCTTAACGAGCATCAAGAACTGGATAAAAATGAAAGTCGAGATGATGAGCGGCGCAAACGAACGGAGCAAACCATTGAGACATTAAACAAAGCCCACGAAAAGATAGACCAATTTTTAAAGCAAAACAGTCCACGGATGGGGCAAGGCAAAAGACCTAAGGAAGTAAAGAGTAATATCACGGATAATGAATCGGCCAAGATGACGACCAGCAAGGGGACGATCCAGGGCTATAACGGTATCGCGACAGTCGATAAAAAACATCAGGTGATTGTTGACGCACAAGCCTTTGGCGAAGGCCAGGAACACCATGTTTTAGAGCCTGTCATTGAAGCCATACAGGATCGTTACCAGCGACTGGGTATCAGTGATGACATCTTCCAATCCGAGACGGTGGTCACGGCCGATACTGGCTATGCTAACGAATCCAACATGAAGTATCTGCATGAGCATGGCATTAACGGTTATATCCCGGACAATCAATTTAGAAGTCGTGATCCCAAGTTTGCCGATCAGAAAACCAAGTACGGCAAGCGGCACCAGGGCACGAAAAAGAAACCCACACAAAAAGTCATCCCCGCGTCGGAATTCGATTTTGATCCGGATGAGAATACTTGTGTTTGTCCTGCCGGAGAATTGATCAGCTTTCGAGGTCAACGACATGATAGACAAGGCAACCTCAAAGTCTTCTTCGAAGGCCGATTAAGCCAGTGTAAAAATTGTGATCTGAAACACCAATGCATGAGCAATCCGTCTTCAGCGGACCATCGAAATGGCAATGGCAGGCAGGTCTCGTTCCTATTGAAAAAGGAACGTAAAGCGAACTATACCGATTGGATGAAACAACGCGTAGACAGTCCACAAGGCAAACAGATATACAGTCATCGAATGTCTGTGGTTGAGCCAGTGTTCGCGAACATGGGCACCAATAAAAGACTCAACCGATTTAGTTTACGAAGCAAACAGAAAGTCCAAGATCAGTGGCGACTTTACTGTATGGTTCATAATATTGAGAAATTAGCGAATTATGGAGAGATGGCGGCATGAATATGAAGTATAGGACGCTACTGGGGATCGATTGAGCAATGGTTTAGGTAATCTTGAAATTAACTATAAATATCGACAATCACTATAAGTTTATGATCAAAAATCTTACTGACTGGAATGACTCTCCTTCTAAGAGGGTTTTTCTACAGCCTCGTTATACATGAAGGAGTAATTAGTAGTGATAGCGGAGTTGGGCGATGAAAATAGAATCGGCGTTTACTTTGTAAACCAAACGGTGTTCGTCATTAATGCGCCGATACCTGTAGCCGGACAGCGCATGCTTTAATGGTTCTGGCTTACCGATACCTTCGCACGGAGAGCGTTGGCTATCCTTAATCAAAGTATTAATACGTTTTAGTATCTTTTTGTCGGATTTTTGCCAATTGAAGGAACTCAAGCTTTCTGATCTGGCGCTGGAACTCGCGAACCGGACCCACTGCGATCCGAAAACGTTGACAAGGGCGGCAAGGGACTATCTTGACATGGAACCGGCATTTGCACTCGGTTGCGCAATGGCCGCCCTGCGTTGGTTGAGTGAGGGCTGGGGCTTTGATATAACCAGCGCCGATGTGGCAGAGGCCTATGACCGGGCGATGGATGCCGCCTCCAGGTTGAACAAGATTGACGATGTGACCGATCAGATTCAGCGGCTCGTTGAGTCGAATGAAAGAGCGTCAATGTTGTTCGTCCGACAGTCTTTGCACGGACGGATGCGTGCGCGCTTTGGCAAAAAAAGCACCAATGCGCATTCCATAAAAGGGACAATCCAGAGACCATGACAGACAAGACGGGAAAAGAATTGAAGGAGAATAATTCTTTTAGCAACAATGTATAATGTGGTTTGTGGTGGTCTGGGAGGTTTCGAAAAATGGTGCCGAGGAGAGGACTTGAACCTCCACGGGGTTGCCCCCACTAGCACCTGAAGCTAGCGTGTCTACCAATTTCACCACCTCGGCTACGTATGACTGGATGTTTGATACCGCGAACAGACTCCTGGCCAAACAGACGGCGGACTTTACCGAGCCTCTCAATTATTGTCAATCCTGGAATCTAGATCTGAATTGTGAAGAAACAAGTACGAACCAAGTCACGTAAAGTGGAATACAGCGTCTCTATTCCGCAACGGAACGACATCATGGCATTCCTGCGCAGCTGTAACAAACCGCGCAAGCTCAAGCATATTGCCGAGAGTTTACAGGTACGGAGCTCGGATGAACGGGCGGCCTTGAGTAAGCGTCTGAAGGCCATGGTGCGCGACGGCCAACTGATCCGCAACCGCCGTGAGGGCTATGGCCTGCTGGACAAGATGGACCTGATCGCAGGTCGGGTACTGGGCCACCCGGACGGTTATGGTTTTCTACGCCCGGATGCGGGTGGCGATGACCTGTACCTGTCGGCAAGGGAGATGCGTGCTTTATTACACGGTGATCATGTCGCGGTCAGGGTTGCCGGCCATGATCGCAAGGGCAGGCGTGAGGCGTCACTGGTGGAAGTACTGGAACGGGCCAACAGTAAAATAGTCGGACGTTTTTTCCTGGAAGATCACGTCAGTTTTGTTGTGCCGGATAACAGACGCATCCATCAGGATATTTTTATAGCACAAGAAAACCGTGGACAGGCTAAAGCCGGTCAGTTTGTGGTCGCCGAACTGCTTAGACAGCCGGACAGGCATACCCAACCCATCGGCAAGATCATCGAACTGCTAGGCGATCACGCGGCGCCCGGCATGGCGACCGATATTGCTATCCGCTCCTATGAACTGCCCCATGAATGGCCAGAGGATCTTGTTGATGAGATATCATCCTTAGATCCTGACAAGATACCGGAGACGACTGGCAGGCAGGATCTGCGTTCATTAGCTTTTGTCACGATTGATGGCGAGGATGCCCGCGACTTTGACGATGCGGTCTATTGTGAGAGACAGGGGGCAGGTTGGCGCTTGTTGGTAGCGATCGCCGATGTTTCGCATTATGTGCAGCGGGATTCGGCCCTGGACCAGGAAGCTGAGTTGCGCGGCACATCGGTGTATTTCCCGCAACGGGTGGTGCCCATGCTGCCGGAGGTCTTGTCAAATGGATTGTGTTCCCTAAAGCCTGAGGTCGACCGTTTATGCATAGTGTGCGAACTGCATATCGATAAACAGGGTCGGGTCAAGCAGCACCGCTTCCTGCAAGGTATCATGCGTTCCGCCGCCCGGCTGACCTATACGGACGTCGTGGCGATGGTCATCGATAAAGACAAGGCCATAATTGAACGTTATCAAACTTTGCTGTCGCAGCTTCAGGATTTGTTTGCGTTATTCAGGTTAATGCATAAGCGTAGAGCCAAACATGGCCTGCTTGATTTCGATGCGACGGAAGCAAAACTGCTGTTTAATGAGGCGGGCACGATCAAATCGATCGAACCGTTAGTGAGGAATGATGCGCATCGATTGATCGAAGAGTTTATGCTCGCTGCAAACGTCGCGGCCGCCGATTATCTGCTCGCTGCCGAGATCCCGGCCCTGTACCGCAACCATGAGACTCCTAAAGAAGAGAAGATCACCAATCTACGCGAGTTCCTCGGCGAGTTCGGTCTATCGCTGGCAGGCGGCGATGAACCGAGTGCGAGAGATTATGCCGCGTTGATCGAAATAGTCAGGCAGCGGGATGATGCCCATCTGATAGAGATGGTACTGCTGCGCAGCATGCCTATGGCTGTCTACGAACAGAAAAATCTCGGCCATTTCGGCCTGGCATTCGATGCCTATGCCCATTTCACCTCACCGATACGCCGTTATCCGGATTTACTGGTGCATCGCGCGATTCGTCATCTGCTGATCAATAAAACCAGCGAGGGTTTTACCTATACAAAAGAGGATATGACTAGACTGGGCGAGTCCTGTTCCATGACTGAACGCCGTGCTGAAGAGGCCTCGCGCGATGTGGTACAGAGACTGAAATGTGAATATATGCAGGACAAGGTCGGAGAGATTTTTGATGGCACGGTCAGTTCCGTGACCGGATTCGGTCTATTTGTTGAATTGGACGATGTCTTTATCGAGGGACTTGTGCACGTCACCTCGCTTCCCAATGATTATTATCACTACGATGCTATCGGCCACCGTATGCGGGGAGAACGAACCGGTAAAACTTATCGACTCGCCAGCCGGATTAAGGTGCAGGTGGCACGGGTCAATCTTGACGACAAGAAGATAGATTTTGATCTGGTGAAATAGCGTGCAACATATCTCGACAACTTGTTCGATAACTGCTCGCGGCGTTATTCTACCTCCTGCACCCATACAGTCGTCCCGACCTTGTCTCGGCTTTGGATCCAAGCGTCGCTCTCGAGAATGTGTTCCCGACATTCTCTACCTTCTCCATCCATGGAGGCGTATCTCCCCCTTCCACGGGGTCGTGCCACCTACGTCCATGTAGGCGTCATGAAGCCTAAGGATGAAATTATTTATGGTCTGCATGCCGTCAGGCATGCTATTGAACATTCAGCTGAATCGGTGCTTGAGTTATGGGTGCAAAACAACAAGCAGGCATCTGCTGAAATCAGCAATATAATTAGAACTGCTGAAGCCGCCGGCATCAGTATTCAGTCTGTCGCAGTCGAGACCCTTAAAAAACATACAGGCGCTGCTGTGCATCAAGGGCTTGCGGCAAGACGCAGGATCATTGACAAGCTAGTGGATCTGGATACGCTGCTAACGCAGCGGAAAAATTCTGTGCCGCTGTTCCTGGTTCTAGATGGCATACAGGATCCGCATAACCTCGGAGCCTGTCTGCGTACGGCAGACGCGGCAGGCGTGGAGGCTGTGATTATACCTAAAGATCGTGCCGTTGCGGTCACGACTACGGTACGCAAGGTTGCCAGCGGCGGCGCTGAAAATATCCCGGTGATTACCGTTACCAATATTGCCAGGACCCTGAAAAAGATGCAGCAGGCAGGCATATGGATTTTTGGTACGGACGATGAGACAAACACAAGCCTGTATGAGGTTGATCTGAAAATACCGCTGGCGATTGTGATGGGCGCAGAAGGTAAGGGCTTAAGACACAATACGCGAAAACATTGTGATTGCCTGGTCAGTATACCGATGCGGGGTATTACAGAAAGCCTGAATGTGTCAGTCGCAACCGGCATCTGTCTTTATGAAGTATTGCGTCAGCGGCATTATGTCAGTTGAAAAAAATGTATTAACAGGATCCCGTAATGATTATCCAGTCACCGGATTATAAGCATCGACAGGATGGCTCGAGATTTGTTAACGAATTTGCATAATTCTGCCTGTTTGATTAAAATGCGCGACTCCTGCAACCCGACAGGGTTGATTTTACAATTCCTTGCCTTACCGTTACGCAGCGGGAGGCTATAAAACCGAGGGGAAATACAATGCGCCACTATGAAATCGTGTTTCTGGTCCATCCGGATCAGAGCGACCAGGTTCCCGCCATGATTGACCGTTACCGTGCTGTGGTCGAATCGACCGGCGGGGTGATCCACCGGCTTGAAGACTGGGGGAGACGTTTGCTGGCCTATCCCATCAATAAGATTCATAAGGCTCATTATGTGCTGATGAATATCGAGTGTAATGACGAGGCACTGGAGCAACTGAATAGTGCATTCCGTTTCAACGATGCCGTCATTCGTAACTTGATCATCAAGCGCAAAAAGGCCATCACCGAAGCTTCTTTCCTGGCTAAAACCAAGGAGCAGGAAGAAGCGGAATTGCTCTCCAGGCAGAAAGATGATAAGCGCTCATCCACTCAGGACGGGGATGCCTCCGTTAAGGATTCAGGCAATGACAGCACAGAGACTGCTGAAGCCGTTGACGCCGAGGTCAAAACTGAGACTGTTGAAGCTGTCGACGCCGAGGTCAAAACTGAGACTGCTGAAGCTGTCGACGCTGAGGTCAAAACTGAATCAGATTCACAGACTGAATCGTAATTTGTTTAATTGAAGAGGATAGAGCTATGTCACGTTATTTCCGGCGCAAGCGGTTTTGTAAATTTACTGCGGAAGGAACCGTAGAAATCGATTACAAGGATCTTAATACACTCAAGAACTACGTTACTGAAACAGGTAAAATTGTCCCCAGCAGAGTATCAGGTACGAAGGCCCGTTATCAGCGGCAACTGGCAACGGCGATCAAACGTGCGCGCTTTCTGGCGTTGATCCCGTATTCCGATTCCCACTCAGCCTGAATAGTCTCCTGCATACACCCTGCACCTGTAAAACGCTGTCCGTTTACCTTAAATTATGAGTTAAATGGCGGTTGTACTGATCACGAAAACTACCTTACGATTCAATCCGGCATGCGTGCAATAGGTAACTACATCTTACGAGGTCGATTACAGGCAATTGGCGTCATCAGTTTTCTGACAATTTTTTCCTTGTTATTCCCCGCGCTGGCTTATCTCATGAGTGGTGTACCGGTGGCGCTGGTAACCTTACGCAAGGGTGGCCAGATCGGTATACAGGTAATTGCGGGAAGCCTGCTGCTGAGCCTGTTGCTGAGCCTGTTGATGCAAATCAGCCCGCCTGTCGTACTCGTGTTTGCTATCAGTATCTGGCTGCCTGTATGGTTTTGCGCGCTGATAGTGCGCAAAACAGCGTCACATGGATTGCTGGTGTTAAGCTCAGGCGTGTTCGGGATGCTGTTCATCATATTGATGTATAGCTTCATGGCAGACGTCAACGGCTGGTGGCGGTCATCGATTGACATTTGGCTACAGAGCAGCTTCCCTGACGGGGCAGGGGATGAATATCAGCAAATATTTGAGGCGGCTGTGCCTTTAATGAACGCGATGATGGCATCAGGTATTGTCATCAGTCTGATATTGACGATCTTGATAGCACGCTGGTGGCAATCCCTGCTATTTAATGCCGGTGCATTCAGGAAGGAATTTTATGCCCTGCATCTGCCGCGCACCCTGTTCTATCCGACCCTGATTGGTGTCATCCTGCTGTTGCTGGGTAAAGATCTGCAACAATCCTTATTACGTGATTTGCTGATCGTGGTGGTATTTCTGTATTTATTTCAGGGGCTCTCCACGATTCATCGTCTGGCAAGCAAAAAAGGCTTGTCGCATGCCTGGTTGATAGGTCTTTATGCGTTGCTTATGCTGATGCCGCAGATGATACTGTTCATGGCGTGTGTCGGCATGGCGGATTCCTGGTTCGGTAGCGGTAAAATGAAGTCCTAGGTTAGAGGTTC
Source organism: Pseudomonadota bacterium (assembly GCA_022562175.1). GTDB lineage: Bacteria > Pseudomonadota > Gammaproteobacteria > Eutrophobiales > Eutrophobiaceae > B75T3L11. The sequence goes on along the minus strand of JADFPU010000004.1, from coordinate 31,853 downwards.
AGGGTTACTGGTTCTACCCCTCAAACTTTGAACTTTGAACCTGAAATATGCACTGTTTTCCGACAGCTGGATAGTGCTATGCTATGATAATATGTTCGATAGGTATGAGGAATTGAGATGGAAGTAATTTTACTGGAAAAAATCAACAAACTGGGTGAACTGGGTGAACAAGTACAGGTGAAACCCGGCTATGGACGGAATTTTTTGATCCCTGCTGGCAAGGCCGTGCCGGCAAATCCCGAAAATATTGCCGCATTTGAAGCGCGTCGTGAAGAACTGGGAAAAACACAGCAAAATGCGCTGACCAAGGCGCAGGCACGAGCGGAAAAGCTCAATGAGGTAAGCGTAACCATTGCCCAGAAGGCCGGTGAAGAAGGTAAGCTATATGGCTCTGTGGGGACTGCTGATATTGCAGCAGCTGTGACGACGGCCGGGGTGGAATTGGACAAACATGAGGTAAGGTTAGCAGATGGGGCTTTCCGCATGATAGGTGAATATACAGTAGATATATCTCTGCACACAGATGTCATGGCCAGTATAGCTTTGGTAATTGTTGCTGAACAAGCCTGATAATGTGAAGAGTTGGAGGTAATACGTGAAGTGTACAGAACGACCACACCGCTACTTTTTTACGTATTACGCAACAGCAAGTTAACATAGATCAGCAGTTGGTTTTTTTTCATTGACCGTATTGTCAGCCAAGTTTAACAGAAATATAAATGCCCGAAATCGTCCAGACCATATCCGATAGCGAGACGAAATCCCTGAAGATGCCGCCTCATTCTATTGAGGCCGAGCAGGCAGTTTTGGGGGGCATATTTCTGGATAAGGATGCCTGGTTAAAAGTTGTAGAGCGTATCCGCGGCGAAGATTTCTATAGAGAGGATCATCGGATCATCTTCAATGCCATTGCCGCTTTAGAGAGTGATGGTAAACCCTACGATATCGTCACCGTCGCGGAGTGGCTGGAGAGTCATCAACAACTGGATCAGGCAGGCGGGCTTTCCTATCTGGCTGCGCTGGCGGAAAATACCCCCAGTGCCAGCAACATCGCCGCGTATGCCGATATCGTACGCAAGCGCTCCATTCTCAGACAGCTCATCCGGGTCACCAGTGAGATCAGCGAGAATGTGTTCAATCCCATGGGGCGCACCAGTGATGAAATCCTGGAGTGTGCCGAGCAGTCGATATTTGAGATTGCTGAACAGGAAAACCGGGGTAGACGTAATTACCATCAGATAAACAGCTTGTTGTCGGATGCACTGGACAGGATCGATGAGTTATTCCGTAAGAAAAACCCCATTACTGGCGTTGAGACAGGCTATGAAGACTTTGATGAAAAAACGGCGGGTCTGCAACCTTCCGATCTGATCATCATTGCCGGTCGGCCGTCCATGGGGAAAACAGCTTTAGCGGTGAATATTGCCGAGAATGCGGCGATAAAAAACAATCTGTCTGTTGCCATTTTCAGTATGGAAATGTCTGGTGAACAATTGGCCATGAGAATGCTGGCCTCACTGGCCCGCATCGATCAGCAAAAAATACGTACCGGCAAATTGACCAGCGATGATGACTGGGCGCGTCTGGTAGCGACAGTGTCGATGATGCAGGATAAAAAGATATTCATCGATGATACTCCGGCGCTAACCCCTGCTGAACTCAGGGCCAGATGTCGGCGCCTGGTCAAAGAGCATGGCCTTGATCTGGTTATTATTGATTATTTACAACTGATGCAGGTGCCGGGGACCAAGGAGAATCGTGCGACGGAGATATCGGAAATTTCCCGTTCGATGAAGGCCATGGCAAAAGAATTGAAAGTGCCGGTGGTGGCGCTGTCGCAGCTCAATCGTAGCCTTGAGCAGCGACCTAACAAGCGGCCGATGATGTCAGATCTGAGAGAATCCGGCGCCATTGAGCAGGATGCCGATTTAATAGTCTTCATCTATCGTGACGAAGTGTATAACGAAGACAGCCCGGATAAGGGCAAGGCTGAAATCATCATCGCTAAACAGCGAAATGGTCCAATTGGTACGGTGAATCTGACCTTTCTCGCTCAATACACGCGATTTGAGAATTACATTCCAGAGCGAGCATTTATTCCAGGGCATGATGGATGACACGACCTGCCAGGGTCGTGATTGATTTAGCCGCTGTACAGTCTAACCTTTGCCGCGTTCGTGAGCTGGCGCCCGGCCGTAAGGTCATGGCCATCGTCAAGGCCGATGCCTATGGTCATGGTCTGGTACGCATCGCCAGTGCCCTCAGTTCCGTTGATGCCTTTGGCGTTTCCTGCCTGGAAGAAGCGCAGCAATTACGTGAGGCAGGAATCTCGCAACCGGTCATTCTGCTGGAAGGTCCCTATAGCGCCGGTGAACTGCCAGACATTCAGCAACTTGGACTGGATATTGTGGTACACCACAAAAGTCAGCTGGACATGCTGAAACAGGTTCAGCTGGCCGCCCCGATCAAGGTCTGGCTGAAAATCGACAGTGGCATGCATCGCCTGGGATTTGAGCCTGAGTCATTAGCAAGTGTCTGGCAGGCGTTGCATCAATATGCGTCGGTGGCCAGGCCGGTCAATCTCATGTCACATCTTGCTACAGCAAACGAGCGTGACAACCCGATAACGCAGAGACAGTTGCAAATATTCAGGCAGGCCTGCCATGGCTTACAAGCTGAAAAATCGATAGCGAATTCAGCAGCTATCATTGCCTGGCCGGAGAGTCATGCAGATTGGGTTCGTCCCGGTTTGATGTTGTACGGGGTTTCTCCTTTGCAAGATGCCACCGCAGCGGAGCATGGGCTGGTGCCCGTGATGACACTGCGTTCCGAACTGATTTCCGTCAAGTTCCTGCCGAAGGGTGAATCCGTGGGGTACGGGGCAAGCTGGCGCTGCCCCGAAGACATGACCATCGGTATTGTTGCTGCCGGTTATGGCGATGGTTTCCCCAGGCACGCAAATTCCGGTACGCCGGTGCTGGTAAAGGGCAAGCGCGTTAGCATAATTGGTCATGCCTCGATGGACATGTTGACCGTTGACCTGCGGTCACAGGCCGATGCAAGAGTGGGTGATCCGGTTGAACTCTGGGGGGCAAATTTACCCATAGAAGAAATTGCCCGGCACGCCGCTACCATCCCCTATGAATTGTTATGCGGCGTGCATAAACGCTTGAGTTTTATTGAGCATGGCCAGGCCTAGAGTACAATATCAATGTAATGAGTGTGGTAGCTCAACAGGCAAGTGGGGCGGGCAATGCCCTGATTGTAATGCCTGGAACAGTCTGATTGAAGTACCGGCGGCCTATCTCAACGAGGCGAAATCCCAGCGTTTCAGAAGCCATCTTGCCGCGCCTGCCGAAGTCAGGTGTCTGGCTGATGTGCAGGCTGATGTGACGCTACGCCTGGCGACGGGCTTGTCGGAACTGGACAGGGTGCTGGGCGGTGGGCTGGTACAGGGCTCGGTGATCCTGATAGGCGGTGATCCGGGTATTGGTAAATCAACGTTGCTGGTTCAGGCATTGTCGTCACTTACTGACAGTGCCGCGGTGAAGACACTTTATGTGACCGGTGAGGAATCCATCGAACAGATGGGTTTACGCGCACGCAGGCTGGGCCTGAGCCTGGATAAACTTCGTGTCCTGACCGAAAATCAATTAGAACGTATTTTCTCTGTGCTGGCGAAGGAGCAACCACAGGTCATCGTCATCGATTCCATTCAGACCAGTTATTCTGATTCATTACAGTCCGCGCCGGGGTCAGTCGGTCAGGTGCGTGAATGCGCGGCACAGTGGGTGCGTTTTGCAAAACAAACCAATACATCGGTATTTCTTGTTGGCCATGTCACCAAGGAAGGCGCTATCGCGGGGCCCCGTGTGCTGGAACATATGGTCGATACGGTGCTTTATTTTGAAGGAGACAGTGACAGTCGCTATCGGCTGATCCGTGCAGTAAAAAATCGCTTTGGCGCAGTCAACGAACTCGGCGTTTTTGCAATGACCGACAAGGGTTTGCGCGAAGTAACCAATCCTTCCGCAATTTTTTTGTCAGGCAATGATGAAGATGTTTCCGGCAGTGTCGTCATGGTCACACGGGAAGGCACACGGCCATTACTGGTGGAAGTACAGGCACTGGTCGATAGCTCACATATGAATCAACCCCGGCGGGTAACTGTCGGTCTGGAACAAAATCGTCTGGCTATGTTGCTGGCGGTTTTACATCGTCATGCCGGTATTGCGACCTTTGATCAGGATATCTTTGTAAATGTTGTCGGCGGTGTTCGCATCAGTGAAACCGGCGCTGATTTAGCCATTCTCCTGTCTATACTTTCCAGTTTTCGGGATCGTCCGTTACCCCGTGATCTGATCGTCTTTGGTGAGGTGGGATTGTCTGGTGAGATCAGGCCGGTTCAAAATGGTCAGGAACGTCTGAATGAAGCTGCCAAGCACGGTTTTAAACAAGCGATTATTCCGCAAGCAAACAAGCCCAAGCGGGGGATTAAGGGCATGAAGATCAAAGCTGTACGGCGCCTGTCCGATGTTCTGGACAGTGATGCCCTTATCTAATGTCCGTCCATAAACGCAATAATTTTTCTTGCCGAGGCGCATAGACGCCATACAAGAAATCGTAATATGCTTTTAAAACAATATCTTATGACTTTGGTGGGAATTATTCTTCCTGGATAAACTCACGCTGGCTTGCGTTTCACAGTCCGTGGGCAAGGGCAGCTAATTCCCTTTCCAGCGCAGATTCATCCAGCATATTAAGTTCCACCAGGCGTCTTAAATTACTGATGCTGTCCAGATCGATCTGATCACATTGAAAGCCAATATGATTATTTTCTATATGTTTGACGCTGACTTGCATCTGAATATGTATATCACTGCCACTTAGTTGAATATCTAACTGGCAATGACTGTCTGGTTTATTGTCCCAGTCATCCGGTATATTCACCAATGCACCCTTAAGCGAGATATCCAGTAAATTGCTTTGCCATTGTCGATCTGCTATCGAGATGACAACCGGGGCATCGAATGCAATACGGTTATGTATACGCTTTTCCTGTCTCGAAATTTGACTCATTGCTAACGGCTCCAGGAGTAATTTGCTAATTAACCTGAGCTTCACATAAGAAATAAAGCCCTCTCCCGCTAGCGGGAGAGGGTTTGGGTGAGGGTGGAAGACATAAAATATGCACAAATGCATATAATTTTTACCCCTCATCCCGGCCTTCTCCCCTAAAACAGGGGAGAAGGAGTCTTATACGATGCTGAAGTTAATTATAATGCAATTATCAGGCCTTAATCGGGCGTACATTTGACACGATCTATTCTGTGTCTGCTTCCGGCAGCGCAGTAATCTTCACCATCCTCACAGCGTTGTCCGTGGCCTGGGTAATTTCCATGGCAATGTTGTCGATGCGCAAGCTGGTGCCGGACTCAGGCACCCTTTCAAGCTGTTCGAGTATCAGGCCATTTAGAGTCTTTGGACCATCTGTTGGTAGTTGCCAGTTTAATTGACGGTTGATGTCCCGGATCATGGTAGAGCCATCGATCATATAAGTGCCATCTTCCTGTGGATGGATATCCTGATCATAGCTCTGCAGATCGGTAGTGAATTCGCCGACGATCTCCTCCAGGATATCTTCCAGGGTAACCAGGCCCTGGACGATACCATACTCGTCTACCACCAGACCGATACGCTTTTTCTGACGCTGAAAGTTGAACAACTGGGTATGCAAAGGTGTGCCCAGCGGCACAAAGTAGGGTACCACTGTTATCTTTTCCAGATTCTCAATGGAGAACTCATCTTTATTTGCCAGCACCCTGGAAACGTGTCTGACATGTAACATACCCACGACAGCGTCAATATTGTCCCGGAATATTGGCAGACGTGTGTGCTGGCAATGACTCAGCGCCTCTATGATGTCTGTCAGCGTGTCATTCAAGTCGATACCGGCGATTTCATTGCGCGGAACCATTATGTCTTCGACCGTGATGTGCTCGAGGTCGAGGATACTGATTAACATACGCTGATGACGGATCGGTATCAAATTGCCAGCCTCATGCACGGCAATTCTGAGTTCTTCACTGGTGAGAGAGGCATTATTTTTCGCCACCGGATCATGTCGCAGGACTTTTAATAAGCTGTTGGCCAACTTGTTAATTATCCAGACACCGGGACGTAGAATTTTTGCCAGGGGCGTTAGAATATACGCAGCAGGGAAGGCAATTTTCTCCGGATTCATCGCGGCCAGCGTTTTCGGCGCGACTTCAGCAAAGATCAGAATAACAAAGGTCAATAAAATTGTCGCAACAATGATCCCTGCATCACCCATCAGTCTGATAGCAATGACGGTTGCGATAGCGGCCGCAAGAATATTGACAAGATTATTGCCTAGCAATATCAGACCGATGAGGCGATCAGGATGCTTTAACAGGTTTGACACCAGTATTGCTGCCCGATGATTGTCATTGACCAGATGGCGCAGGCGATAGCGGTTCAGCGCCATCATGGACGTTTCAGAACTGGAGAAGAATGCCGAGAGTATTATCAGCAGGAACAGGATGCCAAATAACAGTGATAATGAAATATCGTCCAATGAAGCAAATGCCTCAGTTAAAGCCAGTGCTTATTGTCAGTCCAAAGAGAGTGAGGGGTCAAGCATAGAGTGATGGTCTAGGCTATCGCGAAGCATATATCGTGGTTCAATTGATAAATGTTTGGCAAAATCAGGCATATTTTTAAGCCTGATTTTGGATTTCAAATTCTGTGCAAGATAAGTTCGAGCACCAGTTTGGAACCAAAATAGGCCAGCATCAGTGAGATAAATCCGCCCAGGATCCAGCGGATCAATTTTTTACCGCGCCAGCCGAGTGCCCATCTGCCCCATAACACGAGTGCAAATATTAACCAGGCCAGGCTCGACAGGAAGATTTTGTGGACCAGATGTTGTGCAAAGATATCGTGCAGAAACATCAGGCCCGTAGCAAGACTCAGGCTCAACAGAAAAAAACCGATGGCAATCATCTGCATGAGTAAAGCTTCCATGGTTTGCATCGGTGGTAGTCTTTGCATGATTCTAACCGGGTGCTTGTTGTGTAACTGCTGCTCCTGTATCGCCAGGATGATTGCTTGCAAGGCGGCGATTGCCAACAGGCTGTATGCAGTGATAGACAGCAGGATATGCATGCGCAGGCCTATCGTATTGGAGTCTGACAGAATATGTTGCGTAGGGAATATTAATTCCAGAAACAGGGCGAGTGCCGCGGCAGGTAAAAAGACTACAGTAAGATTTTCCACAGGTCTGATCATGGCCACGCACACAACTAACAGGGCAACGAGCCAGCTTATCAGGGACAAGGCATTGTAAAACCCGAGGTTTAGACCAACATCGGTGATGATGCCCTGATAGAGCACCAGTGCGTGTAGTAGCAGGGCAATGCCGCCGACAGTGATGATCTTGATCTTGAGTTCGCTGGCATCCAGTTGCAGTTTGAAGACATGATAGCCCAGCCAGCCCGCAGTGAGCAGGTAAAGTAACATCGCAATACTACTGAAAATAATCGTCGTCATGACAATTACTATACTGTCACAAATACACTATCGCGTGAAGTATTGCCGCAATATCCGGGCTTGCAGTTTCCTGTTAGAATGACGCCTGTCTGGATGTGAAGTGTAAAAGCGTGAGACACAGGCAGACTTGATACACTTCGTTCTAGTACTCCGTCCATAAACGCTATAATTTTTCTCGCAAAGACGCAAAGACGCCATAAAAGAATTCGTAATATGCTTGTATAGTTATATCTTATAACTTTGCGAGCTTTGCGCCTTGGCGAGAATTATTCTTCCTGGATTTACACAAAATACAAATAACGAGTAACGACAAATGTTTGACAATTTATCTGAAAGATTATCCCATGTTATCAAGGAATTAAGAGGACAGGCACGCCTTACGGAAGATAATATCAGTGCGGCCATGCGCGAGGTCAGGATGGCCCTGCTTGAGGCTGACGTTGCCCTGCCAGTGGTGCAGGACTTCATCGAACAGGTCAAACAGCAGTCCCTGGGGCAGCAGGTCAAGACAAGTATGACGCCTGGACAGGTCGTTATCAAATATGTCCATGACGAACTCATCAGGCTTATGGGTGAGTCCAATGTCAGTCTGAATCTGAACACACAACCGCCTGCCGTGATCCTGATGGCAGGTCTGCAGGGTGCAGGTAAAACGACCACCGTAGCCAAGCTCGGACGCTGGCTCAAGCAACAAAAAAAATCCGTCATGACTGCCAGTTGTGACGTCTATCGGCCCGCAGCAATCGAACAGCTCAAGGTGCTCTGCGAAGAAAATCAGTTGGAATTTTTTGCCAGTGATAACACGCAGACACCGGTCGATATAGCTGTCGCCGCCTTGCAAAGTGCACGCACGCAATTCATGGATGTACTCATCATCGATACGGCCGGTCGTCTGCATGTGGATGATGACATGATGGAAGAAATCAGGCGCCTGCATGCAGCCCTGGACCCGTCCGATACCTTGTTTGTGGTCGACAGTATGCTGGGTCAGGATGCCGTTAATTCAGCGAGTGTATTTAATGCCGCGTTACCGTTGACCGGTGTGGTATTGACCAAGGTCGATGGTGATGCAAGAGGCGGTGCGGCATTGTCAGTGCGACATGTCACGGGCAAACCGATCCTGTTCATGGGCACAGGTGAAAAGATCGACGAGTTGATACCCTTTCATCCAGAGCGCATCGCCTCACGGATCCTCGGTATGGGGGATATGCTGAGTCTGATCGAAGAGCTTGAGCAGAAGACGGATATCGACAAAGCCAGGACTCTGGCAAAAAAGATTAAAAAGGGCGCCGGCTTCAGTCTGGTTGATTTTCAGGATCAGTTGCGGCAGATGCGTAATATGGGAGGGCTGGGCAGTATCATGGATAAATTGCCCGGTATGCAACAATTGCCTGCTGCGGCAGTGAATCAGGTCAATGACAAGGACATGATCAAACTGGAGGCTATCATTGATTCGATGACCATAAAGGAGCGTAAATATCCGGCGGTGATCAATGGTTCATGCAAGAAGAGGATAGCCGCCGGTTCCGGCACTCAGATCCAGGATGTTAATCGCTTGTTAAAAAAATTCAAGCAGATGCAGAAGATGATGAAGAAGTTATCAAAAAAGTCTGGCATGGCGAATATGCTGCGTGGTCTGGGAGGAAATTTACCGACTGGGTTCCGTCCGTGAGATTATCTGCGCAGGCAGTATGAGCCTGCTGTTTTATCTGTTTGCTGTATTAATCCTTTTCTTTGAAACATTTAGCCAGCTTTCTGTCTAAACTATATTAAGATTACATGGTAACTTGATAGTATCGGGTCTATTTATTGCGTTATCGAATTGATACGACCCTGTCACAAACTGACTTAAATGGCTGAAGATAAGAAAAAAAGCGCACTGGATTATCATCGCTTGCCGCGAGCCGGCAAGCTGGAAGTTATCGCCACTAAACCGTTGACAAGTCCTCAGGATCTGGCTCTTGCCTATAGCCCCGGCGTTGCAGAGCCCTGCAAGGCCATTGCCGCCGATCCTGGCGTTGTCGCTGATATGACGGTACGTTCCAATCTTGTCGCCGTCATCACTAATGGTACAGCAGTACTGGGGCTGGGAAACATTGGGCCATTGGCAGCGAAACCGGTCATGGAGGGCAAGGCGGTCCTGTTCAAGAAGTTTGCCGGAATAGATGTGTTTGATATCGAAATCAACGAACAGGATCCGGACAAACTTGTTGAGATCATTGTCAGCCTGGAACCGACTTTTGGTGGCATTAACCTGGAAGACATTAAATCGCCCGAGTGTTTTCAGGTTGAAGGCAAATTACGTAAACGCATGAAGATACCTATTTTTCACGATGATCAACATGGTACGTCCATTATCGTCGGTGCAGCGGTACTCAATGGCCTGAGTATTGTCGGTAAGGATATCGACAAGGTGAAAGTTGTCACCATCGGCGCGGGCGCCGCGGGCATAGCCTGTTTAAAGTTACTGGTGAGTCTGGGTGTGCAAAAAGACAACATTATCCTGCTGGATCGAAGTGGTGTGATATATCGTGGTCGTGGCGGCGGATTGCAACCGCATAAGCGATTGTTCGCAAGCAATACCAAGGCACGTACCCTGGCCGACGCCCTCAAGGGCGCAGATGTGTTTCTTGGCCTGTCAGGCCCGGGTGTGTTGAAGCAGGAAATGGTTCGTTCCATGGCTGACGGGCCGCTGGTCTTTGCCCTGTCAAATCCCATCCCGGAAATCCTGCCGGAAGAGGTCAAGGCCGTGCGTCCTGACGCGATCATTGCCACCGGCCGTTCAGATTATCCGAATCAGGTCAATAATGTCTTGTGTTTCCCGTTTATATTTCGCGGTGCACTGGACGTTGGCGCGACCAGGATCACTGAGGCAATGAAGATTGCCTGTGTGCATGCACTGGCCGATTTGGCGAAAGAAGAGGCCCCGGATACAGTGGTGGCCGCTTACCCCGGAGAAAATCTCAAGTTTGGACCTGATTATTTGATCCCCAAGCCTTTCGACCCGCGCCTGATCACCAAACTGGCGCCTGACATTGCCAGGGCAGCAATGGATAGCGGCGTTGCGACGCGGCCCATCGCTGATCTGGATAGCTACAGAGATGATTTGACGCAATATGTCTTCCAGTCAATGATGCTGATGCGGACCGTGTTCGAACAGGCAAAGCAGGAGTCGAAACGCTTGCTCTATGCTGACGGTGAGGAAGACAGGATACTACGGACAATCCAGTCCGTTATTGATGATAAGTTGGCTGAACCCATAGTTATTGGTCGAGTAGATGTGATATGTGAGCGTATCAAGACATTGGGTTTGCGCATCAGACCGGATGATGATTTTGAAATCCTGGCCCCGCAAGAGCTACCTGGCTATGAGCTTTTGTTAGCGGCTCAGGATAAGGCCCCGTCTGATGGCGCCACTATCAATACCTTGCTCGCGGCCAGATTAGTTAAAAGTGGTTATGTTGATGGGCTTATCTGTGGCAGTACCGGCCAATACCATCAACATCTGCAGCACGTCATTTCAGAGCTGGGTCTAAGTGATGACACCAGACAGCCGGCAGCAATGAATGTGGTATTACTTAAAAAAGGTATGTATTTTATTTGTGATACAGCAGTGACCCTGGATCCGACAGCAGAACAAATCGCCGATATCACAAAACTGGCGGCGGATTTCATGAGAGATCGTTTCTCGATCAAGCCCAACGCAGCATTACTGTCATTTTGTAATAATAATAATGGCGTAGCTGAATCAGCATCGTCAAGGAAAATGCAAAAGGCATTGAAGCTTATCAAAAACACTATGCCAGAGCTGGCAATTGATGGCCAGATGCGTGCTGATGCAGCACTGCTTGAGAGTATACGCCATTCGGTTTTACCGGATTCAACGTTAAAGGGGCAGGCTAATTTGCTTGTTATGCCGAATCTTGACGCCGCCAAGATCGCTTATGATCTGATAAAGATTTTAGGTGATGCGATCACCATTGGCCCTGTGCTATTGGGTATGGCCTATCCGGTGATGATTGTGACACCCTCTTCTACGGTTAGAGGCATCCTGAATGATTCCGCTCTAGTAGTTGTCGATGCACAGAAAAGGACAAAGCCAGCCAGGACTGATGCTGTCGTTAAGCAGGCGATGTAAGTTGCTAGTACCCCGTCAAGGACTTTTCACAAGTCCGCCTTTCACACAATGAACCGCACTGACTATCAGCAGTGCAACAAAGCAGATAAGGCTCCATTCAGCAATACTCAGAGACAGCAAGGTCCAGTTGACCTCTGCGCATTCCCCGGAACCGGTAAAAATTATTTTTATTGTGTCTGCCAACGGTAATACGTCCAGCATATATTCCAGACCGGGGCCACATTCCGGTATTTTATCGGCGGGCAGGTGTTGCAACCAGACTTGTCGTCCGGCGATGCCGGCGCCGATGAGTGCTGTGATGGATATAAGACCACTGTAGACTCTGAACCAGGCCGTTGCAGGGGCATGGATAAAGCCAATAACAGAAATAATGAAGACCGCTATAAAGGCGAGTCTCTGCAAGATGCACAGTGGGCAGGGCTCGAGTCCATTAACGAATTGCAGATAGTAACCGAAGCCCAGTAAAGCGCCGCAAGTCAATAGCAGCAGTAAATAAAAAAGTCTGTGGGGGTTCAATTTTTTCATTTGTTACTGGTGATTATCTCATAAGCAAATGTCTCTCTACAAATAACAACAGACAAATAACTAATGATCCATGAACGTTTGTAAGAATTCAGGTATTCGTTTTTCCAGCCAATAGTTGGGACGCCAGGGTAGATTGCCGTTAATGAAACCTACGTGCCCGCCTTTGTCCGATAATTCAAACTGGATGGTTTCGGCAAGTTCATCGCTTGCAGGGATGGCGGCTTGTGTCATAAAGGGATCGTCGGCAGCATGAATTATCAGTGTGGGTAGCTTGATGTTTTTCAGGAATTGTCTTGAACTGCAGCGCGAATAGTAATCATCTACATCTTTAAAACCATGCAGGGGCGCGGTAATTTGATCATCGAACAACCTGAATGTATTCAGCCTGGCAATACTGTCTAAGGGAACAGGTGATGTCATGGTCCTGAATTTGGATGTTATCTTGTGTTGCAGACGGCGCAGCAGATAGCGCTGGTAGAATCGGGACAATCCTCGCTCAAGGCGCTCTGCACCAATGGCCAATAGAAAAGGCACGGAGACTGCAACGGCGGCAGTCAGGTGTTTTTCATTATCATCTTCACCCAGATATTTTAACAGTGCATTAGCGCCCAGAGAATAACCCACAGCGCCTAGAGGCACACCCGGATAACGTTGCGCCAGGGTCTTCAGCAGGAAGTTGAGGTCACCGGTTTCTCCGGAATGGTAACTGCGTGGTCGACGGTTATGAACGCCACTACAACCTCTAAAATGCATAAACACGCCTTGCCAACCAGCTTGGTCAATCGCCGACATAATTCCCATCACATAGGGCGACCGGATGCATCCTTCCAGCCCGTGCAGGACAACGACGATGGCGTCGGATTTTTTTTGTGTCCAACAGAGATCGACGAAATCGCCATCTGGTAATTCCAGACGTTCGTCGATTAGTTGTACGAGTGGTAATCGACGGCAGATATGTGGCCAGAGGGTTTGCAAGTGGGCGCCAGGTAGCCACCAGGGTGGTCTAAAACTATTAATTGTCGTCATGAATTGATATATAGAAATGAACAGTTGCAGCGATGTGGTGCGATTAGCAGCCTGAATTTAAAAACGTTACAGGTCGTGATTACAATTCCGTTCAACCTGTCTCGATGGGATAAGGCAGGGCATGAAAATTGAGCAGCGGGCCGCTAGCATCATGCAGATGTACGTTATCATCACTTGCCTGATCCATATCAACAGCTACCAGGACCTGGTAGTCCTTTTCGGCATATCTGGCAGCATTTATGATCATCCCGACACTCTGAACAACATGTTGTGAATAGAGTTTCGCCCCGGTTTCCGGCTGAATAGCGGATTTAATATTTGCCAGGAACATTCGTTGTTTAAGTTTTCCGCGATAGTGCATGCGGGCAATGATCTCCTGCCCAGTGTAACAACCCTTGTTGAGACTAACGCCATCTAAACAATCGAGGTTTAATGTCTGGGGAAGAAAAGATTCACTGGATTGTTCACTTATCCAGGCAATGCCGGACAAGATATCGTGGAGTTGCCAGTATTGACTGCCTACACTGAGAAAATCTTCAGCCAGTTTTTGCCATAATTGCCGGGCTTGCTGTTCCGGACCAAAGATAAACATTCTGCTTTCTTTGCCGGGAAGGGCAATGATGATTAGGTCATGATGTTTAATGACCTTCGATGGTTGTTCACGTACGCTATCTGTTATGCCAATCATCATCAGGTGCTCTATGTCTTTGGCAAGAATTCCAAGCCGTATTAATTCACTACTGTGATCGCTGATTGATACCTCGGAGCGTAAAATATATATCTGTAACTTTTTGATGAATTGCGCTTTTAAATCATCAGGCAGGATTAGATAGTATATTTCACCTAGCTTGACTACGATGAAGTTTGCCAACACCCTGCCTTTTGGATTACACCATGCGCTGAACTGAAAACACTCATCATCAAGTTTTTTAATATCACTGGTAAATAAACCGTGCAGGAATTCTTCTGCATCACTGCCACTTATCTCTACAATGGCAAAATAGGATAGATCCATAATGATATTCTTTGATAAAGCTGCGATAGCTTCATCTTCCGGCTTGCCAAAATCTTTTACAAAGTTATGCTGGAGTGATGCGCCGTTATTTATCAGAAATTTTTTCCATTGTGTGGTCATAGCTAATTAGTGCATCAGTCAGTGGTATGTTCAAGATTTTGAAAGTGTATAACTAATGTTTTATAGGCAAGTTTATCAGGTTCTGACTTGCCCGTGATCCATTTAAGGATATCAAGATCAGACTCTTCCAGGAATTCTTCGAAGAGTTTTTTTTCATCGACTGACAGGCACTGGTATCGTTGTTCCATGAATCGTTGGAACAGTATATCCATTTCCCGAATACCGCGTCGACAACGCCAAATCAAGCGAGAGCGCTCACTCATTGTTATTTTGGCTGTAATTACATCGTACGGGCGACAAGTAATTTTTTAATCTCGGCAATAGATTTGGCAGGGTTAAGGTTCTTCGGACAGGTATTGGTGCAGTTCATGATGGTATGGCAACGATAGAGCTTGAATGGATCCTCCAGATCATCCAGTCTCTCGCCGGTATTCTCATCGCGACTGTCCACAATCCAGCGATAGGCCTGTAGCAGGATGGCGGGTCCAAGGTAACGATCAGAGTTCCACCAGTAACTGGGACAAGCTGTCGAGCAACAGGCACAGAGGATACATTCGTAAAGACCATCCAGGGCGTTACGTTCTTGCTTTGATTGCAGCCGCTCACTGTCCGGCGGTGGCGGTGTGTGAGTCTGAATCCAGGGTTTAATCGAGGCATACTGCGCATAAAAGTGTTCAAGGTCAGGTATCAGATCTTTACTGACCTCCAAGTGTGGCAGAGGATAAACCTTTACATCCCCCTTCACATCAGCGATATCATTGATGCAGGCCAGGGTATTGGTGCCCGCGACATTCATCGCACAGGAGCCGCAGATCCCTTCACGGCAGGAGCGTCTGAAGGCTAATGTGGGATCGATTTCGTTTTTGATATAGATCAGTGCATCGAGCACCATGGGTCCACACTTGTCCAGGTCTATCTCATAACTATCGATGCGAGGATTCTCACCACTGTCCGGATCCCAGCGATAGACACGAAAGGTTTTTTTATTATTTGCCCCATCAGCACTGGAGTAAGTCTTGCCTGGCTTGATCTTTGAGTTTTTAGGAAGTCTGAATTGAGCCATAATCTCGTATCTCGTATCTCGTCTACGTTTTCATATACTTCTCTGCACGCTTCCCGCTTCACGAGATACGTTTCATGTGTGTTAATAAACGCGTTTCTTCGGTGGTATGACGTCTACGTCGTCGCTTAAAGTATACATGTGCACGGGACGATAATCGAACCGCACGTCCGCGCCCTTTATCTCCAGCCAGGCCAAGGTATGTTTCATCCAGTTTTCATCATCTCTGTCCGGATAATCCTCTCGTGCATGTGCGCCCCGGCTTTCCTTACGGTTTTCAGCAGAACAGATACTTACCATCGCATTTTGCAACAGGTTCTCCAGTTCCAGGGTCTCGACCAGATCGGTATTCCAAATCATCGAGCGGTCACTGACGTTGACGTCGGCAAAGGACTGATAGATCTCGCGTAACTTGGTGATACCTTCCTGCAGAATTTCGCCGTTACGGAACACTGCGGCATTGTTTTGCATGGTGCGTTGCATATTGTTGCGTATTTCGGATGTTCTCAGGCTGCCTTTTGCATAGCGTAATTTATCCAGACGGGCGATCGCTTCATCGCCAGCATTGGCAAGCTGTTTATGTGGGGCACCCGTTTTGATTTGTTGCGCAGCAGTATTGGCCGCCGCACGGCCAAACACGATGAGATCGAGCAGACTGTTGGAGCCTAGACGATTGGCGCCATGTACTGAGACACAGGCAGCTTCGCCGATGGCCATTAATCCAGGCACGATATGCTCCGGATCACCGTCTTGCAGTGTCACGACCTGGCCATGGTAGTTGGTTGGAATGCCACCCATGTTGTAGTGTGCTGTTGGTAACACCGGGATAGGTTCTCTGGAGACATCGACACCTGCAAATATCTTTGCAGACTCGGCTATGCCGGGCAGACGTTCGTTGATAATTTCCGGACCCAGGTGTTCAAGGTGCAAGTGAATATGATCTTTGTCGGCGCCGAGCCCCCGGCCTTCACGTATTTCGATGGTCATGGAACGGCTGACGACATCTCTTGAGGCGAGATCTTTTGCAGACGGTGCGTAGCGTTCCATGAAACGTTCACCCTCGCTATTCGTCAGGTAGCCGCCTTCACCGCGCACACCTTCGGTGATCAGACAGCCGGAACCGTAGATACCGGTAGGATGAAATTGAATGAATTCCATGTCCTGCAAAGGCAGGTTTGCCCGCAACACCAGTGCATTACCATCACCGGTGCAGGTATGTGCCGAGGTGCAGGAAAAATAGGCGCGGCCATAACCGCCAGTGGCCATGACAACGGAATGTGCGCGAAAACGATGCAGTGAGCCATCTTCAAGGTTCCAGGCCATGATCCCGCGGCAAACGCCTTCATCCATGATCAGATCCAGCGCGATGTATTCTATAAAAAATTCAGCCTGATGCTTCAGGGACTGTTGATAGAGGGTGTGTAAAATCGCATGACCGGTACGGTCAGCTGCTGCACAGGTGCGCTGAGCGATGCCTTCCCCGAAATTGGTTGTCATGCCACCAAATGGTCGTTGATATATCTTACCTTCCTCTGTACGGGAAAAAGGCACGCCATAATGCTCGAGTTCTATCACCGCTGCAGCGGCCTCGCGGCACATATATTCGATAGCATCCTGATCGCCCAGCCAATCGGAGCCTTTAATCGTGTCATACATGTGCCAGCGCCAGTCATCTTTACCCATATTGCCAAGTGCTGCACTCATACCACCTTGTGCGGCGACAGTATGGCTGCGGGTAGGAAAGACCTTGGTCAGACAGGCAGTTTTCAGCCCTTTTTCTGCCATACCAAAGGTTGCGCGTAGTCCGGCACCACCGGCGCCGACGACAATCACATCATAGAGGTGTTCAGTAATCTTGTAGGAATTCGTCACAGATCGTTATAAGCCCAGAAAGACCTTGAGTATAGCAATGACAGAAGCAAGTCCTGCAAACAAGGCAATAAATTTTATTAGTATGATGCTGGACATTTTTTGCCATCCAGAATCGATGTAATCCTCAATAACTACCTGTATACCAAGCTGGGCATGATGGAACAATGACACTATAAACAAGATAAGCAGTACAGCATTCATGGTGTCACTCATCCATCGTGTCACACTAGCATGATCTACTGAGCCTATTATTAGCTGAGAGTAGATAAACCATAATGATAATGGCGTCAGGGCAATCGCAGTAAGACGTTGTTGCCACCAGTGATGTGTCCCCTGTTTGGCAGAACCCAACCCTCTTGCCTTTGCCAGCGGTGTTTGCAGGCTCATGCTGCGCCCCCCACGGAACACATGCCTAGCCAACAGGTGATGAACGTCATCAACAAGCTTGCCATGACGACCAGATAACCTGATTGATAAGTGGCTTTGAGTTCCAGGCCCAGGCCGGCATCCCAGAAAAGGTGGCGTATACCATTACACAGATGATAGAAAAGCGAAAATACAAAGAGTATGAGCAGCAGTATTCCATACCAGGCAGTTAAATGCTTGAACATTTCAGCATAGATCGTTGGGCCGGCAGCAACAGCCAGCAGCCAGAAGCACAGCAACAATGCCCCAAGACTCAGAAATACGCCCGTGCCCCGATGGATGATTGACATTACTGAGGTGAGTTGCGGTTTGTATATTTGTAGATGCGGTGACAGTGGGCGCTCGACTTTTGCCATGTTATTTGCTCTATTGAATCTCTGTTGTCTGTGATATTAAGCCGGAAAAAATGCCGGTAATAAGCTGTTAAAAATCAATACAGCGGCCACGACGCTCCCAGTCGCCATAACGTGTCGGCTCGGGTCCTTTGGGACCACCTGATTCCTTGGGGCGTTTTTTTATAGATTGTGTTTTTCCTTTTTCGTCACTAATCGTTTTATCCTGATCTACGTGGTCTGTGTTTTTTAACGACATAATATCATCCTGGCCTGAGTGCTGTAATATTGACAAATTATTAATTTTATTGTACTTGACAACGATAATAGATGAATGTTGTCAGTATCCAGGAGCTTTGCCGCGGTAGGCTTTCTACTCTCGGACAGGCTCCTGGTAGATACGCGTAGTATGTTTTTTATTGTGTTTGATTTCAAGCGAGAAGCGAGAGAGCAATGTTTGCCAGGGAAAGTACGTTAATTTCGCCGATATCAGTTCATTACCGTCCGCCTGCCTGGCTATATAAGGGGCTATTGGTCAGTCATCTGGGCGCCATGCTCTGTCTTTTTCCCGTTGCCATTATGCTGTGGCTGAAAATTTTACTTGGCCTGGCAATTGGCGGCAGCATGATCCGTTACCAGCGTGATTATATAACACAGCGGCATGCGTTCGCCCCGACGCAACTGATTTTAACCCCTGACGATGAATGGTTACGAATCACACAGAATGGAGACAGTCAGGATATAACGCTTCTAGCCGGTGCGTGGGTACATCCCTGGTTGATAGTGCTGCGCTTCGTTGATGGAAATCATCAGTCTTATTCATATATATTGACAGCGGACAATGTAGATCCGGAGGTGTTGCGACGACTACGAGTACGCCTGCGTTATAGAAAAACAAGTCATGGCGATAAGCAATGAGGTTCTCCGACACACGTACATATAAAAGTACTGTTTGTCATACCGGGCTAGACCCGGTATCCAGTAAGTAAAGACCGCCCCCGTATCTGAGTACGGGGCATACTTTCAGACGGACCATTTGTTGGGCTGGATTCCGGCTGGAGTTTATGCCCGGAGGGGTGCCGGAATGACGCTAATCTGTACGCGTGTCAGAATACTTATTTAGCTCTAACGATGCCATTTCGATGTATTTTTTGTCTTCCATGCGATCCATAGTCTACGTATGGGCGTCAGTGTGATGCGATTTTCAGTCAGTCTATATTTATCTTTTGCTATTTCAATGCAGGTGGTGGCTGACAGTCGTGCCATGATTAAACAAAACAGCAGCGCTATCCGATCGGTATTCGGGAAATCGGCATAACAGTCATCAAGGTCTTTGTGTATATGACAGATCATTTCGGTGAACAGTCCGGTGACGTTTTGGCTGAGATTTTCTGCCATCAGATCCTGCATGTGAACATGATGCTTTTCCATCAGTTGTGCTGGCAGAGGGCATTGGCCCCTGTCCAGAAAGCGACGGATGTCCTGCATCTGGGCTAACATGGAAACCAGTGCCCCGATCCTGCCGCTCAATAGGATCGATGCATCATCCTCACCAGCGCAGCCTTGGGCGGCCATTTTCCATATGCTCCCCGGGCCTGCCTGCAATGTAACCAGCCAGTCTTCATAGGAGATTATCGGGGTCACGTTGATGAGTGATTCTGTGTGATCAATGTAAGCATTGAATGAGGCACGCGTCAGATTGCATGCCTGTAACTGATTGCTCAGTTGTTTGCTGAGAGGATGCCGCGGCTGACCTGAGAATAATCGTTCTATCTCCTCTCGCCACCATTGCAGTTTTATTCTGGTGATGCCGGGATCAGTGTAGCCATGTATAAGTTTTTCAAATTCACTCAGAAAGGCAAACAGGGCATTTATTAGATGCTTTTGTGCAGTTGGATGGAACAGTGTGCTGTAATAAAAATTTGTGCCTGCAAGTGGGGCCATATCCTGCAGGTTCTTGACCGGCTGCATGACTATTTATTGTCTGGTCAGGCAGTCCAGAATTTCCAGTGGTGTCTCTATCATACCATCTGCCCCCCATGTGCCGGGGTCTTCATCTGCTGCTATATAGCCATAGTTTGCTATCAGGGTGTACATGCCGGCATTATGTCCCGCTTCTATGTCTCGTTTAGCGTCGCCGACATAAAGTGTCCGCGAGGGTGCCCGGTCAATTAACTGACAGGCATGTAGCATCGGCGCGGGATGGGGTTTGCTGTGTTCAACGGTATCGCCGGAGACTATACAGCCGGCCCGTTGCTCAAGACCTAACGCCCGCATGAGTGGATCGGTAAGCCAACTCACCTTGTTGGTAACGATGCCCCAGCTGATATTGTCCGCTTCCAGTCTGTCCAGCACCTGCCGCATACCCGGAAACAGTGCCGTTTCATTCGCTAGATTGCTGCTGTAGATATCCAGGAATCTTTGCCGGAGTGCAGGGAATGCCTCATCTTCCTGATCGATGTGCAAAAACTGACTAACCATGACGATGCCGCCCTGTGACACCGTTGGCCGGATTGTCTCCAGAGGCAGGGCAGGCTCGCCCTGCTCCTGTAACAATTGGTTTAATGCATAGGCCAGATCCGGTGCGGTATCTGCCAGGGTTCCATCCAGATCAAACAGGACGTTGTTTATGTTGGTTGGCAACATGATTTTTAAGAGGTGTTATTTTGTTAAATGGTGACGCATAGGTTGTTAAGGAAAAAGTGATTTCTCGATCTGAAAATAAAGTCACAGGTATTACAATGTCTACTACGGTCATATTTGCTTAAGATCCTGCCTATGAGTGGTGACTGGAAACTGGCATGCTTCACTAATAAGCAATTATCAGGCATTGGTCATCTACAGATTTTCCAGCTTTGCGTGCATGATGTAATTGATCTCAGGGTTATCCGTAATTGTACAGACATTGATAATCGGGATGTAACACATGCCGGCAATATCCAGTATGCTCAGACCGGCTTTTCTCAACCACTGATCCAGTTCCGACGGGCGAACGAATTTTTTATAATCGTGAGTCCCTTTCGGCAGTAGCCCCAGCAGATATTCAGCGCCTAATACCGTTGCTATATAAGCCTTTAAATTTCGATTTATCGTCGACAGTATCAAATGTCCACCAGGCTTTAACATCTTGCTACAAGCTGAAAGCAGTGATTCAACATCGGGTACATGTTCGACTAGTTCCATACAGGTAATAACATCGAAAGCAGTCTGTTTGTGTTGTGCGAATTGTTCTGCGGTATTGACGACATATTCTATTTCCTTGCCTGTTTGCTGTTGGTGCCATCTGGCGACTTCTATGCTGGTGTTACTGGCATCGAGTCCGGTCACCCGTGCTCCTTTTTCAGTCATGGCTTCCGTCAGCAAGCCGCCCCCACAGCCCAGATCCAGCACAGATTTGCCGGTTAAGGCAACGGCGTTATCAATGTATCCAAGTCGCACAGGATTGATGTGATGCAATGTCTTCAATTTGCCGTGCGGATCCCACCACTCTTTTGCAAGCAAGTCGAATTTATCGAGTTCCCGGCTATCAATATTCGCTGTGTTGTTGGACATAACACTAACAGAATAACTCAAAATCAAACCATGTAGTTAAACTATTTTACAAGATACCGGCAATCCAGCAGCGGCGGAATCTGTGTCTATCCGAGCATGATTATTGCTCTTGCAGACGAGCCTGAAATTCCTGTACCACTCTAAAGCCCGTGTAATTATCGGCTAATCTGCCCGCCAGTTTAGTTCGGGCGGCTGAGTGCAAGGCGGAAGCGGGATCAGCATAGGAGCCACCGCGTATAACACGCAAGCTATCGCCTTGTGCGTTCTGAGTGAGGTCTTTCATGGCGCTGGTTGCATCATTATTATGCCATGCGTCTGCAACCCATTCCCGTACATTGCCAGGCATATGATATAACCGGAAATTATTTCGATTAATTGAGCGGTCGGTTTTAGGTAGCGGTGCGATCAAGATTTTGTTAGCTGAATAAACAGCATCAAATGCGCTGATGGTATTGCCAAAAGGATAGTTCGTTGTTGCGCCGGCGCGGGCACTGTATTCCCATTCAGCTTCGCTCGGCAACCGATATGCATGGCCGGTTAGTTCGCTCAGCCATTCGGTATAGGCCACAGCATCATACCAGCTGACGTTCACAACAGGAAAATCTTTTCCGGCCCAGGGTTGTACGGGATAATCCCGTTGCGTCCTCACACAGAATTCCCGGTATTCGCCGTATGTGATTTCATGCACTGACATTGCAAACTGGTAATCAATGTGAATGTCATGTTTGGCTTGCTCAACTTCCAGTTCTGCACCCATGACCAATTTTTCCGTTGGAATGATCACCATGGTGGGGCCTTTTATGTTGCCCCCGATGTCATCTCTGCAATAGGCTGTTTGCGGCGTTATGCTTGTTAAGGTACATCCACTGGCGTTGTTTTTTTTGCCAGAACTTGTCATCGCGGTAATATCATTTTTTATGTCACTGGATGGTTCGTCAGCAAGCTCTGCCGTGACCGTTTGTTCTGGCAAAGTAGTGGGTGGCTGTGTAATGCCAATCCGGTCAGCAAATTGAACCAGTTGTGATAACTTCTGATCTGATTTGCCGGTATCACCAAGCCCGGAAAGTGCCCGCTCCTCCAAAACCTGTTTAGTGATGGCATTAGCAAGTTGGCCAATTTCAATTGTACTCATTGCACGGTCCTTGTGTTCTGAACTCAGAATATGCCATTGCTGCAAGAACTTCTCGAGATCAGATTCAGACCACTTGTTTTTATTCAAAAACCCTTGAATCAGGGTCTGTGCAGGGCTTGCTTGCAAGGTTGATACTGTGCTGCTGACAGGTTGTGTGACAGGCAGTGGCTCAGATGATGGTCTTTTATCGGCAGGATTTTCAGTGCCCACCAGCACTATCGTGATGACGATGATAATGACGATAACCAGGCCGGCTAACGTATAAATAATGAATTTTGAAGGTATGGATTGAGTGGTTGCTTGTGTCGCAGTTACTACAGGAGTTTTTTTTTTACAGATTTACGCTCGGTGACATCCAGCGATTCTTCATCGGGCAGTTCAACCAGGGCAGGGTACTCGTTGACTTGCAGAGTGTCATCGCCAGACAATATGCCGTTAATCAATGTTGCACGCGCCTCACGATAGTTTTCTTTTTGCAGAATTCCCTTACTATAAGCCTTTGCCAGATCGCGCAGGGTTGGTTTACTCATATTTAATCCCTTGCTAAATTAACCGACGTCTTCAAGTAATACACGAAAGCCCGTTGAATTATTGGGATTACCGTTGTATGGTCTTCGTAGAGAGATAGCACATTTCGAATGGGCATCTGAGTAGGCGCCTCCTACAGTCAGGGGACCGGTTTCATTTGTCACCATCTCTTGCACATTACCTACATAGTTTTTCAGCCCCCAGCCATTGGCCTTGCCGGATTTTACACTGACCGTGCCGGTGCCTTTCAGCACTTTGTCACCCAGCATAACCCGACAATTGACATCTTTTTTTGGCTGTTTGCCAGCAGCGTTAGCGGCATACTCCCACTCAGTCATGGTCGGCAGGCGGTAGGTTTTACCGGTACGTTCAGATAACCATTTTACATATTTCACAGCATCGTCAAAGCTGGTGCCGGTTACCGGATCATTAAATTTTTGCTTATTTGTTTCCGTCTTGCAATTTCCGCTGAGGGCACAATATTTTGCGTAATCGCCTACCGATATTTCATACTTGCCGATGGCAAAATTCCTGGTTGCTTCACTGGCGGGTACAACGACCATAAGCGGCCCGCGCCAGCCTGAATTGACCAGGTCAAAACATATTGCCTTGGCGCGTTGGCCATAACCGGCCAGATTATTGGTACATTCACGACCACTTGAGATCGGTTTCCATGTTTCTTTTGCCCTGGTCAGATCAGCCTTGCTTACGGCCGCCAGGTCAATTCTTTCACGGCGGATAACCTTCTTGGTCGGATTATCCGGCGCGTTGGCAATGAGCTGATCCAGCTTTGTTTCCGCTTTGTCGTAGTCAGGGTTATCGATCCAGATGGATTGTGTCCTGGACAGTAACTTTCTCGACTGACGTAATCCTGCATAAGCATCCCCTGCTGCCTGTTTAGCCTTGAGATAGGCATCATAAGCAGTGTTTGCCTGTTTGATCTTTATTTCAAGTGATGTCTGCAGAGCAATAATGTCCGGATGTCCTGCATAATCCGCAATAGCCGCTTGCAGAATCCTGTTGGCTTCAGATAACTTGCCGCTGTCCAACGCGGCATTTGCTACAGATTGATCCGGCCAGGGTTTGAGTTGGAATTGTTCTTTTAAATCCGCCAGTACACTGCTGGTCTTGAATACATTACTGGCCACAACAGCCAGGGCTGCGGCAGCATTCTCATCCGTTTGCGCCAGGAAATTGATACGCTCGGTGAGTATGCTTTCGGATTGCTTTCTGAAAGCCGTATAACGGGCAGGTGCATCGGCCTCGATTTGATTGACCTTGCGTGCAACGTCAAGTACATCAAAGGTACTCGCTATCTTGAATAACTCTGCAAGCTCCGCGATATTTACTTCGATTCTGTACTCATTGCGCATCGACTTGAGTACCGCACTACCAGGTGCGAATTGGAGGCCGGCTTCAGCTAACTTCAGGGCGCTTTCAAATTCCTTGTTATTACCCCGACGTTGCGCAAGACGGGAATAACTGTCCGCCAGACTGGCGGGTGCCTGTGTTGTAATATAGGGATCGTCGGCAGCTAATGCTGCTTTGAGTTTCGCAAATATAGCTTTTGCTTCGGCAACGCGATCGCCATCAGATTGAACAGTAAAGTCATCTTTCAGCTCTTTGATGCGTTGTTGCTTATCAAACTCTGTGCGTGTCTTGCTGATGATGTTACGCGTCTGTTGTAACATGGCGAGAGCAGGTGCGAACCTTTGTCCACGGTCGATGAATCCGTTAGCCGCATCGAAACGATTAGCCCGCAGTGTGTCATTGGCCTGGTCGACATATAGTTGAGCAATAGATTGACGAAAGCCCTGCAAATCATCATTAATAGAACCATTTTCCTGCTTCAAAGAGTCGAGTTCACGAATACTTGCCAACAGGCTGGATTCCCATTGAGGATCTTCCAGGCTGGGTTCAGCCAGATGTTGTTCAATACTTGATTTGTCGGCAGCAACAATTTCGGCAATTGCCTGGCTGCGTTCTGCGCCGGACAAATGGGCAAGTTTGACCTGGGTCAGTTGCAGACCTAGCTGCAAGGCACTAAGCAAATCACCATATTCAGCAGCCAGTGTCTCGGCATCAGCGCGACTGCCACGGCCCATGATGGATTTTAATTCCTGTGTTACGGCCTTTTGTAATTGTGTGGCGATAGTATTGAGTATCGGTGACTGTTGGGGAGTGCTGAGGTTTGCCAGTTGTTTGATGTCTTGCTGGTATTGCTGGAAATCACCCAGCGCAATGAGTTGCGCCTGTGCGGCAGCGAGCGATTGGTTCAGTTCGGCGACACGTACTGCCTGCTGCACTTTAGTTTGCAAGTCACTTAAACGAACATCGTTTGGTGCTGTTTGCAGGCCGGAACCGATAAAAGCCAGTGCCTGATCAAAATCATTATCACTGAAGGCTTGTTCAGCAAACAGTCGGTAGGCATTCGCCGGGCGCGGGTCTTGCAGTAACGGGTGGTTCGGATCGATCTGCTGACTAATGATGGCCAGGATATTCTTTGTCTTATCGACCTGCGTGATGTCCTTGAGGGCGATGATGTAGTCGTTGTACAGATCAGTGATCTTTTGTTTTTTATTAAATTTTATCTGGTTAGATTGTTCCAGCAGGAACTGTGTGTCCGGATAGAACTGCGCAATCTCTTTCAGCTTTGCCTCTGCCGCCGGGAAATTGTAGTGCTTGCTGGAGATATTGATAAGGCCTGCTATGTCGGTTTTAAAGTAGCCCTGGATCGCTGCCTTTGCATTATCGGTAATCATAGTTTGATCGGCCTTTTGCATGGTTCTTATCTCATCGAGTTTGGCCAGAATCACTTGTTTATCGCCGTTATTGATCTGCGCAATGATCGTTTCGATCTCCTTGTTATGCAGATAATCCAGAACAGGGTTGATGGCTATCAGTCCAGCGACGAGTAACACTCCTGCAGCGATGGTAATCGGGTTTTTATGCCAGGTAGCCTTGCCCTCCAATTCCTCTATAAAGTGCGGGACCGTTGGACTGCGATCCTCACGTTTGAAGGCGACGGCGCGTCGCAGGGCGCGGTTCTGTTTTTTATTAAGGCCTTTTACCGGGGCCGGAACCAGGCCGTTCTCACGAGCCGTGGTGGCAGGTAATTTATTAAAGGGGTGTTTGCCGGTTAATAGTTCATAGGCGACACAACCAAGCGCATAGGTATCATCACGTGTATCCGGCTCTTCACCCTCAAGCATCTCCAGACTGGCATATGCCGGCGTCAGTGCGCCCAGCTTGCCCGGGTCAAACAGGGTCTTTTCTGTTACACCGGTGATCGGGTTTTTTACCGCCCGGGCGATACCAAAGTCCAGGGTCTTGACGGTGCCGTCATTACACAGGAAGCAGTTGCCGGGTTTGAAATCAGAATGCACCAGTCGCCGGTTATGGGCATACTCCAGCGCCAAACCCAGTTGTCTGATTAGATCAAAGGCTTCTGCAAAGGGCAAGCCACCCTGTTTACGTACGACTTTCTTGATGTAGGCACTAAGATCCTGGCCTTCCATCAATTCCATGGTGATATAGACCGGCGTACCGGGACCACCAATGCGGTCGAAGTCATAGACCGTGGCAATATTAGGATGGGCCAGTTTCTGCTGTCGGCTGGATTCGCGCTGCAGAGAGATGAAAGCCTCGGGATGTGATTTAAAATCTTCGTTCAGTAGCTTGATAGCGACATAGGGATTTTTATCGCGGGCTTCCTCTTTAAGCAGATCAATCCCCTTGAATACCTTACCCATGCCACCTATACCCAGCACGGAAAGCAGCTTGAAGCGTTCCTTTATTATATCGCCGACATCCAGATCCTTGCCCGGCCCGCTATCGGCTGGTTGAGGCTCCTGCCATTCTGTGCCGGTCGGACCGGTTGCACCGGTTATTGAAGAAATACCCGAGATATCAAAGTCTACCCCAGAAGTCCCGTTGGCTGCATTGGTGACCATGCCAGGCCGCTCATCATCAGACAGTACCTTGGTCGAATCAGTTTCCGCTTGTTGTTGCGCCTGCTGCTGCGCAAGGTCTTTATCCTGTGCAAATACGGTGGCATTGCCGCCTGCCTCATCAGCATCTTCGGTCTCGTCGGCATGGGCGCGCCGATATTTGTTTATTTGACTTTTTAAGGTTGCGTAGACAGTGTCACCGATCTTTTTTTGATCATAGATGTCATCGAGTTGTACCAGCATGCGCTGTGCGAATTTGGGACTGTCCTGCAACAACTTTTTCAATTGTTGACTCAGGACATCGATATCAAGTTTGCCTTCTGCCAAAGCCTCTAAGGCCTTTTTGAAATCAGCCACAGGTCTGCTCCTCGAACAATATTTTATTGCTATTCAATGTCCACCACGATAGCGGTGACATTATCACCAGCACCACGTGATAGTGTGAGATTAATTAATGTCTTGCAAACTTCTTCGCTATCCCCTTCCTGTAGCAGATCCTGAATTTCGGGATCCGGGATATGTTTTGTGAGTCCATCACTGCATAGTAAATAGCGGTCATTGCTGGCCATTTCTTGAATATCCATATCCAGAAACAGTTGTTCCGTTGCACCGATAGCACGTGTAATCATATTGCCATGTGGATGATCCAATGCCTCTTCACGGCTGATCATTCCCTGTTCAACATACAATTCAACCTGTGAGTGATCGGTAGTAATCTGTCTGAGCATACCGTCACGCAGCCGGTATAAACGGCTGTCACCTGCCCAGATATAAATGCAATATTTATCGTAGGCCAGCATCATGACTACAGTGCTGCCGATAGTCGCCTGCTTGGCTGAAGCATTGGCCTTTTCAATCAGTTTCCGGTTAACTTCAAGCATCCGGTCCTCGATATCATCAAGGTAGCGGCAAAGGTTTGTTCCTTCGTGAAGTCTTGTCATGGCATCAACGATCATCTGGCTGGCAATGTCGCCTTTAGCATGGCCGCCCATGCCGTCAGCCACAACCCAAAGACCTATCGCCGTCCTTTCAAGCAGGGAGTCTTCATTGTGTTTGCGAACCTTGCCGACATCAGTAATCCCGCAAGATTTCCAACTAAAGGGTTTGCTTATATTTTTCAGGTTAGGAGCCTGTTCGAGCATAGAAGCCGTAGCGAGGGGAAGCTGTTTTGAGTCAGTATTTTTCATAATGTGAGGCGAATAGCGCCGCTATTTAACAAATATTATGAGAAATTCCGGCCAAAACCAGCTGTTCCGCAGGTGGCTTTCTATGCTCGGACAGACTCCTGGGTGTCGACATGCAAGTTTATTCAAAGCAGGCATGAATTAATGACGGATCCTGGCAGGGCATCAGCATATTGCCGGGTGATGTAGCGTCATCAGGAACGGCCCTTCATAACTCATGTAAAAAGGTGATGATTTCTGACGGGTTTTCATCAAAGCCACGACCCAGACTAATTTTTCCTCGTCCCGCTAGCAGCATCTCCTCACGTCTGAGAAATGCGACCTCATCATTATCGATCTGCACATGTGTACCATTGGTGCTCTGGTCGATAATAAAAAACTTGTCACGTCTGAGTTCGATTCTGACATGCTGGCGAGAAGCAAGCTTTTCATTAATCGGTAGATCACATTGTTGACTGCGCCCTATTACGAGTCCGGGGCGATCCTTATCGATCACCATTTCCTTGTTACTGTAACTGATCTTGAGTTTAACCGCCGGCGTTTTCTCTTCTACCAGGAGGCCGGTTGCCATGCGTGTGATATCTTCTTCCTGCCAGATGATTTCGTATATCTCGATTTCTTCTTTTTTGCCTTTAATCGGCGCGCGATCGACAAAACGGCTGCTGGCCCGCATTAGCGGCGAGAGTAAATCAATGGTTGCCTGGGTTGTGATGATTTGGCCAGCCTTTGCCTGCGCGGCCATGCGTGCAGCAACGTTTACCGCATCGCCAAATACATCACCAGCCTCCAACAGGGCAGGGCCGTAATGGAAACCTACACGTATGGCCAGTGTAATAATACCATCACCAAAGCCACCTTCGGTTACGTCTTCCTGCAGGGCTTCATGCATCCCACAGGAAGCGGCTGCCGCTTCGTCGGCACTGGCAAAGGTGCACATGATTTCATCGCCAATAGTCTTGATGACAGTGCCATTATGCTCTTTGGTAACGGTGGTAAGTGTATCCAGGCAGTCTGCAACCTTGACGCGGGCAGTTGCATCACCGAGTGTCTCGAATAGCTTGGTGCTGCCACTGACATCGGCAAACAGGATCGCTAGATTAGTCGTTTTTGGCGCCATTTTTTATGTATGCTGAAAAAAATTAATTATACGCTTTTAAATCAAAGTGTTAAGCAATAAATGTTGACTTTGTTCAAAATAGTAGAAATTCGGGCGTGTGCTTAAAATCTTCATATCCACATAGCTGCTTGCCTTGATCATCACGCAGACATATGGACAGTATATCGTGAATTACGTAACTTTCCTTAAAATCACCTACGACTGGATAATACATTTGTTTGACTCGTCATCATACCCCATCATTATTCTATAAGAGAAAAATGCAGATGCGTCAATTCTCCGCAAGAGCTATTGTTACCGGTCATCTTGCTGTGTAGGATGGTGACCGCATTGCGGCATAATAATCCTTCGACGGGTGAGTCACTTATGAATAGGTTTCGGTCTGTATTTTTACTGTTAGTTTTGTTTGCATCAGTATTGTTGATCATTGAACAGGCGGGCGCCTTGTCAATTCGGGAATTACTCGGCCTGGATGACAAGCAAGAACCTGCCAAGGTTAGCAGTGATGAAAAGCAGGATACCGCGAAAAGTCCTGAAACCGCTAAGCAAGACTGGGCGAAAACGCGTGAAGTCAGGCCGGTCACCAGCCTGGGGTTCGCAGATATCCAGAAAATATTTGCAAACCTTAATGCCGGTCAGAGGCAGAGCTACCTGAAGGATGCATCGACATTCCGACAGTTCGTTAAACAGGAGGCTGGTCATCTATCGATACTTGAAGCTGCGATATCCAACAATGTCGACAAAGATGAGAATACACGCTATCTGATGAAGCGTGGTGCGGAAAATATCCTGCGGGAATCTTATCTTAAAAAGCTCATGGCGAGTAAAATCCCAAAAGACTTTCCAACCGATCAACAGCTCAGGGAATATTACGACAAGAATAAACAGCAGTTCGTGATCGAACAACGTATACAAGTCTGGCAGGTATACTTGCAAATTGAGCAGGACATGGATAAAAAGGCGCTGGTCAGCCTGCAGAAAAAGGCCAGCACCATCATTAAAGAAATACAGCAGGACAAACTGGATTTTGCAACGGCAGCAATCAAATATTCCGAACATGCCCAGAGTAAGGCCAATGGGGGTTATATGGGCTTGCTCAAGGTCTCGGAGCTGAGGCCGGAAATCACCAAGCCGCTGTTGGCACTGGCTGAGGGCAAGATCAGTCAAGCCATTAAAACCGATAGTGGCTTGCATATACTCAAACGCGGAGCGATCATTCCCAAACAGGATGTCAGTCTTAAACAGGTTCGCGCTCAGATCCGCAATTTACTTAAAAAGCAGGTATTAACCCAATTAGGCCAGGCCATTTATGAGCAAGCGGGCAAAACCTATCCCGTTGAGTTGAACGATAACAAGGTTGAGGAGTGGCGCCTGCGTCTGCGCACTAATACCGGCGGTGGGCAGGGGGAATAGTGATTGGTCATTGGTCACTTATTATTTGTACTAATGACCAGTATAGCTATCTTCCGGACAGGACTCTGTTGGCGGCCTCCTTGTCCAGTTTATCTGCCAGACATTGGCCCGCCAGCTTGACAACACCACCGTATAGATCGCCATATTCTTGCAGCTCGTAACTGGGTAATGCTGCCTTCATGCCTATAGCATAGCCGCCCTTGATCATGCCCAGGCCGTCTTTCTCTGCATCGCCCATGATCATTTTCATCTTGTGTCGTCCACCGATGATTTGATCATAAGGCCCCCAGATACCGGGCGAAGAAAACGGTCCACCACCGATCATGACATCAAGGAGAATCTCTTGCTTGCCCTGAATATAGCCGAGCGCGGTGAAATCATCTCCTTGGTAAAATTTAAAACTGTCTATATCACATTCATCGGTAATGGGGTAATGATAGCGATCCAGGGAACTGGATGTGTATTCGTGTGGCATCTTGATACCGCGGGTAAAGACACGCTTTTTTTCACCACGGTTTTTTAATTCCTGGCTGATAGCGATAACGTACTTACTTTCGCCATAAGGGCCGGTAAAGATCCGTTTGCCTGCAATACTCTTGTATTGGCGCTCCCACTCTTTCTTGATGCGTGAACCGGTGACCACCATTTCTTCAATAGTCTTGACGTCCTGTAACTTTTTATCCGCAGCAAAGGCGGTTTGTAAAGGCGTAGAGTTTTGCAGCAAAAAGATAAGGAAAATGGATAAAAAGCTGCGTCCCATCGTTTTTGTAATTATCATTTCCGGCATTATTACTCCCCCATGCATAAAGATAATCCTCTTAGCCCGTGAATGGAAATTGGCAATCTTTAAAGTATTTGCTAAAAAAATATAAAATTAATGGCTAACCAGTC
>JADFPU010000080.1 GCA_022562175.1 Pseudomonadota bacterium | reverse complement strand
GACTTAATCAGCTTTGCTTCGGATTACCTCGGTGGTGGCTCAGTGAAATGCTGTTCCGGACGTATATCTTTCAGGCTGATCTGCTCACCTTTTTCCAACGGTGGCAAAAGTTTCTCGTCTGATTCGGACTCGGTATCATCCTGGCCTTCCATATAGACGGCCATAAAGCCTTTTTCCGCAATGGTTGAACCCGTTGCACGAAACATGTTTTCTGCGCCACAACTAAAGTCGATCGACACCGTATTAATCGTCGCATGCTGCATCTGACAGGCAACGGTCCGTTTCCCGATGAGATTATAGAGATTGAATTGTTCCGCTGTCAGTTTCGACTTTAGCTGCTCAGGTGTGCGCTGGACTGAGGTGGGTCGTATGGCTTCGTGTGCCTCCTGAGCATTCTTTGCCTTTGTCTTGAATTCACGTATCGACGCCGGCAAATAGTCTTTGCCATAAGTTCTGCCAATAAAGTCACGAAGTTCCTGCAGAGCTTCCTGCGCTAACACCACCGAATCAGTTCTCATATAAGTGATCAAGCCAACAGCCCCTTCACCAATATCGATGCCTTCATATAATTGCTGCGCCACACGCATAACCTTTTGCGCTGTAAAGCCAAGCTTGCGAACACCTTCTTGTTGCAAGGTGGAAGTGATAAAAGGCTCGGCAGGATGCCTCTTTCTTTGTTTTTTCTCAATCTTGCTGACAGTCAGACTGCCGTTGGCGGCAGCTAATAATTGTTGCCTGGCAGCCGCTGCCTTGTCGCCATTGTTAATACTGAACTGCTTGAGCTTGGTATTTTCCAGATACGTCAATCTGGCAACGAAAGACTTGCCAGCATGTGCAAGGTCAGCTTCTACTGTCCAGTACTCGCGCGACTTAAAATTTTCAATTTCAATTTCCCGTTCAACGATCATCCTTAACGCGGGGCTTTGCACGCGCCCCGCAGACAACCCACGCTGAATCTTTTTCCACAACAATGGCGACAGATTGAAACCGACCAGATAATCCAACGCACGTCTGGCCTGTTGTGCATTGATCAATTCAATAGATAACTCGCGTGGATTCGCCATGGCTTCCTGGATGGCGCTTTTTGTAACTTCGTGAAAAACAACCCGCTTGACATCCTTGCCGTCTAATACCCCTCTTTCCTTTAACAGTTCATACAAATGCCAGGAAATAGCCTCACCTTCACGATCCGGATCGGTCGCCAGAATAAGCGTATCGGCTTTCTTAAGCGCATCCTCGATCGCCTTAACCGATTTTTTATTCTTTTCAATAATCTGGTAGTGCATTGCAAAATCATTTTCGGTATCCACCGCACCGGCCTTCGGCATCAGATCCCTGACATGTCCATATGATGCCAACACCTTATAGTTATCGCCCAAATAACGATTGATCGTCTTGGCCTTTGCCGGCGATTCTACGATAACCAGAGCATTACTCATCTTCATAAAAAATCATATTAAATTAAAGGGAAATTAAATCAGGTGAAATTCAACAATCTCGGACAGACTCCTAGTGCAAACCCATATCGACATCGTCCATGACGATATCTTCCATCCAGGTAAATGCTGCTTCCTTATCGGGCTGATTCAGTAATACCATTAACGCCACCCATTTTAGTTGCTGTAAATCGACCTCACCGGCCTCAAGCGCCATTATTCGATCAATGATTACTTCCCTGTCGAATGCATCTATAACCCCGGTCTGCTCCAGAAACAAAATAAATCCCCGGCACTCCGTATCCAGTTTCTGCATTTCCCTGTCATTAAACATCCGCAGTGTTGTATTTTTAGCCAGACTGCCTGACTGTATTAAATCCTTTTGCAGGGCAAGCCCTTCAAGCCAGTTAAACGCCTTGTTAACTGGCGTATCGCCGAAACCCGCCTGCTTAAGTTCAGATTTTAACGACTCCTGATCAGAGCTTATTTCATAATATTCTTCAAAATAATTATCGAATAGATACATCAGGACATCAAAAACAGTTTCTTTCATTACAAATTTCTCATTAAGCTAGGAGTCTGTCCTAGATGCGTGTGTAAGCCCCGCCTGGTAACGATTCAATCAGGCCACGTAATTCCAGATTCAGCAACATAGATGACACAACATTTACCGCCAGCCTTGTCTCTTCTACCAGATAATCGATAGAAACAGGTCGATTGCCTATATTATCAAGCAGGAGTTTACCGTGTTCGTCAAGTCCCTTTATTATTTTCTGTTGATTATCCCGTCTATTCATATCCTCACCGATCAATGCTGATAGGGGTCCAAGCTCTTCGAGAATATCATTGATACTCTCTGTTAATTTAGCCCCCTGTCGCAATAATGCATGGCAGCCCCTGGCCAGCGGATTATGAATCGAACCCGGGATGGCAAAAACCTCTCTACCTTGTTCAAGCGCATGTCCAGCTGTGATCAGCGATCCACTTCTTAGTGCAGCCTCGATTACCAATGTTCCAAGGCTCATACCGCTTATGATTCGGTTGCGCCGTGGAAAATTTTCCGGCAGGGGCTTAACCCCGGGCGGAAACTCTGAAACCAGTGCAGCCTTTTCAATGATCGATGCAGCCAGCTTTTTATTGCTGGCAGGGTATACGATATCCAGGCCACAGCCTAACACAGCTATTGTCGTCCCGGCAGCATCCAGTGCCCCGAGGTGACTGCAGCTATCAATCCCCAATGCTAATCCACTGGTGATTGTTATGCCAATGCCAGCCAGGCGACAGGCAAAATCCCTCGCAATTCTCCGACCATCGGCGGTCGGATTACGACTGCCAACCAGGCTTATCTGCAAAGTGTTGAGTATGCCCGGATCACCGCTCACATACAGGGCTACTGGCGGATCATGTATCTGCTTTAATAGCTGGGGATAAAACTTATCGTGGATCGTAATGAGATGATTGTTAGCATGCTGGAGCCATGCAAGATCGTTGTCGATTAGCGTCCAGGGCGGCTTACGCAAAAACTCTATTGTTTTTGTTTTCAATCCATATTTTGAAAGGGCGTCGGTGTCGGCTCGAAATATGGCTTGTGGCGAAGTAAATTCATTCAGTAACTGTGCTAGCAATACATTGCCTATTGCCGGCATCCGCAACAATGCCAACCAGTAAGCCATATCCTGGCGCGTCGCTGTATCATCCTTGTCCATGAAAAAATTATATTCGCATCAAAACAGCTTTGCCTCGCTACGGCTTCTATTCCCGGACTGGCTGCTAGATGTTCTTCACCGTATCATGCAAATGAATCGCGCCATAAGCCTCCATGATTAAACCGTAACTGATCTTGTCAAAGGTCCTGAATACCATCACTACCGCCGCGAATTCCTCCGGTAACCGGACTTCCTCGCCGGCTGACTTTGGCTTACCCAGGTATTTAACTAACGCCGAGTTGTTAAAGCCGCCCCGTTTCCTGGCCTTGATTTTATCATTAACCAACTGACCACTTTGAAAAATGCCCAGGATGTTGCCTACTTCAAGACCATCCAATTCCCCGACATCCAGCACAACAACCTGATATTGACCTATCTGAGATACGCCATCAAACACTGAAATGATACTGCCCTCGACCGGGGTATTAGGAGGACGCGGGATAAAATCAGAACTTGCCTCCTGTTTTGACTGGGGTATCAACCTGTCGCCGTCCAGCACCTCTCGCTTGGCCAGGGTAATCACTGCCGAAGCAGGATTGCCGCGTTTTTCAACAACAAGCTCCCCTACATAGAGGGCCTCATAGCCCAGAATATTACCACCGTATCTGATCTGACTCCTGTAGGCAGGCCCTTGCCGGTAGATAGAGTAATTACTGACATTGGAGCCAGCGGGCAGATTACGAATATAAACCCGGGTACCCAGGCCGGCGATAAGGTGTTGTTCATAACTTGAGACAATATACGGCCAGCCATCCATATCGTGCTCGCTCACCACCATGGGCCGTGAAAGAAAATGCCTGATCACATCAATGGGTATTGAGGGTATTGCCTGGTCGTGTTCATATTCACGTACTACCGGTGATAGCTTCTCGTACCGACTACTGCCAGCCTCACGCCGGCTACTGCGCACGGCATCGCCCCCCCGCTCAACGGTCAATACCGGGGAACCGCCTTCGTAACTGAGTGAGATGACATCACCGGGGTAGATAAGATGGGGATCAGCAATCTGTGAATTTGCCTGCCAGATTTCCGGCCAGCGCCAGGGTTGTTGTAAAAAACGCCCGGAAATATCCCATAAGGTATCTCCCTTCTGCACAACATACCGATCCGGCGAATCCGGCTTGATGTCTATCGTTTCGGCCCTGAGCATCATCGGGGCCATCATGAACA
The DNA here is from genome assembly GCA_022562175.1 of Pseudomonadota bacterium. GTDB lineage: Bacteria > Pseudomonadota > Gammaproteobacteria > Eutrophobiales > Eutrophobiaceae > B75T3L11. The sequence continues at coordinate 7,052 of JADFPU010000080.1, read as the reverse complement.
AGCATGTAAGTATAATTTTATTGAACATAAGCCGTACCTTACAGTAATTCTTTAACGTAGATTAGCAAAAAGTCCGGCAAAATGTTAGCAACAGCAACATGTTTCCGCCAAACTAGTGCCTGCTGTATATTTTCCTGTATACTATCAGTGGTTTACCATTTTATCAGGAGTATTTTTTTTTAATGCCCAGACTGACCGTATTGCACTACCCTGATACCAATTTGCGGAAAAAGGCTGCCCTAATTAACAGCATCGATGAGAATATCACGGCTCTGGCTGACAATATGCTGGAAACGATGTATGCAGAAGGTGGTATCGGGCTGGCCGCGACTCAGGTCAATGTGCAAAAACGCATTGTTGTGATGGATCTGTCAGAAGACAAGAATCAGCCCAACGTGTTGATAAACCCCGAGATCATAGCATCCGAAGGACTTGAGCAAACACAGGAAGGCTGTCTGTCGGTGCCCGATTATTACGGGATCGTTGAACGTGCCGAGAAGGTCAAATGCCGCTACCTGAAGCTTGACGGCACAGTTGTCGAACAAGATGCTGATGGCCTGTTAGCCGTGTGTATGCAGCATGAAATCGATCACCTGGATGGCAAGCTGTTTATTGACTATCTCTCACCTCTGAAACGACAGCGACTCAAGAAAAAATTAGAGAAGCAAGACAAACATCTACAAGTAGTACTGTGACGGACTCTACGCTTCAACTGGCGTTTGCCGGGACACCCGCTCTGGCAGCAACAATACTTCAGACTCTCATCGACAATACTGCGCATGATATTGTCGTGGTTTACACCCAGCCGGACCGGCCAGCGGGTCGCGGACGAAAACTGCATGAAAGTGAGGTCAAACGACTCGCCACAGCCAGACAACTGGATATTCGCCAACCAGTATCCGCCGCCGACATTGACCCGGCGGGCCAACTGTCAAACGTAGATGCTTTAATCGTCGCCGCCTATGGCATGATTTTACCGGCAGCATTACTCACTCAACCACGGCTTGGTTGCATCAATGTCCATACCTCACTACTGCCACGATGGCGCGGTGCTGCCCCCATACAAAGATCAATTCAGGCCGGTGATACAGAAACGGGCATTAGCATCATGCAGATGGATGCCGGCCTTGATACTGGAGACATCCTGTTACAGCAATCTTGTCCTATACACAGCGATGATACTGCCGGCACACTACATGACCGCCTGGCGATACTTGGCGGCAAGTGTCTGCTTGAAACATTAAACAAGATGCTAACCGGTGATATTCACCCCCTCAAACAGGATGACAGTCAAGCCACTTATGCAAGAAAACTATCAAAGGCAGAGGCGCTGATTGATTGGCGTAAGCCCGCAATTGAGGTACAACGTACGATCAGGGCATTTAACCCGGTGCCGGTAGCACATACAGAACTCAATGGTATAAAGATGCGGATATGGGATGCAGACATCCTCGATGAAACCCATGAATCGCAGGCACCTGGCAGCGTAATAGCCTGCCGCGCTGACGGCATCATCGTCACCACCGGCACACAACTATTATGTATCCGTCGCCTGCAGTTGCCCGGCAAGAAGGCCTCAACAACACAGGACTTTCTTAACGGTCACCCTGATTTCATATAATCTGCCGACCTTATCCGATGGATTCACGAGCCATAGCAGCCAAGGTTCTGGCAAAACTGTTCAAGCAAAAACAAGCCCTGGATCGGACACTACCCACACTGACAGCAGAGCTGGATGGCCCGGACCGTGCTTTTGTCCAGGAACTTTGTTATGGCGTGTCGCGCTGGTATTACCGCCTGGATTTTGTTCTTGGCAAATTGCTGAATAAACCGATCAGAGTAAAAGATACCGACATCAAGGCACTATTATTGTGTGGACTCTACCAACTGGATTTTCTACGCACACCAGTTCATGCAGCGCTGTCCGCAACGGTTGATGCGGCCGTTGCGCTGAAAAAACCCTGGGCAAAGCAGATGATCAATGCGGTCATGCGTCGTTATCTGCGCGAACATGAACAATTTCAAACCCTTGTGCAGAATACAGCCCGTGCACTGTACGCACATCCTGACTGGTTACTCTCGGCTCTGCAGCGAGATTGGCCAAACGACTGGCCGGCAATCGTACAGAGCAATAATGAATATCCACCTATGCAACTACGTGTGAATCTTCTACTCAATGAGCGGTCTGCCTATTTACAGAAACTGAATGATGCCGGACTGGCTGCCAGGGCGGCACAGATTGTTGATTGTGGCGTAAGCCTGATAACAGCAACCGATGTAGAGAGGTTGCCGGGATTTCAGGCCGGACATGTATCAGTGCAGGATTTTGGCGCGCAGTTGGCTGCATCGTTGCTCGACTTAAAACCGAATCTGCGTGTACTGGATGCCTGCGCTGCCCCGGGTGGCAAAACTGCTCACATCTATGAAAAGCAACCCCGGCTTGCAAATTTAATCGCGGTAGAACACGATGACAGCAGAGTTAAATTACTGAAGGAGACTCAAACACGCCTGCAGATACATGCACAGATCATCCATGCCGATGTCAGAGATACTGACAACTGGTGGGATGGCACCAGGTTTGATCGTATCCTGCTTGATGTCCCTTGCAGTGCCACTGGGGTCATACGCAGACATCCTGACATCAAACTGTTAAGACAAGCTGATATGATCGCGTTGTTTACTGTTACACAATATGAACTTTTGCAATCGATGTGGCCTCTGCTGCAGCACGGAGGCAGGCTTGTCTATGCGACCTGTTCGTTACTAACTCAGGAAAATGACTGCCAGATTGACAAATTCACGAATAACTATACCAATGCAAGGGTGGTGAAAATTGATGGCGACTGGGGAATCGAAACAGTCTATGGGCGACAGACCGTACCCGGCCGTGATGCGGCAGATGGATTTTACTATGCGATCCTGGAAAAAATATAACTCATCAATCTATAAAGTAATCGCTTTCATAAGCTGCCTTTTTATACCCGTCAGTTTATTTGCACAAGGAATTGAAATCCAGCGTGCCTCAAGCGAGTTGGTCGAGGACGTCTATCTGCTTGAAGCCAGAATAAATTTTGCTTTCGATAAAGAAGTCATCGATGCCCTGGAGCATGGCGTGGCCCTGCACATTGATGTAATTGTTCGTCTGAAGAAAATGCGTAACTGGTGGTGGGACGCTACCGTCAAACAGGATATTTTAAGATTCAAGCTGGAATTCCAACCACTTAGCAATCACTATCTGGTGACCAATACAGCTACAGGCGATCGCCAGCAACTACAGTCACTGGAACAGGCATTATTGATTCTTGGCACAATTAACAAACATACATTTTTCCATAAAAATCTACTGGACAAACAGGCAAGTTATCTGGGACTGATAAGAGCCAAGCTCAATATCGAGAGCTTGCCACCTCCTCTCAGGCCGGTAGCTTATGTTTCAAAACAATGGCAACTTAAAAGCCCCTGGTATAAATGGTCAATAAGATAAACGATGAAACATAGTGGCCGCTTGATTCTCATGTCAGGAATTTTCCTGTTCATTTTCATGCTGACATCACTATTGATGATGAGTGATGCCTTGCAGAATTCTGACCGTTTTGGAGAACTTTATTCAGGCCTGTTGATATTTAATGCAGCCGGGCTGTTGGTACTGATCATCTTGATCGGCCTGAACCTGAAACAATTAGCTGGTCAATTGCGTCAAAAAATACCTGGGGCAAAGATGACGCTACGCATGGTCACCATGTTCTCAATCCTGTCGGTAACGCCTGTGCTGATACTTTATTATTTTTCGCTGGACTTCCTGCATAAAGGCATAGACAGCTGGTTTGATCTGCGTATCGAACAGGCACTGGGAGACTCTCTTGAGCTGAGCCGGCTCGCATTTGATCTGCGCATGAAGGAATTTTTAAAGCGAACAGAACAAATCGCAAATGGCTTTGCAGAGATCAATAACGCAGCCGTGCCATTCGAGATTGACGAGTTTCGATTAAACAGCGGCGCAGAAGAGCTGACACTTATGACACGGCTAGGGTCCATTATCACCTCCAGTGTAGGTGACACGACAAGTCTGGTGCCGAATCGTCCAAACGACACGATCCTGTTTCAAGTACAACAGGGCAACAGCTATATCGGTCTGGACACTATCCTTGATGCCGGTTTATCCATCAGGATCGTTGTCAATGTGCAAAAAACCAGCATTGAAAGCGAGGGCAGGATTATCCAGGCATTATTCCCGGTAACCGAGCGAATGAATAAACTTGCTGACAGTGTGCAGACGTCCTTTGTTAAATACAAGGAGCTATCCTATTTACGCGAGCAGCTGAAACTCAGTTTTATAGTTATTCTGACTCTGGTTCTGTTATTTAGTATATTCTCTGTCGTATGGGCTGCGTTCTACACAGCCAGGCGTCTTGTCGCACCGATTAGAGATCTGGCAGAGGGCACCAAATCGGTAGCAGAAGGCGATTACAATACGCAGTTAACCGTGCCCAGCAACGATGAGCTTGGCTTCCTTGTGGCTTCCTTCAACGAGATGACACGCCGGATTGCCCAGGCAAGAGATGATGTCAGACAAAGCCAACTGGAAGTAGAGACCCAACGTACTTATCTTGAAGCAGTGCTGGGCCGTCTGTCCTCAGGCGTACTTGTACTCAATCAACAAAAACAGCTGCGTACAGCCAACATCAGCAGTGGTCAAATTCTGGGGCTTGATATTCGCGCCATGATAAACAAGACAGTAGATGAACTACGCCAGCAATACGGTTTTCTCGAACAATTTCTAAATACTATCGAATCCCATCTGCAAAACACATCGGATGACTGGCGTGAGCAGGTAACCTTGTTCGGCGCCAGCGGTCGACAAATCCTGATGTGCAGTGGCACATCACTACCCTTGTCCGGTGAAAAAGATACCGTGCATGTAATAGTTTTTGATGACATTACTGCGCTCATCCAGGGCCAACGTGACGCGGCCTGGAGTGAAATGGCCAGGCGCCTCGCGCATGAGATCAAAAATCCCCTGACACCAATAAAACTGGCAGCAGAACGTCTACGACATAAATACCTGAATAACCTGGATATCGGGCAAATAGACACTCTGGACAGGCTGACGAACACTATTATACAGCAGGTAGAAACCATGAAAGACATGGTGAATACATTCTCGGAATATGCGCGCACTCCGGTTATTCCCAAACAATGTGTAGACCTCAACCAGTTGCTACAGGAAGTCGTCGACCTGTATAGCAACCTGGACTCAAACGCGGAAATTAATATGCAACTTGCTTCTGACCTGCCGAAAATCAAGGCGGATCCAAGTCGTCTTCGACAAGTATTTAACAACCTGCTGAATAATGCTTTTGACGCAACGCATGAACAGAATCAAAAAATCCTGACGATTATTACTAAGTACGTCGGCGAAACAGGAGTAGACTTCATAGAAGTGCAAATCAGGGATTCTGGCCCTGGCTTGTCAGCAGAAATAATGAGTACTATTTTTGAACCCTATGTAACAACAAAAAAGAAAGGTACCGGACTCGGCTTGGCAATCGTAAAGAAAATTATTGAAGAGCATGGCGGGCTTGTATTACTTGAAAATAATACAGATGGCCCGGGTGCCTGTGCCATAATAAAGTTGCCCATAGAAAGGGAGGCATTATGATTGGCAGCAATATACTGGTGGTTGATGATGAGCCGGATATCTGTAACATCGTCAAGGAAATACTGGAAGACGAGGGTTCCAAGGTCTGTGTTGCTGAAAACGGTGAAACTGCGCGCATACTAAAGGAAACCGTTAAGCCGGATCTGATTTTACTGGACATCTGGATGCCTGATATTGACGGTATAAGCCTGTTAAAGGAATGGAACGAATCCGGAAGTATTGAAACACCGGTAATTATGATGTCAGGGCATGGCACCGTAGAAACAGCTGTAGAAGCGACCCGCCTGGGTGCTTATGATTTCCTGGAGAAACCCCTGTCCCTGGCTAAACTCCTCCTCACAGTCAGAAATGCCCTGGAAACATCCAGATTACAAAGGGAAAACCTGAAACTAAAACAATATAGCCAACACACAACAGAAATAATCGGGAAAAGTGAGAAAATAAAAAATCTGAGCGAGCAGCTCAATCGCATTGCAAATCATGATACGCCGGTACTGATCATTGGAGAATCCGGCACTGATAAAGAGGCCATCGCCCGATATTTGCATAGCCGCAGCAGCCGTAGCGAAGGCCCGTTTATTGCGGTAGGCGTATCCGCTTTGTCCTCGGACGGTCCGGCAATAGAGCTGTTCGGGACCGAGCTTAACGGGATCCAACCTGGATATCTGGAAAAAGCAACCGGCGGCACACTGTTTCTGAAGGACATTGCAGACATGAGTCTCGCCAGCCAGGCCAAATTACAAAATGCCCTTGAAAGACAAAGCTTCAGCCGCATAAATGGTCTTGAAGCTGTCAATCTGGATGTAAGGATCGTAGCAGCAAGCCACGCTCCTCTGGATGAAAGAATCCAGCAAGGTCTGTTCCGGGATGATCTGTATTTCCAGCTAAGCGTCGTACCCGTCAAAGTGCCGGCTATTCGGGAGCATTTTGAAGATATACCGGAGTTACTTGAGTTTTATGTTAATTATTTCGTCGAGCAGGAAAGCCTGCCTTACAAGCACTTTACAACGGCTGCTCAAAACCGGCTGAGAAGATATAGCTGGCCGGGTAATATCCGTGAATTAAAGAATCTGGTGCAGCGTTTACTCATCCTTGGTAATGCAGATTCCATTGACCTGGAAGAAGTTGAAACCGCATTAGGTGAACAACCAAGCAGCAAACATCCTGACGATCTGTATAACTTTGACTTGCCATTACGGGAAGCGCGGGAAAAATTTGAGCGGGCCTATCTCGAGTATCAGCTGAAGCAATTCAATGGCAGCGTCAGCAAAATCGCAAAAAATGTCGGTATGGAGCGCACCCATTTATACCGCAAACTCAAGTCCCTTAATATTGATTTAAAATAACAATTACAAATTATATTTCTATCAATCATAGTATGGCAATGACCCGC
>JADFPU010000079.1 GCA_022562175.1 Pseudomonadota bacterium | reverse complement strand
AGCCCGTCTTGCCCTTGACCTTGCCATTGGTAATTTTTTCGACATACTCTATGTTGACCCGTGCAGCGCGTTCCAGCAGACGTGAATGCAGATAGAATACATCCCCCGGGTAGGCTTCACGACCTGGTGGACGTTTCAATAACAGCGATACCTGCCGATAGGCCCAGGCCTGCTTGGTCAGATCATCATAGATAATCAACGCATCTTCCCCCAGGTCGCGAAAGTACTCGCCCATCGCGCAACCTGAGTACGGTGCAATATATTGCATCGCCGCCGAATCCGAGGCCGTTGCTGCGACAATGATGGTATGTTCCATCGCACCATGCTCCTCCAGCTTGCGTATAACTGCTGCAATTGATGACGCCTTCTGGCCGATCGCGACATAGATGCATTTAATGCCTGTGCCCTTCTGATTGATGATGGTGTCGATTGCAACCGCTGTCTTGCCGGTTTGACGGTCACCAATGATCAACTCGCGCTGACCGCGGCCTATCGGCACCATGGAGTCGATCGACTTAAGACCGGTCTGTACCGGTTGTGAAACTGATTGCCTGGCAATAACGCCTGGCGCAATCTTTTCAATCGGTGATGACTGTGAACATCCGACATCACCTTTACCATCGATCGGATTACCGAGGGAATTAACAACACGTCCCAGCAACTCAATACCGATCGGTACTTCAAGAATTCGTTTGGTGCACTTAACAATGTCACCTTCCGAGATATGTTCGTAGGAACCCAGAATAACGGCGCCGACCGAGTCACGCTCAAGGTTCAGAGCCAGACCAAAGGTGTTGCCGGGAAACTCAATCATTTCACCCTGCATGACGTCACTCAGGCCATGAATTCTGGCGATACCATCGGCCAGACTGATGACAGTCCCTTCAGTACGGGCTTGTGTCTCAAGGTCCATACCCTGGATTTTTTTCTTTATCAGATCACTGATTTCTGTTGCGCTGATTGACATGGTTTTTCCTCTATATACCGTTTAGCTTATTACCCAATCATTTCAAAATTATTCTGCCAGCTCACTACCCAGTTGCCTTAATTTGCCTCTGATTGAAGCATCGATCACAGAATCTCCGGTACGGATCACCATGCCACCGATTAATGAGCTATCAATACGGGCGCTGATATTAATTTTTTTGCCGAAGCGTTTAGCCATCACATCGGCTATTTTATCCTGCTCATGCTGTTCCAGTTGATAGGCTGACACGACCTCGACATCGACGACGCCTTCCGATTCTGTACGGCGTTGCTCAAATAGCTGATAAATCTGTGGCGCCAGGGACAAGCGCCCTGCATCTGCCAGGACCCTGACAAAATTCCTGCCTGCCTCCGACAAACGTTCAGCACTGATATCCAGGACAAAATCAGCAAGAAATTCCGAGTCCAGCCTTGGATCATTCAACAGCCTTTGCATTTGTGAATCCGATACGATCAGGTTCAACAGACGCAACATCTCAGACCATGCAGCCAGATCCGATTCAGCCTGAGCCAGTTCAAAGACCGCCGTGGCGTAAGGCCGTGCTTGTGTCGTGTTTTGCTGCATTGGTTTTTTTCCTATAGCCTGGCGCTGATCCTGTCGAGAACTTCTTTATGTGCCTGCCGATCGACTTCCCGCATCAAGATCTGCTCGGCACCGACAATGGCAAGTTGCGCGACTTCCTGCCGTAATGCCTCCTTCGCCTGTTGCCGCTCCTGTTCGATCTCTATACGTGCCGCTATCAGTATACGCTCGCCTTCCACATGGGCCGTCTCCTTGGACTCCTCGACGATCTCATCGGCGCGTTTTTGTGCTTGAGCAATGAAGCCCTGGGATTGTTGCTTACCATCGTGCAGGATTACTTTCGCGCGCTTTTCTGCCAGCAACAGATCATGTTGACCTTTTTCTGCTGCAGCCAGACCATCTGCAATCGTGGCCTTGCGCTCTTCCAACGCATGGATGATAAGAGGCCAGATAAATTTCGTGCAAAACCAGGCAAATACCGCAAACGCGAACATTTGACCAATCAAGGTTGCATTGAAATTCATGACAATTTCCTCAAATTAAAATTACAGGCCTGCTGCAGCCTGGTTCAGTTCCAGCAGGGCTTGAGTGAACGGATTAGCAAAGGTAAACCACATGCCAATACCAATACCAATCATGGTAACCCCATCAAGCAGACCGGCCACCAGAAACATCTTCACTTGCAGCATAGGCGCCAGTTCAGGCTGACGTGCCGCACCTTCAAGAAAGCGTCCACCCAGCAGACCAAAGCCGATCGCTGTACCTAACGCACCCATACCCAGAAAAAACATCATACCCAATACCGTGAATGCCAAAATTGTTTCCATTTTTTTCCTCCAGTTTTTACTGTTAAATTAGTGTTACATGCCTGCCGACTAATGAGACTCTTCGTGGGCCATGCCCAGATAAACAATAGTTAGTACCATAAAGATAAACGCTTGCAAGACGACGATAAGAATGTGGAATACCGCCCAGACAAAATGTAGTGGCAACTGCCAATAACCAAGCATGGCGATAAGCAGAAATATCAATTCGCCTGCATAGAGATTACCAAACAGACGCAGGGCCAATGATACCGGCTTGGCAAGCAGGCTGACACCCTCCAGCAGCACATTAAACGGTATCATCCATTTACCAAATGGATGCAGCGTCAGTTCCCCAACAAACCCGCCGAAGCCCTTTATCTTGATACTGTAAAAGATTATCAATATAAAGACGCTAATGGAGAAACCAAAGGTAATATTGGGATCGGTCGTTGGCACGACCTTGAAGTACAAATGTGGATTGCCGGTCAGCCATTGCGCAAGCAGTGGCAATAGATCAACCGGCACAAGGTCCATGGTATTCATCATCAAGATCCAGCAAAATATGGTCAGGGCCAAGGGCGCAACAACGGGATGTGAACGACCATGAAAGGTCTCTCTAACATTGTTATCAGCAAACTCAACCAAAGTCTCGATAACATTTTGCAGACCGGATGGAACGCCTGTATTCATATTGCGGGCGACGCGGTAAAACACGCAGCAGAAAATCATCCCCAGGAAAACAGACCAGCCCATGGTATCGACGTTGAGAGCCCAAAAACCCATATCAACCGCTTCCCTGGGACTATGGGCGAAAGTCCAGCTCGCCTCAGTCAACACCGAACCATCTGTACGCTCGTATCCAACCGGTAGCTTGCCGTAAACCAGATTCTGCAGATGGTGCTTGATATATTCGGTTGAAGTCAGACCTGTGGCCGTTGACATTTATTTCTTCTCATTTATTAAAATTACTTTATTTGTTTTGTTTTCAGCAATGCCAAACCAATGGCGTTGACGAACATCATTATCATAAAAGTGGCAAACAACGCGATGACATTTAAAGGCTTCACCCATATGAAACATGCTGCAAATATTAATACGGTCATTATTATTTTTACCGCTTCGCCGATATAAAACCAGCGTATAGCCAAGCCTAGTGACTCAGCAGCTGAATACCGGAAGACATATCTGGCAAAAAAAGTATTGGGGATGACAAACGCCAGGCCACCCAATGCCACTGAATAGGCTATGACAGCATCGACACTCATTAATAATAGAAATGCCAATACAATGGTTATACTGGCCTCTACAGCCAATATTTTGTATGCGGCCAGCTTATTCCTGATATTGTCTTTCTGCTCATGCAAGCGCGGCCACCCCGGGTAATCTATACCTGTAACCCTTCCCGGCCACTTTCAAACATTCAGCAGGTCAGGGCCGTGCGATTATAATTAGCTAAACACGACGAATCAATCGCAGTATCTGTAAAACACAGATTTTTTCCCTGTACATGCCTGCCGTTATTTGATTCTGGACAAAATTCCATCCAGTTCATCGACGGAGTTATAGGGGATCTGCAAGATACCTTTGCCGCTTTTCTTATGTTTTATACTGACAGCGGCACCCAGTCGCTCGGATAATTCAGTCTCCAGATGGCGGATATTCGGATCTACCTTGTTGTTGCTGTTGCCGGCCTTTCTGCTTGGGCCAGCCTGTAAGTTACGGACCAGTGCCTCGGTTGCTCGCACGGACAGGCCCCGTTTAACAACACGACGTGCCGCTTCCACTTGCCGGACATCCACCAGGACCAATAATGCACGAGCATGACCCATTTCAAGTTCACCAGCCTCCAGCATCTGCTTGACCTTGCTATCCAGATCCAACAGGCGCAGCAAGTTGCTGATGGTGGAACGTGAACGACCGACTGCATCAGCGACCGTTTCATGGGTCATATCAAACTCTTTCATTAACCGTGACAAGGCCCGGGCCTGTTCCAGCGGGTTTAAATCTTCCCGCTGAATATTTTCGATGAGAGACAGACACATGGCCGTCTGATCATCCAGCTTACGTACCACCGCAGGAATCTCGGACAAACCCGCCATTTGTGAGGCCCGCCAGCGACGCTCGCCGACGATGATCTCGAATTTTTCACCCTTGCTCAGCGGCCGCACGACAATGGGCTGTACCACACCTTGTGTCTTGATTGAGGCCGCCAACTCCTGCAAGGCTTCCTGATTAAAATTTGTGCGCGGCTGGTAAGGACTTCGCTGTAACAGATCGATCGGCAAACGCCTGAGTTCATCCTCATTATCGATCAGCGCCAGATCACTGGCTGCCCGTTGTCCCAACAAGGCATCCAGACCTTTACCAAGCCCCCTTTTTTTAGCCACCATAATCCCTATTCCCGAATATATATGTTAGGGGAAAATTTATAAGATTTTTCACGCTTATTTATTCTGTCTTCCGTCCTCAGTCCTCTGATCTTCATGCCGTCTGCCCTTCGCGATTTAACAACTCGCCAGCCAGGGCAAGATAGGCCAATGCCCCGCGTGAGGACTTGTCGTATTTCAGAATAGGCAGGCCGTGACTGGGTGCTTCTGCGAGGCGAACGTTTCGGGGAATAATAGTCCGGTACACCTTGTCGCCAAAATGCTGTAACAATTGCGCCGAAACCTGATTGGCCAGATTATTACGCGGATCGAACATGGTTCGCAACAGGCCTTCAACTTTCAGGCGTGGATTTAAAAACTTTCGTATCTTTTCAATAGTCTCCAGTAGCGCGGTCAAGCCTACCAGCGCGAAGTATTCGCACTGCATGGGGATGAGCACTGCATCGGCTGCAACCAGGGCATTCACAGTCAACATATTCAGCGACGGCGGACAATCAATAAAAATGAATTCATAATTGTCCTTTACTGACTCCAATGCCTTGCGTAATCGGACCTCGCGGGCAAGTTCCTCCAGCAAGCCAATCTCGGCGCCAGTGAGATCTGAATTACTGGGCAGCAGGTCAAAATCACACCCCTCTGATCTAAGCAACACCTCCTCAACCCCTTTCTGCCCCATCAACACATCAAAACTGGAAAGCTCTAGCGTCGCCTTATCAATGCCACTGCCCATCGTGGCATTGCCCTGTGGATCCATATCCACCAGCAGCACTGAACGTTTAGTTGCCGCGAGTGAGGCGGCCAGATTCACGCTGGTAGTGGTCTTGCCTACACCACCTTTCTGATTTGCGATTGCAATGACTTTTGCCACAGGACCTTTAGAACAGTTTTTATTAGGATCGGTATTATTGCACTTTAGTCCGTACTTTGACCATTTATCACTACAATATGTCGCTGTGCTGTCATTTCAGGCACCGTTATTTCATGTAATGTAAAAGATATACCGGCCACTTCCAGCTCTTTTAATTCATCTTCCTGCTGCAACCCCTTCATTGCCAGGATCAAACCTTGCTTTTGTACCAGCGGTGATGCCAGTTTCCGGAAATTCATCAACGATGTCAGCGCACGGGATATAACAGTGGAGAATTTCTGATCAGGTTGATAGTGCTCGGCCCGGATACATGCTACTTCAACATTGCCCAGTTTAAGCTCCATGACCGCCTGGTTTAGAAAACGTACTTTCTTCTTGTTGCTGTCGAGCAATAGCCAATGCTGATCCGGTCTCGCCAATGCCAATATCAGGCCCGGCAAGCCGGCGCCGCTGCCGATATCCAGACAACTGGCTGCTTTTATATAGGGCAGTACCGCCAGACTATCGAGGATATGATGGCTCAACATCTTGCCTTTGTCCTTTATGCCCGTCAGGCTATAAGCACGAGTCCATTGGCTTAACAGGTCTATATAGGCGAGATAGGCATCACACGGGTGAGCAGCCGGATCTTCACCCAGCGCCTGTAAGCCTCGTTGTAACTGCGCAGGAAGGTCTTGCTCAGGCACTCTGTTTCAAACTGTACGAACGTTTCTTGAGATGGATCCGCAACAAGGAAATAGCCGCCGGTGTGATACCGGCGATGCGCGAGGCCTGTCCCAACGTGAACGGCCGTTGTGCGTTAAGTTTCTGCATAACTTCTATTGAAAGACCACGCACGTTCGCGTAATCAATGTCATCCGGCAATTGTGCGTCTTCATCACGCCGATTGCGATCTATCTCGTCCTGCTGACGTTCGATATAGCCATGGTACTTGGCTTGTACTTCAACCTGCGCGGCCACATCCGGCGACACCGAAATATCATCACAAATAGAGAGGCTGACGATATCCTGATAAGTCACCTGCGGGCGTCGCAACAATTGCAGCAGCGTACACTGCTTGGTCAACGGTTGACCGAACACACGTTTTACCTCATTTTCGGATAGTTTTTTCGGCGACAGCCAGATCGCTGCCAGACGTTTCTGCTCGTTTTCAATTGCATCACGCCGGCTTGTGAAGTGTTGCCAGCGATGCTCATCAACCAAGCCCAGCTCTCGGCCCTTTGCAGTCAATCTCAGATCGGCATTGTCCTCGCGTAACATCAAGCGGTATTCGGCACGGCTGGTGAACATGCGATAGGGCTCACTGGTACCACGCGTGATGAGATCATCGATCATGACTCCCAAATAAGCCTGATCACGGCGTGGACTCCACGGCTCGCGTTGTTTTACCTTCAATGCCGCATTGAGTCCGGCAATAAGACCTTGTGCCGCCGCCTCCTCGTAACCGGTGGTGCCGTTAATCTGCCCCGCAAAAAACAGCCCCGCAATATATTTTGTCTCCAGCCACGGTTGCAGATCTCTGGGATCGAAGAAATCATATTCAATGGCATAACCCGGACGGGTGATATGGGCATTTTCAAAACCTTTTATTGACCGTACCAGATCGGTTTGCACATCAAATGGCAGGCTGGTGGAGATACCATTGGGATAAACCTCATACGTGTTCAGGCCTTCCGGTTCGATAAAGATCTGATGTGAAGATTTGCCGGCAAAGCGCACCACCTTGTCTTCCACCGATGGACAATAACGTGGCCCTACTCCTTCAATATTGCCGTTATACATGGGCGATCGATCCAGCCCACCGCGAATAATCTCATGGGTGCGTTCGTTGGTATGGGTGATATGGCAGACCATCTGCTCAGGATGCTCGCTGGCATTACCCAAAAACGAAAAAACCGGTACCGGCACATCACCCGGCTGCACCTCCAGGCTGGTATAATCAATAGTCTTGCCGTCTATACGTGGCGGTGTGCCGGTCTTCAGACGGTTGACCCTGAACGGCAGTTCACGCAAGCGCTTTGCCAGCGCATTGGCCGGCGGATCACCGGCACGGCCACCCTGGTAATTCGAATCACCAATATGGATCTTGCCGCCCAGAAAAGTGCCGACAGTTAACACCACCTGCTCAGCCCGAAATTTGAGTCCCATTTGCGTGACGACGCCTTTGACCACATCATCTTCGATAATGAGGTCGTCAACAGTTTGTTGGAAGATATACAGGTTTGCCTGCGACTCCAGCGCCTGTCTGATAAACACCCTATATAGTGAACGGTCGATCTGGGCACGGGTCGCTCGTACCGCCGGACCCTTGCGTGCATTTAAGGTGCGAAAATGAATGCCGCAATGATCTGCCGCACGAGCCATGATGCCACCCAATGCATCGATCTCCCTGACCAGATGGCCCTTGCCAATGCCACCAATTGCCGGGTTACAGGACATCTGTCCCAACGTATCGACGGAATGTGTCAATAATAATGTGCGGACGCCCAGGCGAGCAGAGGCCAGGGCGGCTTCAGTGCCTGCATGACCACCACCAACGATAATCACATCATATGTATTCATAATTTCGTATTCTAAAATATGCCAGCTCTGCTATTGCTGTGTTTGCGCACTATTACTTTCCAGATGTTTATATTTTGACCTTGAATAATGTTCGGCGGAATAGTTCAAAGAGACCAACTCCTGCTCGGTCAGTTTGCGTGCCTTTTTTATCGGACTACCCACATATAAATAACCGCTCTCCAGTTGCTTGCCAGGGGTGACCAGACTACCGGCTCCGACCACTACATTATCATGAATCACAGCACCATCCATGACCGTTGCAGACATGCCGATCAGGCAACTATCTCCTATAGTACAGCCATGCAGAGTAACGCGATGCCCTACGGTGACCCAGTTGCCAATCTTTAAGGCAAAGCCGCCAGGTGTCAGTTCATGATCATGTGTCACATGTAATACACTAGCATCTTGAATATTCGTGTGATGTCCAATGCTGATTGAATTGACATCACCCCTCACCACCACCATCGGCCAGACTGAAGATTCTTCACCTATACTGACGTCGCCAATGACGACTGCGCTATCATCAATGTACGCAGTCGGCGCAATGTTCGGTGTTATGCCCTGATATGTCCTGATCGCCATAGCGGTGTATTAATAATAAGCATTGTCAGTAATTGCATGCATGAAATGAACAAAAGCCGTCATAGTCAGTCTTATTGCCAAATGAGACGCAAACAGCCCGGAAATAGACATCCTCACCGCTACCGGACGAGGTGTTAATAACGTCATACCGGACCCCGTATCAAGCTGCGTAACATTGAACCCAAAGTGAATAAATAATGAAACGAGGCATAATATATTCCTTATTGAGTATTGTTGCCATTGCCGGCAGCCTGAAAATACTGCCTCCGGCCAATGGCGAGACATTTAGCACACCCTATCCGGCAGCCGAGTTTAGCCACACAACTGACAACGAGTGGCTCAATTCGCGACCATTAACGCTAAATAAACTACGCGGCAAGGTGCTGTTGATTGATTTCTGGACCTTCGATTGCTGGAACTGCTATCGCTCCTTCCCCTGGCTGAAGGCCATGGAGGCACGGCTCGAACCGAAAGGCCTACAGATTATCGGTGTGCATACCCCTGAATTTGATCATGAAAAAATCCGCAAGAATATTGTCAGCAAGGCCGCTGAATTTGGTCTACACCACCCGATAATGATCGATAATGATTTCTCCTATTGGCAAGCCATGCATAACAGATACTGGCCAGCATATTATATTATCGACAAACAAGGACAAATACGCGCCGTCTACTACGGCGAAACCCATGAAAATGATCGGCAGGCAAGACAAATAGAGAGTTTGATCACATCCTTATTAAATGAATAGCCCCGTGTTCGCATGGGTTTTTTATTTACCCCCACACTCATGCCAGGTCATTCATGAACTATACTGAGTATGATAAAAATACAGATTAGGAGGGGAGTATGGGCGATATCAAAAATTTACGTAAACGTGAGTATATAGCCAGGACATTAATAGGCCTTGCGGCATTAGCTTTTCTTCTGGCAGTGATTGGGGTTCTAGGCGTCGGATCAGTATTAGGGGTCGATCCAGAGGGCTTTTCAAGGGCAAGTACCAATCTCGCACTGATTGGAATTGGCTTGTCTCTTTGCTTTAAAGCGCCAATGCAGGAAGATTAAATCCTTTCTGCGGCAAAAATACAATCCCGTCTTTATGGCGGGATTTTTTGTTTTTAAAACGATTCATAAATTGAAATATTTTACACTTGTTCATAGCGCCTCTTCATTGGGGCGTTTTTATTTCTTCAAGAGGTCAAAGTAATTGAAAAGGGAATTGGAGGCTGGGGTTGGATTTGAACCAACATAAGCGGTGTTGCAAGCCACTGCATAGATATTCTGCCACCCAGCCAGGAACCATTAATGTATGTGCCCGCTTCTATTTTTCAAGCCCCAGATGACCGGTTTTGACATAAATAGTACAACCTTCGTCACTAAACGGGGTGTGTTCGCTATAAGGCGGATTACGTAACCAGGTGCCTACCGGATATGTACCGTGCTCATCGGCAAAGGTTCCCGACAGTACATAGATTTCTTCACCGCCCGGATGTATATGTCGGTTGAAACGGGTTCCGGGCTGCCACTTAACCAGTGCAACATGCTCGGTAGCAAACTCATGTAAGGGCATGACTTGCAGTCCCTCGACGCTGCCAGCCAACCATTCGGCTTTGTTGGTATCAATCCTGACATAGTCCTGATCCTCCGCATCAAACTGGCGAAGCTTTACCAGTATTGTACAGCCGTCTTTAGTATAAGGCTTGTGCCGGGAACCAATTGGATTACGCACATACATGCCAGCATGAAAATCGCCCATCTCATCAGAGAAGACACCATAAAGCACAATAAACTCCTCTCCCGCATCATGCGTATGCGCATCAAAATATGAATTCGGAGCGTAGCGCACAATTGTTGTTGCACGAGCCACCTCATCACCATCCCGTTCCAGCATGCGTCGTTGCACACCGGGCAGTGGTGAGTCGACCCACGCCAGCTCGTTGCTGTTGACGACCGCTCGTTTTGTTAAATCAGCATGTATATTCATCTCGCCCCCCGTGATTCAGGCTACAAGGCTTGCAGCACTTTGCCCAAGCAAAATCTTTTTAGACTCTTCAGTTATTGTCGGAATCGTATTAATGGCTGTACCTGTTGCATAGGCCCGAATCATTGCCGGCCGGGTTACTACCTGTTGGTACCAGCGTTTCAGGTTGGGATAATCATCCAGCTGTTGCTGCAGTACAGGGTACTTGAGTATCCAAGGATAGCTGGCCATGTCAGCGATGGAATAATCACCGGCAATATACTCATTGTCAGCGAGTTGTTTGTCCAGCACCTTAAACAGATGCGCAGTTTCATTAACATATCGATCAATTGCATAAGGTAGTTGCACCGGTGCGTACTGACCGAAGTGCAGGTTCTGTCCTGACATCGGCCCAAGCCCACCCATCTGCCAGAACAACCATTGCAATACATCTGCCTGGCCCTTCAGGTCCGCCGGGATAAACTTGCCGATCTTTTCCGCCTGGGTCTAGCCTGTAGCCTTGATTGGCCTTGGGTTAACAGGCAAGTTGCACTATAATTTGCGGCCTTTTTCCTCACTCTGTGTTGTGGACAGTAAATAGAGGCCCTGGTATGGCAGATTACAATTTAACTCATCTAAAGCAGCTTGAAGCGGAAAGTATTCATATTCTCCGTGAGGTGGCTGCTGAGTTCGACATGCCGGTTATGCTTTATTCCA
>JADFPU010000078.1 GCA_022562175.1 Pseudomonadota bacterium | reverse complement strand
TGGAACATCAGCATTACCACTGATGTTTGGTAAAATTCTGCTTTACATTGATTTGCTTTATAAAATCGTTGCCGATATATATCCTTACCGGATCACAGGCCATTACGCATTATATATCTGACCTGCCTGCCAGCAAGGCAGGTTTTATGTTAATCACGCCTAAAGCGGCGTGACCGCAAATCTCTAGCATTGTTATATAATGGCTTGCGCCTGCCCCGTTGAAGTGAAACGAATAACGGGGTTATGCCTGCCCTGAAGTACCCTAACTTCAGGGCCTGCCCGCCGAAGTGAAACGTAGGAGGGTTAAGATAGCTTTGGGTTGGGGGAGGGATTAATAGTTTTGGGGAAGGCCTTTACTTTTTACATAAAAACAATCATGCTATTTCTAAGCAGGATTAAAGCACGCTTTTGATATTTAGGCAGGAGGGAAGAGAGAGGGAATGGCAAATATGTGAGGAGTTTATTGTATAATTTTCTAGGAGTGGAGAGAGGAAGTTTGACCAGAAATGGCATCCGTACCAGAATTAAAATCATCACCGGGTACTTCTAGAAATGGCTTATTGATTTTGTCATCAACTGAAAAATCATCATCATTAATTATATGTAAACACGCATCTTTAAAATCATTGTAAAAGTCTTCCACCTTAAGATTTAGCCTATGATCAGCTTCATGCAGATGATGTCTTTCAGACTTACTAGACAATGTAATTGAATAACCTGGAGCAGATGCGTGAGCCATTCCGCACCGAAAAGAACTATACAAACTGTATTTTTTTAAATAATGTTTATCGTCAATCTTTGACCGTGTAAAAGAGCACTTTGGCCTCCAAGAATATACGTAAATCGGAGTTTGGTAGAAATCTTGAATCTTGATGACTTTTTTAGGTTGACACGATGGTAAAGCGAATGTATTACTCACGATGAGAACCTCATTGGATAGTTCGCGTTTCAGTTTTTTATGAAGAGAAAGCATGCCTCCAGGGGAAAGATAACAGAATAGAATAGAAGCATTGCTGAGTTCTGCCTTCTTGAAATCTTTTCGATAGAGCGTAAGGTTATTCAGACGTAAACTATATTTCCGAATTATTGAGACTAACCATGGAAACAATGACAGTTCGTAGCCTATCACTTGTTGAAGTGGGTACTTACGGGCGAGAGCGATAACGAGCGTTCCCCAACCAGAACCCAGATCAATTAAAGGACCATTTACAGGTCTATCTATTGAATTAAGCATGGCTTGACAAGCCTTGCCTGAGCTCATCATGGGAGAAATACCAGTTTGCAGCGTGGTCCAAACAATGGATATGACAGCCAGAAGGACAAAAACAAGAAATATTAGTTCAAGATGAACCATGTTAACGAGGATCTAAGACCTGTCGAAATTTCATTATCTTTATTTACACCTAACAGTTGATTATACGGAATCCATGTTTGCAGGTATTATACGGAATCCGTATAGCATGGAAAACATGGAAAGGTTGGAAGTGTTCTTTTCTGCGGTGTTCATCTATACTCCCTTATTGTCAATAGCATTGCACTTAATGCAGATAACAAGGAGGTTAGCATATGGATGACTCAAGTCAATCAACGCCCGATCGGGCCGGTTCTTTTTGGGATAAATATATTCAAGCGCTTTTAAATCAAAATGTTAAGGCCTCCGTGGCCCGTTGGTATGTGATCCGGGCTGAGCAATTTTTAAAGGCTTTTCCGGATAAGAAACTAGAAGAAATCACTCAACAGGATATTGTTGAATACTTAAACAAAGTGGGGCGCTTATCGCATCTTTCTAACTGGCAATTCAGGCAAGTTGTCGAAGCCATACGACAATTGTTTCCGTATAGTTCGACCAACATGGAAAAGCAGGTTGATTGGGATTATTGGCTGGAATCCTCTAAATCTTTAGCTGATGATCACCGCACCATCGCCAGGGAAATGCCTCTGAAACCTAATGAGGTTGTGCCCGCAGATCAAGTTTCAGATCAAGCCTATGAGAGGCGATATTTACATCCCGAAATATTCATTGCTTTAAAAACTGAAATACGACGCCGTAATTATGCTATCAGTACAGAACAGGCGTATGCAACGTGGTTACATAAGTTCATTGCTTATCACAATATGCAATTACCTGAGTCTATGGGTGAAACTGAGGTTGTTAAATTCCTGGAATATTTGGCTGTGCAACGGAATGTTTCTGCCAGCACCCAGAACCTGGCATTGAATGCACTAGTGTTCTATTACAAACATGTGTTGAAAGCGCCTTTAGGTGAATTGGGCAACATAGTCAGGGCCAAGCGACCGAAAAAATTACCGGTTGTATTGACGAGAGATGAAATTGATTTGCTGTTAAAACAAATGAAGGGTTTACACTGGCTGATGTCAGCATTGATGTATGGAACCGGCATGCGTTTAATGGAATGTATCCGTTTAAGGGTTCTGGATATCGATTTCACCTATAAACAAATTACTATCAGAGAGGGGAAAGGATTAAAGGACCGACATGTGCCTCTGCCGGAAAGACTTGTCGTGCCGTTAAAGGAGAAGTTGCACCAGGGCCGACAATTACACGATGATGATTTGAATAATGGTTATGGGGAAGTTTATTTACCATATGCCTTGTCCAGAAAATATCCAAATGCTGCCAGGGAATGGCGCTGGCAGTATATTTTCCCAAGTGGGAAATTATCGGTTGATCCAAGATCGGGTGCTGCACGGCGTCATCATGTTGATGAGAGTGGTTTGCAAAAAGCGATAAAAAGATCGGCTGAAAAAGCAAACATCATAAAACGTGTATCCAGTCATGTATTAAGACACAGTTTTGCGACGCATATACTGGAGAGTGGTTATGATATCAGGACAGTGCAGGAGCTATTAGGCCATGCGGATGTTTCAACAACGATGATCTATACACATGTTTTAAATAAAGGAGGCAGGGGCGTTAAGAGCCCGCTTGATGATTGATTGTCGACTCGGTTAACACAGGCCTGAGATGATGTCAGGCGAACAGTTCCTTTAGTTTCTCGCCGGGCTCGGCTGCTGCCATGAAGGCTTCGCCAACCAGGAATGAATTGACACCATGTTTGCGCATGAGAGATACATCTTCCCGGCTATGAATACCACTTTCAGTCACTACGGTGCGGTCTGCGGGCATGTCCGTTAGCAGTCCGATAGTTGTGTCGAGGCTGGTTTCGAATGTTCTGAGATCACGATTGTTAATACCTATCAGCGGGGTGCGTAACATCATGCCGCGTTCAAGTTCTTCACGGTTATGCACTTCGACCAGTATGTCCAGTCCTGCTTCGCTGGCTGTGCCGGCCAGTTCCTGCAGTTGCTTGTCTGTCAGCGCCGAGACGATCAGTAATATGCAATCCGCACCAATGACTTTTGCTTCAATGATTTGATAGGGGTCGATCATAAAATCCTTGCGCAGGATGGGTAGTGTGCAGGCATTTCTTGCTTGCTGCAGGGCGTCATCACTGCCCTGGAAAAAATCAATATCGGTCAAGACAGACAGGCAGCACGCACCGCCTTTTTCATAGGACTTGGCGATCTCGGTGGGATCAAAGTCTTCGCGAATGACACCCTTGCTCGGTGATGCCTTTTTGATCTCGGCAATTACAGCGGCCAGGCCTTGGTCGATTTTACTGCTGATGGCATGGTAGAAGTCACGTTGAGGAGGTGCATCTGCAAGGCGTTGTTTCAATTCATCCAGAGGCACCGTGTTTTTCCGATCAGCGATTTCCTGCTGCTTTCTGGCCAGGATCTTTTTAAGGATATCTGGTGTGTCTTGCATAGTATTCACCAGAGACGGTTAAAGCAGCTTCGGTAATTCGCTTGTCAGGCGGACAAGCTCATTGAGCTTTTGTCTGGCGATGCCGTTGCTGATCACTTCGTCCGCCCTGCGGATGCCATTACCGAGGTCCGGGCACAAGCCAGCCGTGTAGATAGCCGCGCCGGCGTTAAGTAAAACGATATCCTTGCAGGCGCCCGCCTGGTTGTCCAGAACCGCATGCATCATCTCAAGGCTTTGGCTGGGATCGTTCACGGTGATTTCTGACAGGCTGCTTCTACTCAGGCCAAATTGTTCCGGGCTAATTTGATAGCTTGTTATTGTGCCGTTTTTGAGTTCTGCTACATTTGTCGGCGCAGAGATGCTGATTTCATCCATGCCGTCTTCTGAATGGACCACCATCACATGTTTGCTGCCGAGTTTTTGCAGGACTTCGGCAAGCGGCACGATCAGATCGCCATCGAATACACCCATCAACTGGTTAGGTACTTCAGCCGGATTGGTCAGTGGGCCGAGTAGATTAAATATCGTGCGCGTGGCCAGTTCGCGTCGAGGACCGATTGCATGTTTCATGGCAGCATGATGTAACGGTGCGAACATAAATCCAATCCCTATCTTGTCCACACATTCGGCTACCTGCTCAGGCGTCAGTTCGAGTTTAACACCAGCGGCCTCTAATACATCAGCGCTACCGGATTTACTGGAGACGGAGCGGTTATTATGTTTGGCAACCTTGGCGCCGGCCGCCGCAATAACAAAGGCAGAGGTCGTCGAGATATTGAACGTATTGCTGCCATCTCCTCCGGTGCCGACGATATCCACCAGATGTGCATGATCGATATTGACCCTGCAGGCGAGTTCACGCATAACACTTGCCGCCGCCGCAATTTCTTCAACCGTCTCGCCTTTCATGCGCAGGCCGACCAGGAAGCCGCCAATCTGTGCGTTGCTCGCCTCGCCTCGCATGATGTTGTGCATCACAGACTGCATGTCGTCAGCAGAAAGATCCTGCTTGTCGATTACCCGGGCGATAGCTGTTTGTATGTCCATATTTCAGTCTGATAGAGAAAGAAAATTTTCCAATAGTTCGTGACCATAGGCAGTGAGGATTGATTCAGGATGGAATTGCACACCATAGACAGGATATTCCTTATGCCGCAAGCCCATAATCTCTGCTGGTTTGCCGTTCTCATCTTGCGTCCAGGCCGTTTTCTCCAGGCAATCAGGTAATGTTTCCTGTTCTACTACCAGGGAATGGTAACGCGTCGCAGTAAAAGGTATCTCCAGTCCCTTAAACACATCAGTGTTGTTGTGATAGATCTCGGAAGTCTTGCCGTGCATGATTTTATTGGCATGCACAATACGTCCGCCAAAGGCCTGACCGATGCTCTGGTGTCCCAGACAAACGCCCAGGATAGGCAGTTTATCTTTAAAGTGTTTGATGACATCGATTGAGATGCCAGCTTCATTAGGTGTGCAGGGGCCGGGTGACAGCACAATACGAGCCGGTGCCAGTTGTTCAATTTTTTCTATACTGATCTTGTCATTGCGAAAAACACTGACATGTTCGCCCAGTTCCCCAAAATAGTGCACCAGGTTGTAGGTAAACGAGTCGTAATTATCGATCATCAATAACATAGTTATTTAAATCAAACCATTCTCTGCGATGGACACGGCGCGAAAGATGGCGCGGCCTTTACTCATGGTCTCTTCCCATTCTCTTTCTGGTACTGAGTCCGCCACAATACCTGCTCCTGCCTGAATATGCAGGATATTATTTTTAATCACAGCAGTGCGGATGGCAATCGCTGTATCCATATTGCCTTTCCAGGAAAGGTAGCCAACGGCACCGGCATAGACACCGCGCTTGACCGGTTCGAGTTCATCAATGATTTCCATCGCGCGAATTTTTGGCGCGCCGGAGACGGTACCCGCCGGGAATGTGGCACGTAACACATCAATGGCATTGTAAGCGTCGTCGAGTTTGCCGATGACATTTGAAACAATGTGCATGACATGCGAGTAACGCTCGATGATCATTTTTTCGGTGACTTTCACGCTGCCGGTCTTGCTGACACGGCTGATGTCATTGCGACCCAGGTCTATCAGCATCAAGTGCTCTGCCAGTTCTTTCGGATCAGCGAGCAGCTCATCTTCAAGTTGTTTGTCTTCAACATCGTTCTTGCCCCGTGGACGGGTTCCGGCGATGGGTCGCACGGTGACAGTGTCGTCCTCCAGCCTGACCAGGATTTCCGGTGAGGCGCCTACCACCTGAAATTCATCAAAGTTTATATAAAACATATTAGGTGAAGGGTTCATGCTACGCAAAGCACGATAAAGATTAAGCGGCGGCGCATGATAAGGGATGGAGAGACGTTGCGACAGGACCACCTGCATGACATCACCCTCGACGATGTAATCCTTTATTTTGGCGACTGCTTGCTGGTAGTCCTCCTGAGTGAATCCGGATACAAAATCATCTTCGTTGACAGTTCGTGGGCTTTCAATTTTGCTATTGTCTATAACCGTCGTCGTGAGTTTGTTTACCAGCATATCCAGATCATACTGCGCCTTGGCATAAGCATCGTCCTGCGATGGGTCGGCATGGACAATAATCATCAGTTTGCCTCTGACGTTATCAAACACAACGATCCGATCTGAAACCATTAACATGATATCCGGGCAAGCTAACGGATCTTGCTTGCTGCCAGCGCCAAGGCGGGGTTCTATATAGCGCACACAATCATAGCCAAAATAGCCGACCAGTCCGCCGCTAAATCTGGGCAAGCCTTTGATATCAGGCACACGGTATTGCTTTAGAAAATTATCTATTTCAGCGAACGGATCAGTTGTCTGTTTTTCAGAGATGGTTTTACTGCCCACTTCAATTGTGATGATATCATCGCTGACACGCAGCACAGTATTGGCCGTCAGACCGATAATGGAATAGCGGCCCCACTTTTCTCCGCCCTGGACAGATTCCAGCAGATAGCTGCGTGAGCCGGAAGCCAGCTTCATGTAGGCACTTAACGGGGTATCAAGATCTGCAAGAACCTCACGCACAACAGGGATATGGTTATATCCTTGCGCGGCAAATGTATTAAATTCGTCGTTGCTGATAATAGTCACGGATTAGATCATGTGTGGTTGAGCAGTCAGTGTATCAACAACCATATTATAGTCATGAAAGGCCATGCGCTGCTTTTTGTGGTTTATTGATTGATGTCAGCGAGTTGTTCGCGCATCTTGCTGATGGTGGCTGCATAATCGTTGCCGGCAAAGATGGCGGAGCCGGCAACAAAGGTGTCTGCGCCGGCCTCGGCTATCATGCGGATATTATCGACTTTGACACCGCCATCTATTTCCAGGCGGATGTTCCGGCCGGAGCTATCTATCATCTTGCGCACCTGCTCGAGCTTGTCCAGTGATGAGGGAATAAAACTCTGTCCACCAAAACCGGGGTTGACGGACATTAACAACACCATGTCCAGTTTATCCAACACGTGTTGCAGGTAGTCCAGAGGTGTTGCCGGGTTGAACACCAGCCCGGTTTTACAACCCAGATCCCGAATCAGTTGCAGGCTACGGTCGATGTGTTCGCTCGCTTCCGGGTGGAAACTGATGTAGTCAGCACCGGCGCTGACAAATTCCGGGATAATGCCATCTACCGGCTTGACCATAAGATGTACGTCAAGCGGTGCAGTGATGCCATAGTTTTTTAAGGCCTCGACCACTATCGGCCCGAATGTAAGGTTCGGCACGTAATGATTATCCATGACATCAACGTGTATGAAGTCAGCACCCGCCGCCAGCACAGCTTTGGCCTCTTCGCCAAGCCGGGCCATGTCTGCGGCGAGAATAGACGGCGCTATAATGAAATTATTCATACCTGACTGCGAATTTGACTGAGATAAATGAATCCCGCACTTTACCCGATCAGTGGGTACAGCGCCAACCATCAGGGCATCATTAAGCAGTATATTTTCATTGATACAGAAGACCTTATGGACTTATTCAAGAGCTTCCCCGGTTTATATATGATATATATTGTCAGCCTATGTTAAACCTGTAGAGTTTATAAATGAACGCCATAAACATGATTAAATCTGCCTGTCTATGTCTGCTCCTGACTGTCTCATGGTCGGTGTCTGTCGCCATGGATGATGATAGTTATGAGCAAACGATGTCAGTAAACCTGGCGGAGAAAGTGCAAGATGGGGAGGTTATCTGGTTGAAGGCCAGGGGCAGCCAGTTCTTGACCT
Source organism: Pseudomonadota bacterium (assembly GCA_022562175.1). Classification (GTDB taxonomy): domain Bacteria; phylum Pseudomonadota; class Gammaproteobacteria; order Eutrophobiales; family Eutrophobiaceae; genus B75T3L11. The sequence continues at coordinate 3,412 of JADFPU010000078.1, read as the reverse complement.
TATTCAATGAACAGCTCACCGATAAATCGCAGGGCGCTGTGATCATCGTGCATGGCATGGGCGCTCACGCCGACTGGCCTAATGTTATCGCGCCGTTGCGTAACAGATTGCCGAACATAGGCTGGGCAACGCTTTCAATTCAGATGCCAGTGTTAGCACCGGATCAACCACTGTCTGAGTATGGTAAAACCATTACGGTAGGGATCAGTCGGATCCAGTCTGCGGTTCAATACCTTCGGCAGAGGAAATTTCTGAATATAGCGATCATTGGCCATAGCTTCGGAGCCGCTACCGCAGCAGAGTTTCTGGCTAGAACCAAAAAAAGCCGGATAGCGGCGTTTGTCGGCATCAGCCTGCAGGCGCAGAAGTTCCTCAATCCCACCATTAAATTGTTGCGCGCGCTGGAGAGAATTAATATACCGGTACTGGATATATATGGCAGCCGTGATTTTGCTGAAGTTATCCGACTGGCGGATGACAGAAGATTGGCAGGCAGAAAACAAGGCAGGCGCACATATCACCAGCTTGTGATCGAAGGGGCGGATCATTACTTTACCGGTTTGGAAGATGTGCTGAGTAAACGTATACGCGGCTGGCTGGATAAGGCTGCGCCAGGCACGAGGGTGAGAGCCGATAAAGAGTTAGAGGAAAAAATAAAAGCTGATGAAGAGGAAGATGAAGAGGAAGATGATGAGCAAGAGCAATAGGAATTTATTTGTATAAGGTGAAGTGATGAATATCAACATCTGTAAATATCGCCAATCATAGTCGTGCCGATACGTGATGTATGAACGAAGAGATTGAGGTGGCAGACAGCAGCCCTGATAAGGATGCCCGCCTTTGGGCTATGCTGTGTCATTTGGCGGCGCTGGCAGGCATTTTCAGCTATATAGGTTTTGGCTTTGTTTTGCCCTTTGCTAATGTTCTCGGTCCGCTGATTATCTGGCTGATAAAAAGAAATGAATCATCATTTGTCGATGATCAGGGTAGAGAGGCGCTTAATTTTCAACTGACCATGACCATCGCATTTGTTATATCGATCATGCTGATGTTCATATTAATTGGCTTCTTTTTCATCATGCTGTTTAGTGTTTATGATCTTGTTATGACTATCATAGCCGCTGTTAAGGCCAATGACGGCAACAAGTATCGTTACCCGTATATCATCAGATTTATTAAGTAGACTCCAGGTAATAAATGCCTATGATTTCAGCTCTGCGATATTCTTGAACAGTGCCAGTGATTGTGGGTTTGCCATGACCTCTTTATTGGTGACTGGCTGGTTATGCACGACATTTCTCACCGCCAGTTCCATGATCTTGCCGCTTTTGGTGCGCGGGATATCATTAACCTGAATGATTTTTGCCGGCAGATGTCTGGCTGTGGTATTGCTGCGGATGGTTTGCCTGATCTTGCTGATGATGTCTTCATTGAGCATTAACCTGTCACGCAATATCACAAACAACACGATGCGTATATCGTCCTGCCATTCTTGCCCAATCACCAGACTTTCGAGAACTTCATCTACTCTCTCTATCTGACGATAGATCTCCGCCGTACCTATGCGCACACCACCCGGGTTGAGTACCGTATCTGATCGTCCGTAAATAATAAGGCCATTATGTGTTGTGAGTTCGACAAAATCGCCATGGCTCCACACACCCGGATATTTTTCAAAATAAGCAGCCAGGTATTTCTTGTTATCAGGATCGTTCCAAAACCCTGTTGGCATGGACGGGAAAGGAGTTGTACAGACCAGTTCTCCCTTTTTTCCCACTACAGGCTGACCGTCTTCGTCAAAAACTTCCACTTTCATGCCAAGTGCACGGCATTGCAGTTCACCCTGATAAACCGGCAAGGTCGGATTGCCCACGGCAAAACAGGAGAGAATGTCAGTACCACCGGAGATAGATGAAAGGCAGACATCTCGCTTGATATTGTTGTAGACAAAATCAAAGCTTTCAGGTGTCAGTGTTGAGCCGGTTGAAAATATTGTCCGCAATGAATCAAGCTTGTGTGTACTGGCAGGGTCAAGTCCTGCTTTGTTGATGGCATCAATGAATTTTGCAGACACACCAAAATGGCTAATGCTTTCCGCGTCAGCGTAGTCGAACAGTATATTGGCATCAGGATGAAACGGTGAACCGTCATAGAGCATGATCGTGGCAGTCGAGGCCAGACCGGAAACCAGCCAGTTCCACATCATCCAGCCGCATGTCGTGAAATAAAACAGGCGATCTGCCGGTTTGATATCAGCGTGTAATTGATGTTCTTTCAGGTGCTGCAACAGGGTTCCGCCAACACTGTGCACAATACATTTTGGGATGCCTGTGGTGCCTGAAGAAAACATAATAAACAGCGGATGAGCAAAAGCCAGTTGGGTGAACTGGAGTGTAGTTGCCTGATAGCCATCGATAAACGTATCCAGTGTAGTCGCCTGTTTAATCCCGGCAGGTATTTTTGGCTCATCAGCTACATAAGGCACTACCACAATGTGCTGTAGTGAAGGCAAACCGGCCGCGATAGCTTGAACCACCGATAAGGAATCAAATTGTTTACCGTTATAGAAATAGCCATCAGCGGTAAACAGCACCTTGGGTTTGATTTGACTGACCCTGTCCAACATGCCTTGTGCACCGAAGTCCGGCGAGCATGAGCACCACACTGCGCCGATGCTGGTGGTTGCAAGCATGGCTATAATTGTCTCAGGGATATTCGGCATATAGCCTGCAATGTGATCGCCTTGTGTGATACCAACAGCTTTCAGTGCCTGAGCAAGCCTGGATACCTGTGCATTTAGTTCGGCCCAGCTGACAGAACGTGTTATTTTATCTTCCCCCCAAAAGACGATTGCGGTGTCATTATTATTATGACGCAGCAGGTTTTCTGCGTAGTTGAGTCTTGCCTGGGGAAACCAGTTTGCCCCCGGCATCAGCTTGCCGTGTTCGAGCACAACATCTCCACGTGTTTCGGCAATCACATCGCTAAAGGTCCAGAGTGATTGCCAAAACTGCTCAGGCTGATCGATAGACCATTGATAAAGAGATTGATAGTCAGGACAGCTAATATTCCATTGTGCTTCAGCCTGCCTGCTGAAGGCCGTTATGTTGGCCTGTTCTATCCTGTCATGTGAAGGGGTCCAAAGTGGTTGCAACATCTTGTCGTCTATGTCCGTGAATATATAGATAACCTGAACTCGGAATAAGACATATTACTTCCTCTCCCACCGGGAAATGGCAGGGGTCGACAACATGGACCTCGGTACCCCCTTGGTGGGGTGTGTTGTCGGTAGAACGACGCAGGAACACTTACAGGACGTAAGTGGTTGAAAACGTATGGAACATGTTTTCCAGCCAAAGTCGAGAGGGGAGTTTGTTTGAAAATATTTAACATTATCTATGGTTGCTGAACG
>JADFPU010000077.1 GCA_022562175.1 Pseudomonadota bacterium | reverse complement strand
TCTTAATAACCAATTTGGTATTAAATTAGCACTATTTCCAATTTCAGGAATATTCTCTTTTAAAACAGTCTCTTGCATGAAAGTAGTTGTAACTCATTGATTTTGTTAGGTACGTTAACGGTACAATTGCCACTTTCAAGTTGAAAATGACTTATTTAATCTGTTGAATCAGAATAAGAGAGGGTTCGCCAAGCGATGGGCTCGGTACAAATTATACTTTTGTCAAAAACGCTTAAACCATTGCCAAATTTATGTTTCGGCCCGATTTCCAGCGTACTCGTGCAATATGCGGGCTAGCTAGGTCACCTCAAAGATAATGTGTTCAGCATCGTCCAGATGGAATACTCCTGCATTTTTTTCCTCGGTGACCTGGTAAATTTTGTCGAGGATATGAATCCACACGCCGGGATAAACACGTTTATGAATAATAACTTTTGTTTTTTTTGATATTTCAATCTGCTCCTGTAATGCCTTATGCCGGGAGAACATATCGTCATATTCTTTTCTCGTGGTATCAAGGGTATTAATAAGCTTTTCAAACAATTCCTCTTGTCCCGGTTTTTTCTGTTGCGGATAGCGATCATGGGCCCGTTGCAGGGTGTTCAAAGAGGTTTCCTTTGCTTGAAGCTCCGCGGACAATTGCTTGAACAGTTTCATAAAATCAGGGCCCAGGCCTGCTTCAATTACCGTTTTTTGATAACTGTCGGTTCCTACCACAGCCGCTTCGACACCTTTGAACGCCCGAGTGATGCCGCCAACCAACGTGCTTTTCTTGGCGTGGGCATTACCCACATATACCATACCCTGGCTATGTGTATCACAGCCAATGATGCTGGTTTTAATGGTAATATCCGCTTTTGTCTTCAGTATCGCATTTTCGGCAAAACCGGCCGTAATGTTTCCCTGGCAAACCACTTTACAGTGAGAGCCTCGAATACCTCCCTTTATCAAAACACTACCGTTGCTCTTAACTGATGCGTCTTCAACATTGTCCTTCACAATGACATCACCTTTGGCCTTTAAAGTAAATCCAGCTTCAACATAGCCATTAACCAATACCGTGGTGTTAGAGTGAATATTGCCAGTCTCTTGACAAACATTACCACTAATCACGAGGCTGTCTGATACTTTTAAATTGTATCCGTTAACTAATAGTATGCCGTCCTGTTCAACGCGTAGCGTACCGTTGGCTTCCTTTTTAATACCTTCCAGTTCCAGTTTGATGTCTGCAGGCGGGCTTGCCTTGATCAGTTCTGACAACACAGACATCCCTTCTTTCTCACGCTTTGGCAGTATCAGCCGTCCTATTGATTGTCCTGCATTCACGTTCCAGGGATAGGATCTCTCATAGAAGTCAATCTTGCCATTTTCCAGTAACTTGCCTGCTGTGAGTTGTTGATCCAGTTCCAGCTTTGCATCGACCCCATGTCGTGGCGGGCGGCCTTGAGCGACCAGCAGGGCATTATGTGGTTCATGGCTGCTTTTCATTTGCTCCAGTGCCGCGTTGATTTCCTTTTCCTGAATACCAAACCGGATGCCTTGTGCACTCAATGATGTTAATACATGCTCCAATAACACCTCTCCACCTTCCCTGCCGGCTGAAGAAGGGAATAGATCCATAGTCACCTGCATGTTGTTTTCAGATATGGTTACGTTTGATGTGACGGTTAAGGTGCCTGAATCCTTTTCAACAATCCCCAACCATTTGGCCCGGTATTCATAATGTTTATCAACCTTTGTTTCAGCTATACCCGAACTGTACGAAAATAGTGTGTCAACACCTTCTTGTGCAGGTAATTCTTCCATATAAACGTCAAAACCGGGTTGTGGCCGAGTGGGCGGCTCGCGTGTCGTTATCAACTGGCCAGGCAAAACAGTGCGTTGTTTGGGAACTGTATCATGCAACTGCAAATGCCATGTTATGACAGCGTCCTGTCCATGAACCGGTTCTTTTCCCTTTGCTACGAGAAACTTAATGTGTGACTGATGACTGTCTGTTAGCTGTTGCAGTGCCGACTTAATGGCTTTTTCCTGGATGCCATAAGTGATGCCGTATTCATTCAATGTGATCATGACATGCTCCCAGGATACTACTGTCCCTTCCTTGCCCGTTGTGGCGGCAAATAAATTCATCGTTACTTCCATCTTGTCATTGGATATAACAATGTTCGATTTGACAGTTATACTATCTGACTCGACTTCGACAGTCCCAAGCCATTGTGCCCGGTATTCATAACGTCCGTCGACCTCGGTTAGCAACACGCCCGTACCAGCCTCAAGATTATTAATGACGCCATCCTGAGCCGCTAACTCTTCCTCATAGATATCAATACCGGCTTGCGCCCCGGTCGGCGGTGTACGGCTAGCAATTAGCTGGCCCGGCAAAACGGCAAGTTGTGCAGAGTCTTCAGTATCTGGTTGCAGGTACCATTCAATGACTGCATCTTCGCCATTGATCGGCACTTTCCCTTGCACAACCAATATGTTTTTAACAAGACGTTTAGAGCCATCGGTATTGGCAAAAACTGCTTTGATATTATTCTCAATGATCCCGTATTTGATGCCGGCGAATTCCAGTGTTGCCAGGATGTCATCATAACTGGTTTTTCGATCTGTCTTGTCAATTGCATCAAGGTATATATCCATATGGGCTTGCATCCTGTCATCGGACAGGCTTAGTTGTGGATCAATTGACAGAGTGTTGGATTCATGCTTGATGACACCGGCAAATCCTGCCAGATAAACAACCTCGTCACTCTTTTCCTGAATGCGAAGAATACCTTCACCGACATCTAATTGCATTTCGAAGCCCTGGCGTGGTTGCTTCTTTTTACCATAAACGTTTTTTCCAGGCTTGCCCGTAGTTGCCAGTAAACGAGTAGCGATCTGCATGCCTGGAACAACACGTATTTCAGATTCCTGATTTTCGACCCCATCAATACACCATGTGATAGAACCGTTTTCGCCATGCACGACATCAGTGTTTGCGATGGAATATGGAGCCTCAGGGATTTCATCAAGTTCAACCAGTTTGAGTAACTCTTCTATGGCATTCACATCGATACCATGGATTACTTTTAACTGCTTTAGCTTTTTGAGAATGTCAGCGCTTTCAACAGCTTTACCCGCGCCGACATGGCCCACTATTTTTTTGATATAGGCATGCGAACCGTTGCTGGGAACGATAATCTTGAACCAGCCATTAGCAAATGGCTGTTCTTCGGCGGTCGCTGCTTCAGCAGCCGGTAACTGCTTTTTTGTATCGACGGTTTGTGTACTGCCCATGTTGCCAAATCCTGCCTACGTGATAGCCAGGAGTCTGTCCGGGAATAGAAAGCCTGCTGCGGAACAGCTGATTTTGGTCGGATTTCCCCATAATATTCGTTAAATAGCGGTGCTATTCGCCTCACATTATGAAAAAATCCGACTCAAAACAGCTTTCCCTCGCTACGGCTTCTATTCCCGGACAGGCTCCTGGTATTAAATTACCTGTTTGGGCGCGTGCGCTATCAATAAAAATCCAGACAGGTTATTCATTTTATCGGTCATAATTTTATTTACTGAAATAACAATGTAAATAAAGCGATATCAGCCGGTGCAGACACAAGGGTCAGGAACCTTTTTTATTGATATGGATATCTACCAGGCGCTCTTTTCGGGTGCTTTTTTTCAGTCTGCCCGGTATTATTTTGCTATTCGGATTCTCGAAGGTCATTCATATATAGGTGAAATACGTGACCAGGTGGGCAAATCATAAGGACCTTCATGGGACACGCCTATGAAGATAAAAAACCCCGCACAAGGCGGGGCTGAGTGAAAGGATAGGTTGCTGATATCTGTCAGAGCTACCCGTTCACGCGCTCCATTTTCAATCCGGTGCGGATTCTAGGATTCCCTCCGCTTTCCTTTCGGCCTGAATCTTGAACTTTGCTACCAGCGGGAAACAGTCATTTTATCGAGGTGCAAGTCGTCTGGTTTTTGCAATTACCTGACAGTATGGTTACCTGATTATTCGTATTGTATATATTACTGGTTTCACCAAATAATGAAATATCTCTATTTGGTTTTTCTGTCGCATCTGTTTGTGAGGTTGCGCAACTTTGCGCATTAGGACTCGGTTCCAGAAAAGTACCGAGTCGCCACAAACTCTTGCCGAAATGGGGATAGATGGTTAAAGAAACCACCGCTACAGAATTACAATATTGTTTGATGCCCTGGGGGGTGGGATTTTATCTGTAACGGAGGTTTCTTTCGTTAAATACTCCTTTTTATGGGACTAATGCTTTTATCGGCTTATGATGGAGGTACTTCAGGTATTCATTGCTGGTTCGTGATCGATATCACACTATTAGTATATCTGCGGCCTACCCCTTGTACTGTCCTCTCGTGAGGACAAATATGAAAATCGATACATGACAATGGCAGGATTCTATCACTTCATGTATTCAGACGCTGGAACAGATCAAGACGTTTGGCGATCTGCTTGCTCACTACGGGAAGGATATAAAAGCTATCAAGCAATCTTTTACGGACTGACCGAATTGCAGGAGGATATTAAGAAAGAGGATGAGCATCCGGAAGACCGCTTGCATAGTATTGAGGCGTGATCTATCGAAAACATTAACTTGAAACTCGCATGGTAAATCATCAATATGTGACTGGTTTTGTACTATAATTTCCTGGTGTTGTTCAGCTAATATTGTATAAACATGGAGTAGGGATATGTTTGAAAGTCTCGAGCATTTAACTTATCAGTCTGGGGAGCAAATCTTTCAAGAGGGCGATAAAGGAGATTGCGCATTCCTTATCGAAAGCGGTAGTATCGATATCTCGACACGCAAGGATAGTAAGTTTTACAGAATAATCATACTCGAAGAAGGCGACCTCTTTGGGGAAATAGCGCTTATCGACAATGAGCCACGCACAGCGACTGCTACAGCCCTTGAAGAAACTCGTCTAATTCGCATCGATCGTGATTTAATTGATACTGAACTTGCTAATGGCAACCCAATAATCGAACATATTCTTCGCTTAGTGCTGAAACGGTTTAGGCACACCTACTACAAACTTATAGGAAAAGATTTACTTTCCATAAAGACAAGTAAAAGCGAACAAGCCTTATCTGATACGCAAAAGAATTTAATCGAGCATGTTCGTAAAGCATCAGACATCAATGTAGCTCTAAAGCAAGATCAATTTATACTCTATTACCAACCAATTATATTAATCGAAGATGAACAATTAGTTGGCTTTGAAGCTTTAATTCGTTGGATGCATCCAGATGATGGATTAATTCTACCCATGCAATTCTTAAATATTGCAGAGAACACGGGTCAGATTCTTCCTATCGGTATTTGGGTTTTAGAACAGGCTTGCCGCGATTTCAAAAAACTAAACAAGTCTTCCCGTAATTCTTCTAAACAGGCACCATTGTTCATCAGTGTTAATTTATCAGCTCGTCAACTGGCCAGAGCGGGTGATACAGAGCAATTTGTAAACATTCTTCGTAAAGCACAAGTTGATCCGGAAAATATCAAGCTGGAAGTTACGGAGACTGCATTGATAGAAGAAGCGGAAATTACGCAGCATATATTATCTGATTTGAGGGATCTGGGCTTTCATGTGTCATTAGATGATTTTGGCACAGGCTATTCAAGTCTTAGTCATTTGCAGAATTTTCCAGTTGATGATATCAAGATTGATCTAAGTTTTATCAGCCGCATGCTAGAAGATCCAAACAGTATGCAGATCGTCAAAGCTTCAATTAACCTTGCCAGGGCAATGGATTTAGAAACTGTAGCTGAAGGTGTTGAAAGCAAAGAAGACGTGAAACAACTTGGTTATATGAAATGTACATATGCTCAAGGATATTATTACGCCAAACCACTGCCATTGCCAGACGCAATAGATTTTTCGAGACAGAATTAATTAACGTAACCTATTGATTTAAATGGTGGGCCCGGTAGGACTTGAACCTACGACCAACGGATTATGAGTCCGCGGCTCTAACCAACTGAGCTACAGGCCCCGGTGAAGATAACTGGCAATGAGCAAAGGATTATAAAGAATAAAGTATTGGATTACATTCATGAAAAACAAGGGGCTGACAATTGACCCCTTGTAATATATTTTAATCAAGAAATGTCTGCAGCTCGTCTGAACGGCATGGGTGCCGTAATTTCCGCAGAGCCTTGGCTTCAATTTGACGGATACGCTCGCGTGTAACATCGAACTGTTTGCCGACTTCTTCGAGTGTGTGATCCGTATTCATTTCAATACCAAAACGCATACGCAGTACCTTGGCTTCTCTCTGGGTAAGCCCTTCCAATGCCACTTTTGTCGCCCGGCATAGCCCTTCAAAGCCGGCCGAATCGACTGGCGCCTGGGTATTACCATCCTCGATAAAATCACCCAAATGTGAATCGTCATCATCACCTATAGGTGTTTCCATGGAGATCGGTTCCTTTGCTATCTTCAGGACTTTACGTACCTTGTCTTCAGGCATTTCCATTTTCTGCGCCAACTCTTCCGGTGTTGGTTCTCTGCCCATCTCTTGCAGGATCTGGCGTGATATCCGGTTTAATTTGTTGATTGTTTCAATCATGTGGACCGGTATACGTATAGTACGTGCCTGGTCTGCAATAGATCGGGTAATTGCCTGGCGTATCCACCAGGTAGCATAGGTCGAGAACTTGTAGCCGCGGCGGTACTCAAATTTATCTACGGCCTTCATCAAGCCAATATTACCTTCCTGGATAAGGTCGAGGAATAACAAACCGCGATTGGTGTACTTCTTCGCAATGGAAATAACCAGACGCAGATTAGCTTCAACCATCTCTTTTTTGGCCCGGCGTGCTTTCGCCTCACCGATAGAGATCTTACGGTTGATCTCTTTCATATCAAAAATGCCCAGCAGTTTATTGTCGAACCCCGTGGCCAGTTTTTTCTGTGCTCTGATAATTTCATCCTGGACTAATTCAAGGTTATTTGCATAAGGCTTGTTACTGTTTATAAGTTCTTTAACCCATTCGGTCCTGGTTTCATTGCCAGGGAAGGAAGCGATAAATTCCTTGCGTGTCATATTGGATTGCTTGACACAAAGTTTGATGATGTCACGTTCAGTTTTGCGGATAAGGTCGATAAGCTTTCTAATATTAAATGTTAAAATGACAATGAACTTCGGCGACAGTCGTAAATACATGAATGTATCAGTAAGTTTTTCCTGTATGATCTGTGTCTTTTTATGGGCCTTGCCATTGCGCTTGATTGCCTTGCTGAGTTTTATATATTTTTCACTGAGATCTTTGATCTGTGCCCGTACTTCTTCCAGATCGATAGTGGGTTCCGGTGCATCATCTTCATCTTCTGAATCGCTGTCAGCAGTGCCATTCTTGGCTGCTATGTTCTGTGGTATCACACCACTGTCGGGATATTCTTCGTGGTTGTTAAAACCAACAATAACGTCGGCAAGTTTCATCTGCCCGCTCTCAACAAGCTGATGCGCGTCAAGCAGGGCCTTGATAGTCTCCGGATATTGCGACAATGCGCTGAGGACCTGGTTGATACCTTCCTCTATACGTTTTGCGATCTTGATTTCACCTTCACGAGTCAACAGGTCGACAGTTCCCATTTCGCGCATGTACATACGCACAGGATCAGTGGTTCGACCGAACTCATTATTGACGCTAAGCAGGGCAGCGGCAGCTTCTGCTGCGGCGTCCTCATCGGGCCCTTCGGTCTTTTCTGTCATGATCAGGCTCAGATCAGGTGGGCTCTCATGTACTTCGATTCCCAGCTCATTAATCATATTGACGATGTCTTCTATTTGCTCGGGATCGACAATATCGTCGGGCAGGTGATCGTTGACCTCGTGATAGGTCAGGTAACCCTGTTCCTTCCCCTTCGCGATCAGGAGTTTGAGCAGGGATTGCTCGTCTTGTTTTATAATCGGTTCTTCGACTGACGTCATTTGCGGTATGTCTCTCAAAATAGTCCTATAAGCGGTTGATTGCCTGATTAAAACGCAAAAAAACAATCAGAAAGTATAACATATTACTGCGTGCCAATCCAGATGGATTTGTCTATCAGATAACTATAATCTGCCGTGGACGCGGCTTGTATCAATCTTTCGAGACTGATCTGGCGGCAGGATTAAGATTTCGCAGCAGGGATTTTTGCTCATCAGACAGATTTTCAGGCTTACCAAAATTTGTTATTTTTCGCTTTCTTGATAATTCCTGTAATTGATTTACTGCGCCTGCAAATTCAGATTCCAGATATTCATCGGTATTGAAAACTTCCTCATCTTTTTCATAAGGGGATGCAGATGCCGTGGCAAGCTCTGATAATCGTTGTTCGTATTTGCTTCCGCGCCAGTTTTCAATAATACCTGCACAGCTAATATCGGTATTCTGATGTATAAGTTTAATGACCTCGGCAAGAAAATCAGCGCCAGGCAGATCCAGCTCCGTCATGTCTTTTGGGTCGGCGATGTGTAAAGCCAGTTTTGGGCGGCGTAGTAGTAGCCTGATGGTTTGAGCAAGCAGGCTTCTTTCTCCTTTGTTCTGTGCTTTCAAGGTCGTCGGGCGGCTGGCTTGATCACGGCTCTGTTGCAGTTGACGCTCTAGACTGTCGGGCTCGGTATCTGCCAGTTTGGCAACTTCACGCACGAGCAATTGCTTCAGGTTGCCAGTTGGCAATTTTTTTAAATAAGGCGAAATATCATGCAGCAGCTTGCCTTTATGCTCCATGATAATCGGGTTAAAGTCCTTTGTGAGTTCCTGCAGGAGATAATCAGACAAACACAGGAAATGGCTGTCGTCCTCAAATTGCTGCTTGCCATGTTGACGTATAAAGCTGTCAGGGTCTTCGCCCTGGGGAATAAACCTGTAATAGACTTGTCGACCATCACGTAACAGTGGCAAGCTGGTCTGCAGTGCCCGCCAGGCAGCCTTGCGGCCGGCCGTATCGCCGTCAAAGCAGAACACAATTTGTGCGGTGCTGCGAAACAGTCGCTCAAGCTGATCACTGGTGGCAGCGGTACCCAGTGTCGCAACGACATTCGTGACATCGTGCTGCACCAGTGCCAGCACATCCATATAACCCTCAACGACATACAGTCGATTAATCTCCTTGTTCGCATGCCGTGCCTGGTAGAGACCATATAATTCGTTGCCCTTGTGATAAATCGGCGTCTCCGGTGAGTTCAGGTATTTCGGCTCGCCATCGTCGAGTACCCGTCCTCCAAAGCCGATGACCCGGCCGCGTTGATCACGGATGGGAAACATGATGCGGTCCCGAAAGCGGTCGTAATAACCGCCTTTGTCCCGCTGGATGATCATGCCTGCCCTGGCAAGGCGTTGCTGGGCGGCGTCCGATTTCCCCAATGCGCTGATTAAATTGTCCCAGCCCGGCGCGGCATAACCCAGTTCAAATCTGTCAGCGAGTTCAGCAGAGAGACCCCGGTGCTTGAGGTACTCAACGGCACGTTGTGCCTGTGGGTGTTCGCGTAGTTGCCGGCAATAAAACTGCGCGACCAGTTCCAGCAGTTCATACAGTTCAGAGAGCCTACTGTCTTTGCTGGCATGGCCGGCTTGCCGGGGGATTTCAAGTCCGGCACGTGCGGCCAGTTCCTCGACCGCCTCGACAAACTCCATGCGGTTGTATTCCATTAGAAATGAAATAGCCGTACCGTTCGCGCCACAACCGAAGCAGTGATAAAACTGCTTGTCCTGAGTGACGGTAAATGACGGGGACTTCTCGTCGTGAAAGGGGCAAAGGGCCTGATAATTACTACCTGCCTTGCGTAGCGGCACAAAGCCGTCTATCAGTCCAACGATATCGGTTCGGCTAATGAGGTCATCGATAAAATTTTGCGGGATTCGGCCAGACATAGCTCTTAATTATAAACGCGGTCGATGACCATCGCACAGATCAATCACTTGTCGGGCGCTGAGCCCTTGATTAACTGAGTTGCTGCTTTACCAGACTACTGACCTTGCCCATGTCTGCCTGGCCCTGGACCTTTGGTTTGAGGATGGCCATGACCTTGCCCATGTGTTGGATGCTGGATGCACCTGATTCGCTGATGGCTCCGCTAATAAGCTGTACAATTTGATCGTCAGTCAGTGGTGTCGGCATAAATTCCTGTATGACCTTCAGTTCACTGGTTTCTTTTTTAACCAGATCGTCGCGGCCTGCCTTGTTGAATTGTTCGATGGAATCCCGCTGTTGTTTAACCATCTTGTCCAGCACGGCCAGGACCTGGGTGTCATCAAGTTCCACACGCTCATCCACTTCCCGCTGTTTAATAGCAGCCATGATCAGGCGCAAGATGCTGAGGCGTTGCTTTGCCTTCTCGCGCATGGCGGATTTCACATGCTCATTAATGCGTTGTTTGAGTGCAGACATATTGATGAATGGCCCGGAACAAGCCGAACGGACTAATACAGGCGGTTATGCCGCATGATATCTTTTGAAATACGCTTCTGGTGACGTTTAACGGCTGCAGCGGCCTTGCGCTTTCTTACCTGGGTAGGTTTTTCGTAGAATTCACGGCGGTGAACTTCTGCCAGCAGACCGGACTTTTCACAGGCACGCTTAAAGCGCCTTAAAGCGAGGTCAAAAGGTTCGTTTTCTCGTAATTTCACTGAAGGCATATTATTGTATTGGTTCCTAGAATATAACCCTTTGCGTAAAAGGGAAAGGTCGGTGATTTTAGTGAGAATAGAGGCAATTGCAAGGCAAAATCTTAATTTTCAGGGAAAATATTAAAAATAATGTATGTACTCGGTATTGAATCCTCCTGTGATGAGACAGGTATCGCCATATATCATTCAGATCGGGGCTTGCTGGCGCATGTCCTGCATAGCCAGGTGGATCTACATCGGCGTTACGGCGGTGTGGTGCCCGAGCTTGCCTCCCGTGACCATATCAGCCGTATTATCCCACTGATCCGGCAGGTGCTTGATAAGGCCCGGATAAAACCAAACGAGGTTGGTGGCGTGGCCTATACAGCCGGGCCGGGCTTGATTGGAGCATTGCTGGTCGGTGTCGCCATCGGCAGAAGTCTGGCTTACGCATGGGACGTACCGGCCGTTGCGATACATCATATGGAAGCGCATCTGCTGGCGCCGATGCTGGAGGAGGACGCACCGGGGTTTCCGTTTCTGGCCCTGCTGGTCTCTGGTGGTCATACACAATTGGTACAGGTTGATGCACCAGGTAACTATGAACTACTGGGAGAATCGCTGGATGATGCGGCAGGCGAGGCCTTTGATAAAACTGCCAAGTTGCTTGGATTAGCTTATCCCGGTGGCCCGGAACTTTCCAAACTGGCCGAGCGGGGTGAGCCAGGTCGGTTCCTGTTTCCCCGGCCGATGACCAAACGCCCGGGTCTGGATTTCAGTTTCAGTGGCCTGAAGACCCACGCTGCGACCGTTGTGCGCCAATCTGATGATGATGAACAGACGCGTGCCGATATTGCCCTGGCCTTTGTCGATGCGGTTGTCGATACGCTGGTGATCAAGTGTCGGCGGGCCATGCAGGAAACCGGCCTGACACAAATGGTCGCTGCGGGCGGGGTCAGTGCCAATAAACAATTGCGTCAGGGCCTGCAAGCTATGGTTGCAAAGCTGGGCGGGCAGGTG
>JADFPU010000076.1 GCA_022562175.1 Pseudomonadota bacterium | reverse complement strand
GGTAGTTGATGAAACATCCAGCATTATTCAATTCAGCCATAGACTCATTGCAATATTACTGCTGATTTTGGTTATGAAAGCTTTATGGACAGTAAAACGAAATCATCCGGTATTATTCAAGCCAATGTTGATAGTAACCTGCTTTTTCTTAGCAGAGTTTATTTTGGGGATCGTTAACGTATTAACTGATATGCCATTGTGGACTAACACGCTGCATATTTTACTAGCCGTGGGTTTATTGTTCACTACGATTAATTTGACTATGTTGATTCATTTTAAGCGCACCGATCATTGAATAAATAGAATCTAGTTAACTTGAATAGAATAGTTTTTGAGCTTGACTATCCCCCCTGGTTATCATTGCCCCGATCACGATAATAATAAATATTAAACCACCGACTGCAGAGAGCAGCCCACCTAGTCCCATTAATCCCATTCCTGCAATACGTTCCATCGAATCCAGTCCTTGTGCAGCGCCAGCAACCTTTCTTTCAACACCATAACCACCAGACCAGACCAGACCGACAATGTGCAAAAACTGACCTGAGGCATAGAGCCAAAGCTGTACCCTGGAGAGCTTGAAATTAACCTTATTAAAACCCATGGCAGGCAACAGTTGATAACTGAGTCCCATAAGTGCCAGTGTAACTCCGACAATGCAACCGTGATAATGTGCGGGGATCTTGACGTTATTGCCATCTATCATGAAGCCTATAATGCCCCCTACCCCAAACAACAATAACGAAGTAAGCAAGGCAGTATGTGCCGAAGACTTAACTGGTGAATCCGGTCTTTTTTGGAACAATGCAATTAATAACGCAACACTTAGCGGAAAAATTGCCAGGCTACCACCAAAACTCATTAACATAGTGAACAATTGCCGATGGGCCACATCTGTTACGTCATGCGCATAGTAAATAAGGGGGGTCATAAATATTGAAAGCAAGCCCACACCAAACAGAAATAAGGCGACTCTCGGACTCAATGGCAAAGAAATACCGGCGCTTGATGATAACCATAACCATGCAACCATCATCAACAAAGTATAGGTAAATTGAAGTACATGCCCTCCACTCCAGAAAAGTAATTCGTAATAGACTGCACTGTTTAACTGGACAGGTAAGGTAATGTATGACCAGATAAATGCAGCCAGTGCAATAAAAACACCAATCGCTGCACAGTTTAAGCCAAATCGAATCACACCCTGACCGCTGATCGCTTCACCGACCTTAAACATCGCGCTCATACTAAAAACAACTTGTAAACCGATCCCGATCCAAAAAATAACCAGCCCGACTAGAAAAAGAGGATCATCCAGCACCGGGATATAATTACTCATCAGCGCATTGGCACTACCAAGAAATGGCGAAATAGTAATAATGACAGTACCAACCAGTACAACAACAAAGATCAATCTGGCAAACCACGGAAATATTGAGCGACTGTTAAGGCTCCACAATACACTCGCAAATGACAATATCCATACCAATGAAGAAAGATTTACATGAATGACCAATGCCGTATGAAAAAAATCTGCAAAAGGGATGAGTTCACCAATCATTGGTGTCCTGGCAAGGACCAACAGTACGGAGAAAATCCCTGCTCCCAATAATGTGAGCACAGCCAACCATAACCAGACGATAGCCAGATTTCTTCTATAATCTGTTGGCACATCAAGAACGTATTTAAAAGGCATTAATGTTTGTATCGATTCCTTTGTTGTTTCTATAATAAAAAGGTGATATTTTTACCTCAATATCGTAATCACTATTGTAACCAGAGCGCTATATAAATTCACGATTCTTGATCTATATCAATATAACAATTCCATTTATCCTGCATAGTATATGTAAACATAATTAATAATGACTGTAATTTAAGGAGATATTAGATGAGCTACTTATGCAAATTGTCGATCATCACTGTTCTATTTTTCGGGACATTAATTGGTGTTAGTGCTGAAGGAACGAGTGTAGATAAACTAGAACGTGTTGTTCAAAAACTTGTTGCACCTCCTTTTCTTCCTGAGCATGAGCAGATTGCGACAGGTGCACCAAAAGTTGTGCAAATACGGATGGTGATTGAAGAAAAATTAATAGAAATTGATTCGGCTGGTACAAAAATCTGGGCCATGACTTTTAATGGTAGTGTGCCGGGACCGATAGTGGTCGTTCATCAAAATGATTATGTCGAATTAACACTCGTTAACCCTAAAACAAACACATTGCTGCATAATATTGATTTTCATGCAGCAACAGGTGCTATGGGCGGCGGCGGATTAACACATGTTAATCCTGGCGAGGAAGTTGTCCTGAGATTCAAGGCAACCAAGCCCGGTGTCTTTGTCTATCATTGTGCACCTGGCGGAACGATGGTTCCGTGGCATGTTGTGTCCGGTATGAATGGCGTCATCATGGTGTTGCCAAGAGATGGCCTAAAGGATGCCAATGGTAAATTAGTTAAGTATGATAAAGCCTACTACATTGGAGAGCAGGATTTTTATATCCCGCAAGATGAGAAGGGAAATTACAAGACGTATAATAGTCCTATTGCCGGCATGCAGGATATGCTGGATGTAATGAGAACACTGACTCCTACACATATTGTATTTAATGGGAAAGTGGGTGCTTTGACCGGTGATAATGCATTAACAGCCAAGGTAGGAGAGACTGTTATGTTCATCCATGCCCAGGCCAACAGAGATACACGTCCCCATCTTATTGGTGGACATGGTGATTTAGTATGGGAGAGAGGTTCTTTTGCGGACAAACCAAAAACCAATCTTGAGACATGGTTTATTCCTGGGGGATCTGCAGGTGCTATGATTTATACATTCAAGCAGCCGGGACTTTATGCCTATCTCAATCATAATTTGATAGAAGCATTCCTGTTTGGGGCCGCTGCTCATGTTAATGTAGAAGGTGAGTGGAATAATGATCTAATGGAGCAAATCAGGGCACCTGAATCCATCAAATAAAAAGTCATTAAGTCAGACGTGACACCATAAAGTTATGTTGGTGGTTCTGCTTGGGCTTGAACCACCAACCTCAACTTAGGAATGCCAGAATCAGTATATTTAATTAAATTGGCGAAAGTATCTCGTCTAAATAAAGAGATCATGTAGGGGATTCATGGGGGAATAGAAGGCAATATCCGCTTCTAACAGGTTAATCAACCGGATTACAAGGGAGACGATCAAGTAACAGAAATTGCATTTTTTAAATATTCAGACCGCGTAGAATAAAGAACTATGATCCTAGCGCTGCCATTGCCGGAACGAACACAGTCCCTCGGGGAAGAGATCGCGAACAGCATCAGCCACGGTATCGCCTTGTTGGCGGCGGTCTCTGCCACACCCTTTCTTATTATTGCAGCCGTCGATCGTGGCGGCATTGCAGACATTGTCGGCGCGAGTGTCTTCGCGGCGACGATACTGCTGCTATATCTCACCTCCACGCTCTACCATGCATTACCGAGAAATAAGGCCAAACGGGTGTTCCAGATCCTCGACCACGGCGCGATCTATCTCCTCATCGCCGGCACCTACACGCCGTTTACGCTCGGTGTGCTGCGTGGAGCATGGGGCTGGACGCTGTTCGGACTGGTGTGGGGTCTGGCCCTGGCCGGTATACTACTTAAGGCTATCGGTGGGGTACGCTATCCAACGCTCTCGACCTGCCTGTATCTGGCCATGGGCTGGCTGGTGCTTATTGCAGTAAAGCCGTTATGGCTGCTTGTGCCAAGCTGGGGGCTGTTCTGGCTATTGGCAGGCGGTATCGCGTACACGGTAGGTGTGGCGTTTTTTGTGATTGACGAGCGGATCCGTTACAGTCACTTCGTCTGGCATCTATTCGTTATCGCAGGTACTACGTGTCACTTCTTCGCGGTGCTGTGGTATGCGATCTGACTCCACAGTAATATAAAAAACCACCTTTCAATGGTATGTTGATTATCTCGGTGGTTCAAGCTTGCAAAGCTAAAAGTAACCATCGACGATTATCTTTTAAGGCGCCATTTCTGTATGCGGTGGTTACCAAAATCCGCCACAAACACGCTACCATCCGTCGCAACGGCCACACCTAACGGCCGGTCAAATTGCCCTGGTCCATCCCCTTTAGTACCAAAAGTAGACAGGAAGGCGCCATCGGCGGAAAATTTCTGGATACGGTTATTGTAAAAGTCTGTAACAAATACATTAGCTGCCGGACCAATGGCGATGGAACTCACGGTGGTAAACCAGCCATTGAAAGGGCCTTTGATATTTATGGCAAAAGGGCCGCCCCACTTGCGCAGAAATTGGCCTGTGCTTGAAAACACCTGCACACGATCATTGTAGCCATCCGCCACGTACAAGGTTCCATCGGTTGTGATCGCTACATCCGTCGGATAGTTGAACTCACCTGCGCGGATACCGACTTCACCAGTATCTCCCCATTGTTCGATAAATTCTCCATCGGCTTGTAAGTGTTGAATGCGTTGATTGTAAAAATCGGCGACAAACAGATCACCACCAGGGCCAACAGCTACACCACCAGGCGAATTGAATTCACCGGTGCCCGATCCCGCCTGGCCAATTATGCGACGCGGTGTTCCATCCAAAGCATAAACTTGAATACGGTCGTTCCAATAATCAGCGACGAAAATTTCATCATTCATTATGCTAAGGTTCATAGGCCGGCCTAGCTCACCGGGGCCATCACCCTTGCCGCCGAACTGGCGTGTGAAGTTGCCTTCAAGATCGAAGACTTGAATACGGGCGTTTCGGGCATCACTCACAAACACTTCATTACCGGTTACAGCGATGCCGGTCGGATCAATGAACTGTCCGGGTAATGTGCCTCGCTCACCCCATTCAGCTATAAAGACATAGCCCGGTCCCCTGGCGGAAGGCACCCATATCAACCAGGCCGTAACGACGAGGAACAGCAGGCAGATTATCGCGCCAGCCAAATATTTAAACACAGTCTTTATCCTCATGATGGATTACCTGGCAGATCAGAAGTTGACGCGAAACCCGGCACGTACAATGAAATCGTTTTCTAATGCCGTGCCATTCAGATCCTGGACTACGGGTATCTGTGCAGCTGCTTCGACAACCCAACGGCGGGTGACATATTGGATCCCAGCGACGAGAAATAATGTGCTACCACCGGAATTTGAATCGTTGATGATACCGATCTGATTCTTGTCTTTGTAAATCAGGTTGGCTTCCAGTACCCCGTATAGAAAGCCAGGTACACCGCCTGCTAATTCCTGTGGCCATAGTCGATATTGAAATGAGGCATCAAAACGTAAAATATCGCCAAACTCGAAGTCGTTAGCCTCTGTGTTCGCCTGATAGCTAACCGCAGCATCGACTTCATAATCGAGCGTCTGGTATGTCAACGTTATGCCCGCAAATGGGTCCCACGAACCGGAGCCAGCTTGTACGTTGACCGGTAGTCTAGCCAGGGTATCGCGTTCATCATCTTTACCTGTCGGCATCTCCAACCCTGCAAACGGGCTGATGCGAAGTGTCACACCCGGCCAATTTCGTCGAAATACCGTGTAACGGCCAAATAGCCTGAGATCACCGATACCATTAGTAGCACGGTGTTGACGGGCGCCGGACACCGTGATGTCGAGTTCATTATCGACATAGGGTAAGACGCCAATAATCAAAAGATCGCTGTTGATCGCATAGCCGAGCACTGAAATCACTGCTTGAGAGGTGCGCTCACGATCCGTACCACTCGGATCATCGCCTGACTGGTTTAAGACAAATTGTTCACGCAGCACGAATTCGCCTTCAGCCAGTCCGATTGCCGAGTTAAAGGTAATGGGTCCACACCAGGCCTCGTGCGGCCAACTAATAATACCCATGGCAAATAACAATACATAAACGCTAACAAAGGAAAAAAACCGATCCCTTCGACGAAATGGCTGCATGTTTTTATTTTGAGTTATCGGTCTGAGCAAACGAGCGCAAAGTAAAACCTGCCTTATTGACAGCTTCATTAATTAACTGCTCGGTTAGAGTAGAGCCGTCTTTCATCTCTAACAAAACCAGGCCATTCTTAATATCCGTACTGATACGCTCGATACCTTCAAGTTTGCTCAGTTGTTTTTCAATGCCGTAGACACAGAACGGGCAAGCCACGCCGTCAATGCCTAACTCATATTCGGTACCGGCGGCATATACAATTGACCAGAAAAACAAGGCGATTACAAAAGTAACAGAGATTTTCTTCATGATATTACTTTCAAGAACCAGTCGGTTTGGCCACTTTATCCATAGCTAATGTGTTTATATTCATCGCCCAACATTATTGATTGTAAACCTTGCACTTCCTTCAGAGTCAAGTGTTGTCAACGGCGGATTACTGATTCGCGTTGCACAGACTGGTTTGTATTTCTAAGAATGAATGTTACGTCGATCAACAAGAATCATCGTACTGTAAACATTATCCCGTGCTAGGAGTCTGTCCGAGTGCCGAGCTCACTCTTAATGCGATCAGCGACACGGAAGGCATTGGCGTAAATGGTCCAGGTATAGGGTACACTGCCGCCGGTCGGCATGAAGCTGCCGTCGGTCACATACAGGTTCTCTACCTCATGGGCGCGGCAGTCTGCATTCAACACCGATGTGTTCGGATCGTTACCAAACCGGCAGCCACCCGCGACCAGGTTGGCCGGTGGTGAGCCACTAACACTTGAGCGCACATTTTTTGCCCCCATCGCGTTGAACACAGCGTCTGCTTTATCTGCCAAATAACGACCGATCTTCAGATCATGACGATGATAACCAATGCGCACACGCGCCACAGGTGAACCCCATTTATCCCTGATGTCAGGATCGAGACTGACAAAACAATCATCTATCGGTGTCCAGTCACAAAACACCTCGAATTGCAGATATCTGGCCTCGGTAAAATAGGATTTCAGTTTCTTTTTCAGTGGCTCTCCCCAGACCAGCCCGTGCTCTCCCCGCTTTTGTGAATTGGCCCGGGTGATAGGGTTGGCATGTTTGAACAGGAAGTCTATGGTACCGCCTTTGACACGCCCGCCGAGTTTATTATCATTAATATAATACCAGTCCTGTAATGCCCGATTGACGAACGGGTCACGGACTTTTAAATCATTGACTTTGTCATCGGTTAATTCTGCATAGGGGAAATCACCCGAGCCCGAACCACCAGCAGAAAATATGAGATTCTTTCCCACCTGGCCATTACTGTTAGCAAGTCCGTTTTTATGCTTCGGGCCGGTGGACATCAGCAACAACCGTGATGTCTCTATAGCCTGACAGGCGACAACATAGATGCGTGCATCGACTTTTCGCTTGGTGTCTTGTTGATCAAAATATTCCGCGGCAATTACCTTGCCGCTGTTATCGCTGGTCAGCTTAAAGACCTTGGCATGCGGGCGGATCTGACAGCGACCGCTTGCCACGGCCCTATCCAACAGCGCTGCCCTGGAACTGCCTTTGGCGCCGGTGGAACAACCATAACTGCCACAATAATTGGAATAGGAACAAGCGCCCCTGTTCATCGCTGCATAAGGCAGAATGGCGCGCGGCACCGGTATGGAATGGAAGCCCAACTTGCTACAGGCATCGTCTATCCAGGCAGCGATGGGATGCTCTGCTGTCGGCGCATAAGGGAAATCCTTGCTAGAGCGTGGTTCCAGATGAGGATGCTTAACAACCCGCCCGGAGACACCGACTTCCGCCTCGACTCTGGTGTAATAAGGCTCCAGATCATCGTAGCTGATCGGCCAATCGACGATGTTTGCGCCATCTATCGCACCGAAGTTTGACAATAACCGAAAATCCTCAGGCTTCAGTCGATGGAAAAAACCACTCATAAAATTGGTCGCCCCACCGACACAGTTTCCATTCCAGAAATCCCAGCCCGATTCAAAGGTTGGTCTGCCTTTCCAGTTGCCATTCCTGTCAGTGTCCTCGATCACATGTTGCTCATCCCATAATCTCGGTGTATAGATACTGCGCCGGCAACAAGCCAGTTCATCTTTATAAAAATGCTTCTCGGTAAACCAGGGGCCTTTTTCCAGTACCACCACTGAGTACCCGGCTTCGGCGAGTGCCAGCGCCACAGGCCCACCACCGGCGCCACTGCCAATTACACAAACATCAAAATCCGTAGTCATAATTTTTGGTAAGTCTGGCTCGCGGGGGGACGGGGGAAACCAGGTTGATGTTCGAGCCATCTCCAACCGATTTGATCGGGATTACCGCCGTATACCGGATCGCTTAACAATGCTTCAAAGATGTAGAGTAGTAGCAAGGATATCCAGCGCTCACCCGCACTGGTTTTTTCTATCTGCCGCAAGACGTCTTCACGCTGTTCTTCATTCAAATCAATGAATGCTGATTTTTGGCGTTTGTGCGCGATATCGTTCAGCCAACCTACCCCATTCAGGATGAATTTTCTATTGTCCGAATCCATGTCCGGCTCGGCCAACATGCCCTGAAGATAAGATGTTGCATTGATCTGCTTTGCACCGGGGGTATCCGAGCTTGTAGGAAACAGATGATCATGTACAACTGACAGCGTCTGCCACGATTCTTCAATGAACAGAGAATTATTATTTGCTGTTTTATTACTCTTTTCGCGCGATTCGGACCTGACTGATAGCGGCAAGGTCGCTGTTATTGCCAGGACCGCGCTGACATGTGTAAGAAAAGTCCGTCGATCAATCGTTTTTGATCGCACATCATTGAGCAAGGAAATAATCTCCTTTCTCCAATCACTGCGTTCATTATAGGGAGGACGTTCTTTTCTAATAGACATATTCTATTATTTTACCAGCGCTTTACTTCACAACCAGTTTAATTAAAATTCCCCTGTGTTTGCAGGCGGTCCCCATTTATCAAGAAAATCGATAAAACGTTGCTCTGAATATTTTCCGTTTTGTAATAACTGAGCGGTATCCTTGGAAAGAATGACGGTGCCGTCATTTTCAGTAATAAAAATATGTGGATAACCAAATGTTTTTGGCAAACCGGATATAAACTCCTTGTTATCGTTTTCATCACTGATATTGACCTTTAACACAACGAATCTCTCATAAAGTGATCTTTTTACAGCAGGGTTATTTTTAATAAAATAATCAAGGATTTTACAATAACTGCACCAGTCACCACCGATCTCGATCAATATACGCCGGTTTGTTTGCTGTGCGTATTGCAGTGCTTCTTTCCCGTCTGCAAACGGATCTCTACTGGGGTCATAGGCCTTGCTGTATTCAGGAATATACAAGTCATCTGCGGCATCAGCCCACCCCAGCGGCAGAGTGAAAGCTACGTATATGAGCATTGCTATTAATAAACGAATTTTCATTTAGGCACTAAATAGATAAATCTTATCGATAGTTATCTTTGTTACAATTTTTAAACGAAAGTTCAACTTTCGTTTAAACACAAGGGCCATTAACTCATAGAAATAATTTAATGCCTGTTAAATGTCTGCTACAGTGTCTGTCCATCATCCAGAATGGTCTGTTTGCAGCTGACCTCCTGCACCCCCACGGATAACGGGAGCTTGAACCTGCACGTGCCAGCCTTTTCCCATTCCGCCTTGCGTGGCAATCTCATGCCGGCGCCCTGGCAATAGACCAGCGCCTGTTGCTAATCCAGGCAATTAACCGGGTAATTATCGCGTCCCGCTGCAGCGTAGTTGCAATATTTGTAGCGTTTGTAGTCTTTTGGCGGGGCACAGCGTCCGTCTTCGACACAACCACGGTATTGGCTAACGGTCACTTCGTGTGTAGGGAAAAAATAATCAAAAAAATCTTTCCATGGAAATGCTTCTTTGATGTTTAAGCGGTCCTGAGGTGTCAAGTATTAATATTCGTTTTGACTATTACTTTTTATTTTACTCCCAGAAATCTTTTCTTTAAAATCGCCTGCCCTGTTGGAGAAAGGACCCAATCGATAAACTTTTTCACTTCTCCTTCAGGTTGTCCTTTCGTGACTAAATAAAGCGGTCTCGTAATAGGATAATTTATGTTCTCCAGACTAGGATTTTCATTGTTTATGCGTATTCTCTTTATTTTTGGTTTTACCGAATCAAGAAAAGAAAAACTAATATGAGCTATAGAGCCTTTATGCTCTTCCCTGCGAACCCAACCTATAATTCTTCTGTCCGGACTAATTACTTTACCAGCGTAATTTTCCCCATCGAGCACAACATTTTTGAAAACCAGATGAGTGGCTGAGATCGGGGCCATATAAAAAACGTCAATGGGGAGATTCGGTTCATCCACTTCCGACCAATTTTTTATCTTACCAGTAAAAATCTTTTTAACTTGTGCCATAGTTAGATTGTTTATACTGTTACTTATATTTGTAATGATGGCAATGCCATCTCTTCCTATTAAAGTTGCCTTAACACCCTGGTCTAATACACTTTGACTGACTTCTCTTGCTACTCCTCCTATATCGGCCCGACCTTCAACTACGGAAGTCTCACCACCTTCACTTTCAGTATCTGTAATAATTTTGAAATTCGATTCTTTGTAGACTGTTATTGCTTCATACATAAATTTCGCAATGGTTGAAGAGCCTTCATAGCGGATTTCTGCAATACATGGGGAAATAAAGACACCCTCAAAGATCATCATGAAAATAAATATCACTAGTTTTTTCATAATGCCTCCTCTTTTAAGTCATTAAAGTTTTTCAACATAACTGTAACTAAAACTGTCTGTCAAAATCCACCCATTTGTCCAGAAGTTCCCCCAGGTTGGAATAAAATCCACGCTGATCAACTTTGCAAAGTTTTTCCTTGAAAGCGCCTGCCCAACGTCCTAAATGATCCTGTATGAACTTGTTTTGGGTATCTCTCACTATACTAATATGTTCCTTTTCATCATTGTTTAAAGCCATAACCTCTTTACTGGCCAATACCTGCATGAATTCCAGTTCGGTAGCGATATGATCTACTCTTTCCGGGTTATTTTCTGAAACTTCCAGACCATGGGCCTTATAGAATCCGGCAATGTCCGCAAACTCATAGCTCTGGCAAAAGGCATGTTGTGGAGTTTCTTTCGTATGTTCGGTTTCATAGGGTGAAACCTTGATCCCTCCTTGGGGATCAAAAAGATACTCGTATTGGCCGTATAGAGACCAGTAGGTATGGTCCCGCAAGCTTTCTTCCAGCCTTGCAATGACTGGCCTGAATTTTTCCTCATCTTCCAAACATTCAATCAGTGCTCTCCAACTCGATATAAATAATTCTTTGTTTGGATCGAAATTTTCCTCCTCGGGTTTTTGAAAGCCTTTGGCAAGATAACCATAAGCCAAACTTCTGACATGAGCAGTGGCCGAATCAACATCGGTATTTGTTTGTTCCGTCATAGTTGTTTCCTGTTCGATGCTTCCAGTGACAAGGGCAACCAGAACAAAGAAATGGATTTTTTACTGCTTACCTCATTGCTGCTACCATTCCAGACTGCAAAGTTGATCAAGGTCTTTTCCCCTGGAATAAAGAGGGCATCACCCTTTTCTCTTCGTTCTAATTTTCTAACAAAAACCACTGACCACCCGCCGTTTTGATAGACACCTTTTCCCTCTACATCTTGTTCTATTTGCCTGGTCAAACTTCAAATTCCGGCGGCCACATATTCTATAACGGGAGAATTCCCCAACA
>JADFPU010000259.1 GCA_022562175.1 Pseudomonadota bacterium | reverse complement strand
TTGACGAGAATTCTTCTTCCTGGATGGATGCCAGCTAAGTTTCCGTTGCAATATCACGGGGAAAAAATTTTATTTGCCTATCATTGTCGCGCCACTCCCATGCATGAATTGACCGAGTATGGAGGCACCGGCATCGACTATATCACCGGCTTGCTTTTCCACGCGCGAATCTGCTGGCATTAATACTTCAATCGCACCGGTAAAATACAGAAAGCCACAAGGCTGTCCCTGCCCGATCCGTTCACCGATCTGCAATCCCAGTCTGGCAAAAGCTGACCACCGCCCCATCAATAATGAAAAGATAACATCATCGCCTTCATCTGTTCTGATCCAATAGGTATAACGTTTGTTAAATCCTGGCTCACTATTTTCTGATGACCATTGATTCATGACCTTGCCTTCTACGGGACAACGCAAATTATGCACATCCCAAAGCGACATGTGTAAGCGAAACCTGAGCGCGGGACGAGACAACCACGGATCATCAACGTTATCAATTATCTGGATATTACCGCTTGCCGGGCTGACAACGGCCAACGGTGCTGCAGGGATTACCCGTCTGGGATTACGAAAGATAACGCAGGCGACCAACAATAAAATAACAACCAGCAGGCTGGCAAACAGGCCCAGATAGACGTTACTGACCACTGCCAGTAACGCCAGAACCAGCAGTATCAACCAACCCTCGGTCGCAATAAAATGATGTTGCTTTCCCTGCATGATGTTTAAGAAATAAAACCCACCTCATAAACACATGTGATACAGGGCGACATAAAGACCAACTCTGGTAAAACCTTAGTTCTTTTCCTGGTCCACCAGCTTGTTTTTACTGATCCAGGGCATCATAGAACGCAGTTTGGAACCGACCTTTTCAATTTGATGCTCCTGAGTGAGACGTCTTTGCGCCTTCATGACTGGCGCACCGCTCTGGTTCTCCAGGATGAATTCCCGGGCGAATTGACCGGTCTGGATCTCTTTCAGGATATCCTTCATCGCCTGACGTGATTCAGCGTTAATAATACGGGGACCACGGGTGAAGTCACCGTATTCAGCGGTATTCGAGATGGAATAACGCATATTGGCGATACCACCTTCGTAGATCAGGTCAACGATCAACTTTGTTTCATGCAGACATTCAAAATAGGCCATCTCCGGAGCATAACCTGCCTCGACCAGTGTTTCAAAACCGGCCTGTATCAGGGCGGTGATGCCACCACACAAGACCGTCTGCTCGCCAAACAGATCCGTTTCGGTCTCTTCCTGAAATGTAGTCTCGATAATACCGGCACGTCCACCACCATTTGCTGAGGCGTAAGAAAGAGCCAGCTGTTTGGCCTGTCCCGATGCATTCTGGTGCACGGCAATCAGCGAAGGCACACCACCGCCGGCGATATAGGTTGAGCGCACCAGATGACCTGGCCCTTTTGGCGCAATCATGAATACATCCAGATCACTGCGGGCTTGTATCTGCTGGAAATGGATATTAAAGCCATGTGCAAAAGCCAATGCCGCACCTTGTTGAATATTCGTTTCTATCTGGTTTTTATACAGGGCCGACTGGTGTTCGTCGGGGGCCAGCACCATGATGACATCAGCCCAGATCACCGCATCCTCGACAGATTTAACAGTCAGCCCGGCGGCTTCAGCCTTTGCCGTAGAGCCGGAACCTTCACGTAAACCGACACACACATCGACCCCCGAATCCTTCAGGTTATTGGCATGGGCATGCCCCTGCGAACCATA
The DNA here is from genome assembly GCA_022562175.1 of Pseudomonadota bacterium. GTDB lineage: Bacteria > Pseudomonadota > Gammaproteobacteria > Eutrophobiales > Eutrophobiaceae > B75T3L11. The sequence goes on along the minus strand of JADFPU010000259.1, from coordinate 1,240 downwards.
ACCGATAATGGTTACTTTCTTGCTCTGTATCAGGGATAAATCAGCGTCTTTATCGTAATAAATGTTCATGCTTTAGTTTCTCTTAAAAAATGGTTTTTAACTAAATTCGTATTGCCTTATCGCCGCGTGAAATACCAGACACACCGGATCTGACAACTTCCAGTATCAGTTTGTCATCCAAACTATTTATAAAAGCATCCAGCTTGTCGCCTGCGCCGGTCATCTCAATAGTGTAGCTGCTTTCGGTGACATCAATAATCCTGCCGCGGAAGATATCCACCAAACGTTTTATTTCTTCCCGTCCGTCTCCCCTGGCAGTGATCTTCAGCAGCATTAATTCACGCTCGATATGACTGCTATCATTCAGATCAACCACCTTGATAACTTCTATAAGTTTGTTTAGATGCTTGGTGATCTGTTCAATGATCGCTTCAGAACCACTGGTGACTATAGTCATTCTGGAGACTGTCGGGTCTTCTGTCGGGGCGACCGTTAATGATTCAATATTAAACGCGCGCGCTGAAAACAAACCAGCCACGCGTGACAATGCCCCTGCTTCATTTTCCATCAACAAAGATAAGATATGTCGCATGCGTTACGCCAGCTCCCGATCAGGTGAAAGATGCATATGATTATGCCCCTTGCCCGCAACGATCATGGGATAGACGTTTTCAGTCTGATCCGTGATGATGTCAAGCAACACCAGTTTGTCTTTCATCGCAAATGCCTCTTGCAGTGCCCCTTCAACATCACTGGTTTTTTCCACGCGCATGCCGACGTGACCAAAACTCTCCGCCAGTTTAACGAAATCAGGCAAAGCTTCCATATAGGAGTGCGAATAACGTTTATCGTAGAAAAATTCCTGCCATTGCCTCACCATTCCCAGATAGCCATTATTGATAATAGCTATCTTCACCGCCAACTTTTCCTGAGCTATGGTAGCCAGCTCCTGAATAGTCATCTGGAAACTGCCATCCCCGTCCAGGCACCATACAGTACTATCAGGACAGCCTATCTTAACCCCGATAGATGCCGGCAGTCCAAAGCCCATCGTCCCCAATCCACCGGATGAGATTAAGCTATTTGGCTTATCATACCAATAATGTTGGGCTGCCCACATCTGGTTCTGTCCTACCCCGGTAACAATAGTAGCCTCACCCTTGGTCACCTCATATATCTGGCGAATGACAAACTGGGGCAGGAGACTCTGGCTGTCCCTGATACCTGTTGATGGGTGTTC
>JADFPU010000075.1 GCA_022562175.1 Pseudomonadota bacterium | reverse complement strand
TGGGGACAGGAGTCCATAGCGACTGCACAGGATCGACGATGGGGTACTTCTTTATGAAAAGAAGTACCTCACCGGGAAAGGCGAAACCAATACAAAGTTAAATCACTGGATTCCGGCCTTCGCCAGAATGACAATAATAATTCTGAACTTGTTTTAAATTCTCCGTGTTCTCTGTGCTCTGGTCCCTAACTACATAAACGTACGTCCTTGTACAATATCTGTGGCAAAATATCTTTTAACCTTCAAGACTGTGGACAACTAGTCCACTTCTCAATTTCGGTTCAAACCATGTCACCTTCGGTGGCATAATCAAACCATTATCCGCAATATTCATTAATTGCTGCATGGAAACCGGATACATTGCAAACGCTACAGCCATCTCTCCGCTATCCACCCTGCTCTCAAGCTCCGCCAGACCACGGATACCCCCGACAAAATCGATACGGCTATCGGTCCTGAGATCATGAATATCCAATATCGATTTTAATATCTGCTCTGACAGGATGGTCACATCAAGTATGCCGATGGGATCATTATCATCATAAGCGCCGGACTTTGCCTTTAACGCATACCACTGACCAGCAAGATACATCCCCATCTCGTGACGTTGTTCAGGTTTATATGATTGACTGCCTTTATCTTCGATAGTAAATGATTCGGATATTGCTTCGAGGAATGATTCGGCATCCAGACCATTCAGGTCTTTAATCAGTCGATTGTAATCAATGATCTCCAATTGATCATCAGGGAAGTGGACTGCTAAAAAATAATTATATTGCTCATCACCACGATGATTCGGGTTTTCACTTTCTAGATCATTGCCTACCAGCGCTGCTGCTGCAGTACGATGATGGCCGTCAGCGATATAGGTAGCCGGTATTTTTTCAAATTCCGCAATAATACCGTTTATTATATGTTTATCATTGACCAGCCAAAATTTGTGTTTAATATCATCATCAGCGGTAAAGTCATAGACCGGTTCATCATTTTTGATATCATTAACCAGGTTTTGTAATGACTCAACTGCCTTATAGGCAAAAAAAACCGGCTCTGCATTCAACATCGTCACGCTCACATGGGATTTACGATCGGCTTCCTTGTCTGGCCGGGTCAACTCATGCTTCTTTATGCTGCCATTCATATAATCTTCCACTGCAGCACAGGCAACAATGCCCGTTTGTGAGCGGCCATGCATGATTAGTTCATAGACATACAGACAATCCTGCTCATCCTGAAAAAAAGTACCGTCATCAACAAGTTTCTGAAAATTTGTTTTACCTGTCAGGTAAACCTCAGGGCTATAAGGGTCTGTATCAGGAGGCAAAGTTATCTCGGGCTTGACAACATTTAAAAAAGAATAAGGGTTGCCGTTTGCCTCTTGCCTGGCTTCATCGGTGTTCAGGACATCATAGGGCTTTGAGGCAACTGACTTTACTTTATCTTCGACAGGCCGAAGGCCTTTGAACGCCTTTATTATCATTATAATTTTATAGAAAACCCAAAGGATTAGAGGGTCACTTGCATAACCTTGGTAATAGCATCAACCGTCTCAATTTTTTCCATCAATGCATTGTCCAGTACCTCGGAAACCTCGATAACCACGACAGCCTTATTACTGTCATTAACAATGCCAAGCTGCATACGCGATATATTAATCTGATGCTCAGCTAGTAAGCTGCTGATTGCAGCAATCACGCCGGGCTGGTCCGTATGCCGTGTCAATAACAAATGCCCGTCAAGTACGGCTTCTATCTCATAATTGTTGATCCGTACCAGACGTGGGTGACGTCTATCAAATAACGTACCTTCTACCGTAGTCGTTTTATCATCGTGATGGGCACATAGACTAACTGTTGAATGGTAAGCGGGGTGCTCCCCACAACGTGACTCTATCAGGTTAATCCCCTGTTGCTCTGCTATGTGCCTGGCATTGACCCTGTTGACCGGTGCAGACATATGCGAATTCAGAAAACCAACCAGACCTTCGATCAATATTGAATGGATATCCCTGTCAACAGCCTCCCCACACAGGGAGATTTCAAGTTGTTGAATCGGTACTTTAATCATCGGGGCAAGTAGTTTCCCGAGACGCCTGGCCAGAATCATATAAGGATGTAATTTGATTAACTCATCAGCAGATACCGGCGGCAAATTAATTGCATTGATTGGCTCACCGGTTTGCAGGTAGGTAGTTATTTGTCGGGCAATCTCCAGACCTGCTGCCGTTTGTGCTTCATGGGTTGACGCACCAAGATGCGGGGTGAGTACTATATTATCCAGTTTCAGTAATGGTGAATCTTTCGGCGGTTCATTCTTGAAGACATCCAGCGCAGCGCCGGCCAGCTGATTTGTAACCAATGCCTGATAAAGTGCCTGCTCGTCAACCAGGTCGCCCCTGGCACAATTTATTAATCGTGCGCCCTGCTTCATGGTTGAAATACTTTTTTCATTTATTATGTCCCGTGTCTTGTTGTTGACCGGGCAATGCAGGGTGACATAATCAGAAGAGGAGAGTAGCTCATCCAGTGTAAGTGAAGTAATTCCGTCTACTGAAAATATCTCATCAGTTACAAACGGATCATAGGCAGAGACCTGCATCCCCAGGGCCTTGGCCCTGACTGCAACAATCCTGCCGATTGTGCCATAGCCGATTATACCCAGTCGCTTATCCGCAAGCTCAGCACCCATAAATCGGGAACGCTTCCATTCTCCCGAACGAACGGAGCGATCAGCCTGGGGTAAATTTCGGCTCAGTGACAGGATATGTGCAATGGTAAGCTCTGCTGTTGTCGTTGCATTGGCATCCGGCGTATTCAGTACCGCAATACCTCTTTCAGTTGCACGATCAACATCAATATTGTCGACCCCGATACCGGCACGACCGATCACTTCAAGCTTGTTTGCTGCTTCCAGCACAGGTGAGGTGATCTGGCTGGCACTGCGAACGATGACCGCATTATATTCCGATATTTTCTCGCATAATTCGGCCTCATCAAGACCCGTTAAGCAATCGACCTGAAAATCAGACTGCTGACCAAGAAAATCTATACCCGCAGAGGCGATCTTGTCTGCGATGAGAATTCGTTTTTCCATGCTGGCAATACCGGACTAATTATGTTTCTTGCTGATTGAATTAGACGTTACTTTGCAGGACGCTCTCGACCCGGGAAGCCAGTGAATCTACCAGTGCGTCAACCTGTGCTTCATCCTCGCCTTCAATCATCACCCTGATGAGTGGCTCGGTACCAGATGGCCTCAGTAAAACCCTGCCTGAATCTCCGAGTTCATGTTCAACTTCCCGCACCGCAATCGCCAGTTCGGGAAATTCAGACATATCAATATTGGATTTTAATCTGATATTCTTCAACTTTTGCGGATATTTTTGCATGCCGCTCTTTAGCTCATATAAAGATTTATCGGACGATACCATCACCTCCAATACCTGCAATGCTGATATTATGCCATCGCCGGTTGAGGTCAGATCCAGATTTATGATGTGACCCGATGATTCACCTCCCAGTTTTAGATCATGCTTTAATAACAACTCCATAACATAGCGGTCCCCGACCTTTGACCGGAGAAAATCAAGACCCAGTGCCTGCAAGGCCTTCTCCAGGCCAAGATTACTCATCTGGGTGCCGACAACAGCGCCGTTTAAGGAATCCATCCGTTGTCTGGCGATAATGAACAATGCCTCATCCCCGTCTACGAGATTTCCCTTATGATCCACCAGGATGAGCCGGTCGGCATCACCGTCCAGAGCGATGCCAATATCAGCACCGGTCTCGCTGACAAGCTCTCTTAACATTTCCGGTTTCAGCGCACCGCATTCTTCATTGATATTCAAACCATCCGGCTCTACACCTATCGTGGTCACTTCAGCACCCAGCTCCTCGAAGACTTTTGGGGCTATGTGGTAGGCCGCTCCATGCGCACAATCGATAACAATCTTGAGGTTTTTAAGGTCGATATCTGAATTGAATCTGCTTTTACAGAATTCGATATAACGTCTTGCTGCGTCAGAGATACGCAATGCCTTGCCCAAATGCCTCGATTGGACACTTTTCATTGGCTGGTCAATTTCCTTTTCAATATCGAGTTCAATATCATCCGGCAGTTTTGTACCATCGGCTGAAAAGAATTTTATACCATTATCGTAGTAAGGGTTGTGTGAGGCACTGATGACAATCCCACCACGCGCACGGGTGTTTTTTGTCAGGAAGGCAATACCAGGAGTAGGCATAGGCCCTAACAGACGTATATCAACACCTGCCGCGGAGAGTCCCGCCTCAAGCGCAGATTCAAACATATAGCCAGAGATGCGGGTATCCTTGCCAATTATTACCGGACCGCTGCCCTTTTTGGCAAACACCCGACCGGCGGCCCACCCCAGTTTCATGACAAAATCCGGGGTAATTACACCCTCGCCTACACTTCCCCGTATCCCGTCAGTACCAAAGTATTTTCTTTTAGTAGTAATATTCGTTAATCCTTTGCTCAGGGAGGATATAGATTATCTCTAAATTAGCTTGAAACGTGAAGTATGCAATGCTGCAAATCACAGGACACGCTTTATGAATAGGCTTGAATGTTTAAATCAGGCCAGTTTAGCCGGTGGTTCATCACCCAGCTTGACCTGAGCCTGTCCTTGCTTGGTCTCTTTTGCTTTTTCGGAATTGCCAGAGGCATTGCTGTCGTCATCATCCCAGCCTGTCGGTTGACGAGGTGCTTTTCCTTGCATGATGTCGTCAATCTGTTCTGCATTGATGGTTTCATATTTGAGTAACGCTTCAGCCATCTTATGTAGTTTATCAATATTCTCTTTAAGTAACTTCTCAGCGCGAGCGTAATTGTAATCGATAATTCTATGTATCTCATCATCGATCAGATGTGCGGTTTCATCCGAGACAGTCTTGTGCTTGGTAATAGAATGTCCGAGAAAGATCTCACCTTCATCTTCACTGTATGTCAAGGGGCCGAGCCGTTCAGACAATCCCCATTTCGTGACCATATTGCGTGCAATTTCAGTTGTCCGTTGTATATCATTACTTGCACCGGTCGTGACAGCATCCTCACCAAAAACCAGTACTTCAGCAATACGACCACCAAATAAACTGCAGATCTGGCTTTCAAGAAATTGCTTGCTAAAGCTCAAACGATCTTCTTCAGGCAGGAACATGGTGACACCTAATGCACGGCCACGCGGTATGATGGTTACTTTATAAACCGGGTCATGACCCGGCATCAGGCGACCGACGATGGCATGACCTGCCTCATGGTATGCGGTCAGTTTTTTCTCCTCATCGCTCATGACCAATGAACGACGTTCAGCACCCATCATGACCTTATCCTTGGCCCGTTCGAAATCTTCCATTTCGACAAACTTTTTATCGGCCCTGGCAGCGAACAAGGCCGCTTCATTTATCAGATTCGCCAGATCAGCACCGGAAAACCCCGGCGTGCCGCGCGCAATAATGTTAGGTTTCACATCTTCATCGAGTGCAACTTTACGCATATGAACCTTCATTATCTGCTCCCGGCCACGTATATCCGGCAACGGCACAACGACTTGACGGTCAAACCGGCCCGGTCGCAATAATGCCGGATCTAACACATCAGGCCTGTTGGTCGCAGCAATCACGATAACACCATCGTTACCCTCGAAACCATCCATTTCCACTAACAACTGATTCAGGGTCTGCTCACGTTCATCGTGACCACCGCCCAGACCGGCACCACGATGACGGCCAACAGCATCTATCTCATCGATAAAAATAATGCAGGGTGCATGTTTTTTGGCCTGCTCGAACATATCACGTACACGTGATGCGCCAACGCCAACAAACATTTCAACAAAGTCTGAGCCGGAGATGGTAAAGAACGGCACCTTGGCCTCACCGGCAATGGCCCTGGCCAATAATGTCTTGCCGGTCCCCGGCGCCCCGACTAACAGGACACCGGATGGAATCTTGCCACCGAGCTTTTGAAACTTGCCGGGTTCACGCAGAAACTCAACCAGTTCCGCCACTTCTTCCTTTGCTTCTTCTACACCGGCAACATCACCGAAGGTGATGCGTACCTGATCTTCTCCCAATAGCCGCGCCCGGCTTTTGCCAAATGACATCGCACCACGTCCACCGCCGCCCTGCATTTGCCGCATAAAATAGATCCAGATACCCAGCAATAACAGAATTGGAAACCAGGAAATAAAAGCATGCGCCCAGAAAGAGTTCTTATTGGGTTCGGAACCAGTGACCGCGACATTATGTTCCAGTAACGTACCGATCAAGGCATCATAACTGGTTTCAGGACTGTAGGTCGTAATGCGCTTACCATCAACAAGCTGGCCTTTGATGGTGTTACCTTCGATGAGCACCGATTCAACCTGGCCCGACCTGACTTCCTTTATGAACTGTGAATACGGAATATCATCGGTCGCGACCGGTGAGCCAAAATTACGGAAGACCATCATCAATACCACTGCGATGATTACCCACAGCACCAGATTTTTTGCCATATCGTTCAACTTACCAACCTCATTTGTTATCCCACCCTCTTAATCGAGCCATTAAAATAAATAAAAAAAGTGAATTCCCTGTAACTATACCTCATAGCCTCGTGCCAAAACATAAAATTCCCGTGACCCGGCACGTGACGCATTGGGCTTTTTAACAATAACCTTTTGAAATCGTTGCATAAGTTCCTTTTTAAACTCATCACTGCCCTCGCCCTGAAAAAGCTTTATCAACATGTCGCCACCTGGTTTTAGGACATCGCACGAAAAATCGTAGACCAGCTCGGCAAGGCGCATGCTGCGTGCCTGATCAGTCACCCTAATACCCGTTAGATTGGGGGCCATATCGGAGATTACAAGGTCTGCGGCTGTATTTTGCAACTCTTGCCGACAGGCATCCAGAACACGGGTCTCCGTCACATCTCCCTGAATAAATAATACCTTATCCAAAGCTTGCATAGCTAAAATATCGACTGCAATCAACCTGCCTTGAGGGTTGATGCATTCACTAACATATTGTGACCAACTGCCCGGCGCTGCGCCCAGGTCGATCACCGCCTGGCCAGGATGGAATAATTTTTCCTTTTGGTCTATCTGCCGAAGCTTAAACACTGCACGAGAACGGTAGTGCGATTGGCGAGCTTGTTTTACATACTGATCACGTTGCTGTGCCTGTAGCCACTGCTTGCTGCGTTTAGCCATCTGAAACTCGTTACGCGTGTTTGTTTAACTCGTCACTCAATGGACGCCACACAACAGACGAACAGCGAGCAACGCTTTGATAATTCATTTGTACTCGATCTTCAGGATTTCATACTCGATCGGCCCACTCGGTGCATTGACCTCTGCGACATCATCGATCTGTTTGCCGATCAAGGCACGGGCGACGGGGGAGGTAATCGAGATCAAGCCCTGCTCGACATCGGCTTCCTCTTCTCCAACCAACTGATAGGTCACCTCCTCATCATTGGCGAGATTCAATAACTCAACAGTTGCTCCGAATACCACCTTGCCACTTGCGTTAATCGTGGTGATATCGATGATCTGTGCATCTGCCAGAACTGTCTCAAGTGTGCCAATGCGCCCTTCGATAAAACTCTGCTGTTCACGAGCTGCATGGTATTCAGCATTTTCACTCAAATCGCCATGTGCGCGAGCCTCGGCTATCGCTTCAATCACCTTTGGGCGTTTAACCGTCTTTAATTGATGTAATTGCGCACGTAACTTCTCAGCCCCTTGCGCAGTGAGCGGTGGTTTACTCATCGATTTACTCCTATGTGTAAATCCTGCAATCTATAAACCGTATCAGATCCCATGTCCTGTAGTGCATGCAGTGTTGCATCCGCCGCCGCCATGGTCGTCACATAGAAAACCTTGTGTTGTAGCGCGGTACGGCGGATGGAATAGGAATCTGAAATAGCCTGTTTACCCTCGGTCGTATTCACTATCAGACTTATCTGATCGTTCTTGAGCATATCCACAATATGCGGCTGACCTTCCCTGACCTTATTAATACCAGCGCATTGCAGTCCCCCATCGCGTAAAGCTTTGGCAGTGCCATGGGTTGCACATAAACTGAAACCCAGTTCGACAAGCTGTTTTGCGATTACCTTTGCGAATTGTTTGTCTGCATCACGAACACTAATAAACGCTAATCCACTAGTCGGTATGGCCTCGCCGGCCGCGCGCTGGGCCTTGGCAAAAGCCTCACCAAAGCTGTTACCGATCCCCATCACTTCGCCAGTCGATTTCATCTCCGGTCCCAGTAAAGGGTCAACGCCAGGGAATTTGATAAACGGGAAAACGGCCTCTTTCACAAAATAATAGTCGGGTTTTTTAACTTTTGTTATGCCTTGACTGGCAAGGCTTTGGCCCACCATGCAGTTGGCGGCGATACGCGCCAATGACACACCCGTTGCCTTGGACACAAAAGGCACGGTACGTGATGCACGGGGATTGACCTCGAGGACATAGATTTCATCGCCCTGAATCGCAAATTGGGCATTCATCAAACCAATAACCTGGAGCCCATGCGCCAACTTACAGACCTGCTCAGTCAGGCGTTGCTGCATCGCCTCGCTGAGGCTATGCGGTGGCAGGGAGCAGGCTGAATCACCTGAGTGCACACCAGCCTGTTCAATGTGTTCCATAATGCCACCGATGACCACCTCAGTGCCGTCACATATCGCATCGACATCGACCTCTATCGCGTCGCTGAGGAAATGATCCAGAAATACTGGCGAATCATTGGAAACAGCCAGGGCCTTGTCCATATATTTTTTAAGATCACTGGCGCTATACACGATCTCCATGGCCCGCCCACCGAGCACATAAGAAGGTCTAACCACCAATGGATAACCTATCTCTGCAGCCAGGGCCTCCGCCTCGTCGGCTTGACGCACCAGGCGGTTGGCAGGTTGTTTTAAATCGAGATCATGTAATAACTGTTGGAAACGCTGCCGATCTTCAGCAAGGTCGATAGAGTCCGGTGAGGTGCCAATGATCGGTGCACCCGCAGCTTCCAGCGCACGAGCCAGTTTCAGTGGTGTTTGCCCACCATATTGCACGATAATACCGAGTGGTTTTTCCACATCGATAATTTCCAGCACATCCTCAAGAGTAAGGGACTCGAAATACAGACGATCCGAGGTATCAAAATCGGTTGAGACTGTTTCGGGATTACAGTTGACCATGATGGTCTCGTAACCGGCCTCGCGCATCGCTAATGCCGCATGCACACAGCAATAATCAAACTCTATGCCCTGACCAATCCGGTTAGGGCCACCGCCCAGCACCATGATCTTCTGACGCTCAGTCGGGTTTGCTTCGCATTCCTCCTCATAGGTGGAATACATATAGGCCGTCGTAGCAGTAAATTCAGCGGCGCAGGAGTCCACCCGTTTGAATACGGGTCGAACATTGAGTGCATGGCGCAATTGGCGAACATCCTGCTCAGAGGCCTTCAACAAATCTGCAAGCCGACGGTCAGAAAAACCCTTGCGTTTCAAACTGCGCAGCTTGTCAGCGCTGAGGTCTTTTAATTTCCGGTCTGCCAAACGCATCTCTTCATCCACCAGATCCTTGATCTGCGCCAGGAACCAGGGGTCAATCTTACAACAGTCAAAGACTTGCTCTATTTGCATGCCATGGCGAAAGGCGTCAGCGACATATAAAATCCTCTCTGCACGTGGCACACGTAACTCATGTTGAATTTTCTCGAGGATATCGTCTTCGTCTGAAAATACATTTTCATTGAGACCATCAATAGAGATCTCAAGCCCGCGTAAAGCCTTCTGTAGAGATTCCTGAAAAGTACGTCCGATAGCCATGACCTCACCGACCGATTTCATCTGGGTGGTCAGACGGTCATCGGCCTGCGGAAATTTCTCAAAGGTAAAACGAGGGATCTTGGTAACGATATAATCAATAGTCGGCTCGAACGAGGCGGGTGTCGCGCCACCGGTAATCTCATTGGCCAACTCGTCCAGGGTATAACCAACCGCCAGTTTGGCGGCAACCTTTGCGATGGGGAACCCTGTCGCCTTGGAAGCCAGTGCCGAGGAACGCGACACACGCGGATTCATCTCAATGATGAATAATTGACCGTCTTGCGGATTCACCGCAAACTGCACATTGGAACCACCGGTATCAACACCTATTTCACGCAATACCGCTATCGAGGCATCACGCATGATCTGGTATTCCTTATCCGTCAAAGTCAGCGCCGGCGCTACAGTAATCGAGTCGCCGGTATGTACACCCATGGGGTCAAGATTTTCAATGGAGCAGATAATAATGCAGTTATCTTTATGATCGCGCACGACCTCCATCTCAAATTCCTTCCAACCTATGACGGATTGTTCAAGCATGATTTCATCAGTTGGTGATGCATCTATACCACGCTCACATATTTCCAGGAACTCTTCCTGGTTGTAAGCAATGCCGCCACCGGTCCCGCCCAGCGTAAATGACGGACGAATAACTATCGGGAACCCAATATCAGCCTGGATCTTTTTGGCCTGATCAATATTATGGGCAAGCGCTGAACGCGGCATGTCAAGCCCAATCTTTTGCATGGTGTCGCGAAACCGTTCCCGGTCTTCGGCCTTATCGATAGCGTCGCTGGTGGCGCCAATCATTTCCACGCCGTATTTCTCCAGGATACCTTCACGGACAAGATCCAGGGCACAATTCAGTCCGGTCTGTCCCCCCATGGTTGGCAATAATGCATCGGGCCTTTCTTTTTCAATGATCCTGGCAATGGTCTGCCAGTTAACCGGTTCAATGTACGTCGCATCGGCCATTTCCGGATCCGTCATGATGGTGGCAGGATTGGAGTTAACCAGGATCACTCGATAACCCTCCTCACGCAGGGCCTTACAGGCCTGTGCACCGGAATAATCAAATTCACAGGCCTGGCCGATAATGATCGGTCCGGCGCCTATGATTAAAATACTCTTAATGTCAGTACGTTTGGGCATTCATTGTCGCTCGTGTCTTGTTACTGATTGCTAGTTGCTCGTACATCGGACAAATTAATGTCTCCGAAACTTTCATGGCTGTACATCACCTCTGTGCCTGCATGAGTGCGATAAAATGATCAAACAGTGGACGCATATCATGTGGCCCCGGGCTGGCTTCGGGGTGGCCCTGGAAACCGAAGGCAGGGTGCTTTGTATGATGCACACCTTGCAATGACCCATCGAACAATGAGCGATGCGTCGGCCGTAACGTGTCCGGCAGGCTTTTTTCATCGACAGCAAAGCCATGGTTCTGACTGGTGATCATGACCTTGTTTGTCTGCAGGTCCAAAACAGGGTGATTGGCCCCGTGGTGACCGAATTTCATCTTCGTGGTGTTCGCGCCAGCGGCCAGGGATAATAGTTGGTGTCCCAGACAAATACCAAAGATTGGTGTTCCACTGGCCAGGATCGCCTGAATAGCATCGATCGCGTAATCGCAGGGTTCAGGGTCACCCGGACCATTCGACAGAAAAACACCATCCGGTTTTTCCGCCAATACCTCACTCGCCGGGGTCTTGGCAGGCACGACTGTCAAGCGGCAGCCCAGCTCAGACAGTATCCTTAAGATATTTCGTTTGACACCAAAATCATATGCGATCACATGCCAGTCTTTTTTTTCATCTACATCACCCTTCGGCATGCCTGCAACCAGTGACCTTTTGCCCTGTGTCC
>JADFPU010000074.1 GCA_022562175.1 Pseudomonadota bacterium | reverse complement strand
GGCTTTCGTCACCCTCATGTGTGCTGGCTGCTATCCAGATCGGGCGGTTCACCGAAAAATAACGTCTCAATGACTGTGCTTGCTCTGCGATACTGTGGGGTGCGTTGACGTCAAATTTCAAATTTCCGGTGACAATGACTTTGCCAGGATCGGCCCCCAGAGATATCAATCGATCGCCGTCAGTATCGCTCTGTGTTGCAATCATATTAATCTTTGACAAAGTCTGCCGTATCAACATAGGTAACTTTTTATAGCCAGCAAAGGATCGTACCGACATACGCGCATTGACCAGTATTATCGGGATCGCTTGCTGATGACATCGCCAGTACAGATTTGGCCAAAGCTCTATCTCCATCACAATCAATATAGCTGGCCGGACAATATCTATAAAACGATTAACAACGTGTGGCAAATCATACGGTAGATAATAATGAAGTACCGATTCAGCAAATTTCTGCCTGACCATGTCTGCACCCGTCGGCGTGACTGTTGTGATCAAAACCTGATAGCGGGGATAGTTTGCCAATAAACTGCTAACCAGTGGACTGGCTGCCTGAACTTCACCTACCGAGACTGCATGTATCCAGATAACAGGTCGAGCATCGCCAGCAAACGATATATAAGCAAACCGCTCTGGCCACCTGTCCCAGTAATCCGGATTTTTTAATCCAAGCCAGGCCAGCCGTATCAATACAAACGGCGTCAGAAAATACAGAACTATGGAATAAATAAGTCGCAAGATGATTCTGACAATTAGCTGGAAAACCGCTTATGCATGACTATTCAGGTAATCAAGATAACGATTGATACCTTGCTCCAACGTATAGAATTCGTGTGCATAGCCAGCATCACGCAACGCTGCAATATCCGCTTCAGTGAAACTTTGATAACATTGCCGTAGCCCATCCGGGAAGGGGATATATTCGATTGTCCCGCGCCCATGCCAGGCTATCACGGCCTTGGCCAGCTCATTAAATGATCTGGAATTTCCAGTGCCTATGTTGAAAATACCTGAAATATCAGGATGCTGCATAAACCAGATATTTGCAGCGACAACATCATCAACATGAATAAAATCCCGACGCTGTTCACCCGCAGTATAGCCATCGCTGCCTTCAAACAGACATATTTTCCCTGTTTCCAGCAACTGCCTGTTCAGATGATAGGCAACACTGGCCATCTGTCCCTTATGTTGTTCATTCGGCCCATAAACATTGAAATACCTGAGACCAACAGTCTGACAGCGCAGCTGTTTTAATCTGCGTCTTACGTATTCATCAAATAAATATTTTGAGTAGCCGTAAATATTAATGGGTGCTTCGCATTGACGCTGCTCAGCAAAGTCTCTGGCCGTACCGTAAACTGCAGCACTTGACGCATAGATAAAGGGAATATTATTTTGCTGACATAATTCAAAAAGTAATTTTGAATAACTGTAATTATTCTCCAACATGAATCTTCCATCCTGAACAGTAGTCTCGGAACAGGCCCCTTGATGAAAAACAATCTCAGCGTCTTGCAGTAGCTGACATCCGCTGTCAATGAAACGCCGGAACTCATCCTTGTCCAGATAATCTTCTATCACACAGTCAACTATATTTTGATATTTTTTTCCATCCGTCATGTCATCGACCACAACAATATCATTATGACCGGACGCATTTAAGGCCTTGACCAGATTACTCCCTATAAAACCAGCGCCACCCGTTACGATGATCATTCTGTCAGCCTGTTTTCAAGTGCCTGTATGGAACGAATAATTTCGCTACTGGAACAATTTTTCTGAAATGGAATTATCCTGACTTCACCACCATTGTTCCGGACAAATTCCGCACCGACTATTTGCTCAGCTGTGTAGTCTCCACCTTTAACGAGCACATCCGGTTTGATTATCTTGATAAGTTGCTCCGGTGTATCTTCCGAAAAACTCGTGACCCAATTCACTGAGGCCAGACCTGCCAGTACTGCCATACGTTGCTCGACAGGATTAATAGGCCGATTACTGCCTTTCAAACGCTTCACCGACGCATCATCGTTTACCGCCACCAGCAAAAAATCACCATACGCCCTTGCTTCCTGCAGATAATAAACATGACCGGCATGTAAAATATCAAAGCAGCCATTCGTCATGACAATCTTCTGTCCCTGTGCTCTGGCGGAAGCAACAAGTCCGGACAAATCTTGCCGCGTGGTAATGCCGGACACTACCGGAGCTGTCTGCTGCAAGGCTGAATTTAGTTGCTGTGACGTAACTGTTGCCGTGCCAAGCTTTTCAACCACGAGCCCGGCGGCCTGATTCGCATAGATCAATGATTCTTCCAGGCCATAGCCAGACGCCATTGCCGCCGCAAGCGTAGCAATGACGGTATCCCCCGCACCGGTGACATCAAACACTTCATGTGCTTGTGCTGGTAGATGCACGACCTTGTCATCTTTGACGTTGATCAAGCTCATGCCATTTTCGCCACGCGTGATGCACAAGGCATCAAGGGATAATGAATGACAAAGTGCTGTGCCCTTCTCAACAATTTCATGTTCATCGTGGCAAGTCCCTACGACTGCCTCAAACTCCTTCAGATTCGGTGTTAAAATACTGGCCTGACTATAGCGGGAATAATCATGTCCTTTTGGATCGACCAATAGCCGAATATCTTTTTCCCTCGCCAGCTTGATAAAGTCGCCGATCATCTGCAAGCTGCCCTTGGCATAATCGGATAAAATAACCACATCAACATTCTCTATTGCCTGTCGATACAATTCATAAAGCGGCGCCGGATCCGCCACAGTTGATGCAGCTTCATAATCCAGCCTCAATAATTGCTGGTGTTGACTTAAGATCCGCAGTTTTGTCACGGTAGGAAAACCTGCTTGCTGTACGAACCGGCACTGAATACCCTGCTCGGTCAGTTTTTCAGACAGTATCTCCGCAGCGCTGTCTGCCCCGGTAATACCAATCAACTCGACGTCCAGTCCCAGCGCCCTGATGTTCAATGCAACATTTGCAGCACCGCCAGGTTTCTCCTCAGTAGTGATCACCTTAACGATGGGGACCGGCGCTTCCGGAGAGATACGGGTAGTCTCACCATGCACATAACGATCAAGTATCAGATCACCTACGACCAGAATTCGTGCAGTCGATGCAGGAAGAAAATGTCTGTGCATTATCGAATGATTCTAAAAATTAATTGTATATAATGTTCTAATGTTCAGTGATTTGAATCTTAACATACCGCTAATGACATAGTAGACAATGATGTCCTCTTATATTTATACCGCGCTGCTGGCGATATGCCTGTTTATTACGCATCCAGCCAGTGCTGCAGATGACTTGCCGCAGGCCTTTGTAGCAGTTTATTCTCTGCACAGTAAAGGCATCAAATTCGCAAAAATGAAACGCAGTTTTTCACGTTTGCAAAACGGCAAGTTTATTTACCGCTCCGAGACCTTGACTGCCGGCCTGCTGTCTCTATTCCGAAAAGATCGTGTTATCGAACAAAGCACCTGGTATCTTGACGAACAACAAATAAGACCTGTTCTCTACAGTTATGAACATACAGGCGGCAAAAAAGAACGTAATGTCATTATAAAGTTTGACTGGACAGCCAAGCGAATCACGAACTCTATCAATGGCGATTCATGGCAAATGCAAACCAGGCCCAATATCATGGATAAGCTGCTTTATCAATTTGCCATTATGCAGGATATTAAAGCGGGTAAAGATCCATTGGTATACACCATTGCAGATGGTGGTAAAATTAAAACCTATAAT
Organism: Pseudomonadota bacterium; assembly: GCA_022562175.1. GTDB lineage: Bacteria > Pseudomonadota > Gammaproteobacteria > Eutrophobiales > Eutrophobiaceae > B75T3L11. Next base: position 7,977 of record JADFPU010000074.1, on the reverse strand, counting down.
TTTGAGGTGCTTGGCGAAGAAGTCATTCATACAAAATTAGGCAAGTTGCATACTCTGAAACTGGAACGGCATAAATCCAACAGTAAACGTAAGACAACATTCTGGTGTGCGCGTGATCTGAATTATTTGCCGGTAAGAGTCGAGCATATTGCAAAGGACGGTAGCAAAACCACCGCAGTCATTAATTCCCTTACTGGTTTAACTCTCGAACCAGTTGCTTCGGTGGTAGATAGCCTGGCATTTCCCGACCATTCTCAAGGTAAATAGCCGGGGTTCCCCGCACCCCAATGGACTGACCCAGGGCAAAATGACGACTGACCGGATTACTGCATTTTACCGCTGTTACAATCTTGCCCGCCTTGGCATCCGTTAACGCCTGATTTCTGTCATCAGAACACCAGACTGATTCCATCTTCAGGAACACTTTTGAACCAATACCTGCGCGGGGGAATGCCAGATAACGCACGGCAATGCCTAGCCTGTTTAATTCGGGCATATCTCTATGCAAACGACGACAATAGCTACAATCAACATCAGTAAATACATAGACGGTATGCTTTACCTTGTCCGGTGCAAATTCAATCATTTCGTTTTCGGGAATTTTTTGCAGGATATCAACACGAGCAGCCGATCGTAGCTCTTCGCTGAGGTTGCGCTGCTGCTGAATATCAAGCAGATCGCCTTGCAGGATGTAATGACCGTCTCCGGTCACATAAATGACTTCCAGACCCAGCATCACTTCATATAAGCCCTCAACCCTGGACTTGCGGATCCGGTTGATTTCAAGATCAGGGAAAACCTTCTGTAATACAGCTCTGATAGCTTGCGCCTCTGCAGTGTCCGCAGCAATGACATCTGTCTGGATTGACAGTAAAAACGTGAAAAAAGCAGTAAACAGTATTAATCTCATTAAAATTACCAATAATATTTAAAAATTTCCGAACAGGACTACTGATAATCCGATATTATCAATTCTTAAGGTATGTTATCAGACATCTAAAGTTACTGTCTGTTCCATCATAAAAATTTTGAACATGACAAAAAATATCCCGGCCGGTCAGGCAACAACAGATCCTCATGAATATTGCAATACACACGCTTGATGGTCAAAAATTAACGCTCGATTTTCTGCTCGGCCAGTTGCAACGCGATGGCATCATCAGTGCTCAACAGCTCGCACAACTTGATTCACAACATCCAAAAAATATGGCGGCAGTTTCCCATCCACTGGTTGTTATAGCCGAGCAAGACTGGCAAAGCATCACTGAACCCGGCTATCCGCTGTCGCTGGAAGAATTGACCCGTTGGCTCGCCGGCAAATGCAGACAACCCTACCTGCGTATCGACCCACTCAAGATAGATATTAACAAAGTCACTGATGTTGTCTCGCAGGCCTATACGAGCAAACTCAAAATACTGCCCATCGAGGTCACAAACAAAGCATTAACCGTCGCCACCTGTGAACCATACATCAATAACTGGGAACATGAATTATCCAGGGTTGCAAAACTCAGGATTAAACGGGTTATTGCCAATCCCAAAGACATTGATCGCTACCTGATAGAATTTTATAGTTTAAGCCGCTCCACACTCGGAGCCGTCACAGACAGCTCACGGCAGGCACTGAGCGGTATTCAGAATTTTGAGCAACTCGTCGAGGTAGGCAATCTTGGTGAACCGGATGCAAATGATCGACATATTGTCAGCCTGGTAGACTGGTTATTGCAATATGCGTTTGAACAGCGGGCCAGCGACATCCATCTGGAACCGCGCCGGGAAAAGGGTAAGGTTCGCTTCCGCATTGATGGCACCCTGCATCTGGTGCATGAATTTCCAATTAGATTAATGGGCGCAATCACCAGCCGCCTGAAATCACTGGGTCGCATGGATGTGACAGATAGACGCCGCCCACAGGATGGCCGCGTCAAAACCAGGTCCCCTACAGGCAGTGAGATGGAAATGCGACTCTCAACCATGCCCACCACTTTCGGGGAAAAACTGGTATTACGGATTTTCGATCCGGAAATGCTGATAAAAAGTTTCACCGAGTTAGGCTTTACCCAGCATGAGCAACAATGCTGGCAAAACATGATCGAAAATCCACACGGGATGATTCTCGTCACCGGCCCCACGGGTTCCGGCAAGACCACAACCCTGTATTCAGCGTTAAAACAGATCGCCCGACCGGAACTGAATATCTGCACGATCGAAGATCCCATTGAGATGGTTGAGACACAGTTCAATCAGATGCAGGTACAGCCCGCAATTGACCTGAACTTTGCCACCGGTGTCAGGACACTACTGCGTCAGGATCCGGATATTATTATGGTCGGCGAAATCAGGGATCGTGAAACAGCAGTGATCGCCATTGAAGCAGCACTGACCGGTCACCTTGTGCTGTCCAGCCTGCATACCAACAACGCCCCCTCCAGCATCATTCGCTTAATGGATATCGGCGTACAACCCTATTTGATTGGCGCTACGTTGCTTGGGGTGCTCGCACAACGACTGATACGAACGCTGTGTCCACACTGTAAGCTGAAAGACAGGATTGATCGTAACACCTGGAATAATCTGATTGCCCCGGCGAAAGCAAGCCTGCCCGAGTCCATCTGTAAACCGGTGGGCTGTGATGAATGCCGGCAGACAGGCTATCTTGGCCGAACAGGTATCTATGAGACCATGATGATAGATGCCAACATGCGCGATCTGATCAATACCAGTAAAGATCTTGATAAGTTTCATCATGCTGCTGTGAAACAAGGTATGCGGACATTAAATATCTCCGGTGCGCAGAAAATTGCCGAGGGCCTGACAACACTGGAAGAGATCTATTCAGTCATTCCACCGCATGAAGAGGAATAGGCAATAAGAATTTACTTTCAGCCGTCGTCACTATCGGCGCTTTTAACCCTGTCATATTCGCGACCATGACACGTTTACCATCACCCTGATTACAAGATAACCCTCCTTGCTCTCCTCCCATCCCTTATCCAGGTTAGCCTAGCCAATGTCATGGACTTGAGCTACTTAAATGATATCCTGATTATGTTCGCTGCCACGGTAACTTTCGTGGTAGTTTTTCTGCGCCTGCGTCTGCCACCTATACTCGGTTACCTGTGCGTTGGAGTATTGATGGGACCCTATGGTCTCGGTGTGATTGCGGACACAGAACATATCAGGGCATTTGCTGAATTCGGTGTTGTCTTTCTGTTGTTTAGCATTGGACTGGAGTTTTCGCTACCGCTGCTAATGCGCATGAAACTCGCCGTATTGGGCTTTGGCGGGCTGCAGGTGCTGTTGACAACGCTGATCACCGCTATCATATCCGTTTATCTTGGCATCTCTCTGGACACGGCGCTGGTGATCGGTGGTGTGGTCACCATGTCCTCCACCGCACTGGTCATCAGCCAATTATCAGCTCAGATGGAACTGCACACTCATCATGGCAGAAATACTGTCGGGATTTTGTTGTTTCAGGATGTGATGGTTATCCCCTTCCTGATTCTGGTTGCCCACCTCACCACAGCAGCCTCGGATTTCTCGCCTTTTGTGACTATCGCCTCGGCATTGGTTGAAGGCATACTGGTATTACTGCTGATCCTGTTGCTCGGTCGCCGGGTGTTGCGACCACTCTTTAGAGGTATAGCACGCTTTAAGTCTACCGAGCTGTTTACCTTAACCGTCTTACTGGTCACCCTCGGCGCTGCCTGGATTACGCATCAGATGGGTCTGTCGCTTGCATTAGGCGCATTTGTAGCCGGCATGATGCTGGGGGAAACTGAATTTCGACATCAGGTAGAGGCCGAGATCCGTCCATTTCGTGATGTGTTGTTAGGTCTGTTTTTCATCACCATTGGGATGCTGTTCAATATCCAGTTGCTACCGCAGGTGTGGCCATGGGTGCTAATGTTACTATCGGCGCTTGTGCTGTTTAAGTTAATACTGGTAACCGGCCTGTGCCGTTTAATGGGTTGTGACGGTAGTGTTGCATTACGCACGGGCATAATACTGGCGCATGGTGGCGAGTTCGGCTTTGCTATCCTCATGCTGGCACTCAGCGGCGATCTTTTGCCGGCCGATTATGGTCAGGTCATCCTGGCGGCGCTACTGATCAGCATGGCCATGGCGCCGTTGTTAATTCGCTTTAACGGACAACTCGTGTCGCTGATCCTGCCCACGATCTCAAGCATTGACCAACAGGCAAGTATTAATCAAATAGCCGATAGCGCAAATGATTTAAGCGGTCATGTGATTATCTGCGGTTATGGCAGGGCAGGACAAAACATAGCAACTATCCTGAAAGATGAAGACATCAGCTTTATCGCAATGGATCTGGATCCGCTACTGGTGCAGAGCGCAATCAAGATGAATGAACCGGTTATCTACGGTGATGCATCGCATCTTGATTTGCTTAAAGCCGCAGGTTTATCCAGAGCGGCGGCTGTGGTGTTCTGCCTTGATAATGTCAATGCAGCACTCAAGGTCTTGCCGCAAGTGCGTCACATCGAACCGGACATACCGATACTCGTACGCGCACCTGACAATTCACAACTGAATCAACTTCAAGAAGCCGGTGCAACGGAAGTGATCCCGGAGATCATGGAAGCAAGTCTGATGATTTCCTCGCACCTGCTACTGATCCTCAAACTACCTATATCACGCGTTTTTTCCAAGATGCGCCAGGTACAGAAAAAACGTTATTCACTGCTTCGTAAATATTTCCCGGATGAATAAAATTTTCTTACAAATGCCGATATAAGTGTTTTATCTTTAAGCCGGCCCAGGTGCCTGTCCGATAATAGAAAGCCTGCTGCGGAACAGCTGATTTTGGCCGGATTTCCCAATAAATATTCGTTAAATAGCGGTGCTATTCACCTCACATTATGAAAAAATCTTACTCAAATCAGCTTCCCCTCGCCACGGATTCTATACCCGGACAAGCTCCTAACCTCGTGGGTGATGTTCGGCGTGCAGTTTCTTGAGGCGCTCACGTGCAACGTGCGTATAGATCTGGGTTGTCGAAATATCACTGTGGCCTAACAACATTTGTACGACCCTCAGATCGGCGCCATGATTTAACAGATGGGTCGCAAACGCATGACGCAATACATGCGGGGACAGGGGTTTTTCAATGGCCGCTTTCAGTGCGTAGCGTTTTATCGCATACCAGAAGGTCTGACGGGTCATACGCTTACCCCGGTTCGATGGAAATACTGTGGCATCAGGCAAGCCTTTAAAAAACGCAGGCCGGCAGGTCTTCATGTATTTCTCCAGATAATAAATAGCCTGCTCGCCAAGCGGAACCAATCTTTCCTTATTACCTTTACCCATGACCCGGACGACGCCCTGGCGCAGATTGAGTTGATCCAGTCTCAAACTGACCAGTTCGGTTACGCGCAGACCTGTGGCATACAGGACTTCCAGCATGGCCCTGTCACGCGAGCCGATATCCGTCTCCAGATCGGGCGCTTCCAGTAATTGTTCGACTTCGGTTTCCGTCAACGAGCTGGGCAAGGGTCGTCCTGACTTGGGTGATTCGATCCGGGCAGTAGGATCGTGCGTCATCTGTCCTTCCCTGAGTAAATACTGAAATAATCTGCGCAAGCTGGACAGGCGCCGTGCCGAGGTCCTGACAGACTTTGAGCTCTGGCCGGCCATATAAGTCAGCAGATCCGTGTCCTGAGTTTGCCTGATTTGGCCGTGCTTAGCTGCCAACCAGTTGGCAAAAGAGTACAGATCGCTACGATATGCCTGCAGGGTATTGTCACTGAGACCACGCTCCATCCACAGCGCATCGAGAAAATGATCAATAATGGATCTTGAAAGATCTAATGTTTTGTTTTGATAAGACATATGATTTACGCACAAATGTGCGTAAATCATATGACAAAAGGACTGGTGAGGAAATTTATCTGGAGGAAGATGGCTTGAGCTTTTCCTTGATCCTGGCAGCCTTACCGCGTCTATCTCGCATGTAATAAAGTTTAGCGCGACGCACAGCACCGCGGCGTTTTACCTCAATAGCCGCAATCATGGGACTGTAGGTCTGGAATACACGTTCGACACCTTCACCGTAGGATATCTTGCGCACCGTGAATGAAGAGTTCAGGCCACGGTTCTTTATAGCAATGACAACGCCTTCAAATGCCTGCAGACGTTCGCGCTGCCCCTCTTTTACCTTAACCTTGACGATAATGGTATCGCCCGGGGAAAATTTCGGGATGTCCCGCGTCATTTGTTCTGCTTCAATTTGTTCGATTATATTTGCCATGACTTAACTCCAAAACCTGTCAATCATTCATTCGTATTATTGGCCTGTGCCGCATGTTCATCAATAAATTCCTGCAACAGCGCCTTTTGTTCATCATCCAGCTCTAGCGTCTCAAGTAAATCAGGACGTCGTGCCCATGTCCTGCCAAGTGCCTGCTTTGCCCGCCAGCGTTTAATCCGTGCATGATCACCACTCAGTAATACATCCGGCACCTGCATACCGTCAATCTCTTCAGGTCGGGTATAGTGTGGGTAATCCAGTAACCCGTCAATAAAAGAGTCTTGCCTGGCAGAATCATCATGTCCTAACACACCTGGAAGCATCCTCGCCATCGCATCAATCATGACCATCGCCGGCAACTCACCACCACTCAACACATAATCGCCTATAGACCACTCTTCATCTACTTCAGCAGTAATAATGCGTTCATCAATCCCTTCGTAACGGCCTGCAAGCAAAATTAAATTTTGCCGTTGCGCAAAACCGTTCACATCTTGCTGTTCAAGTCTACGCCCCTGTGGTGATAAATAGATTACAGCAGCGCCGGTTAAGGCCTTGCGGGCCTCGCGAATCGCCTCGCAAACAGGTTCGACCATCATCACCATGCCCGGACCACCCCCGTATGGCCGATCATCCACTGTCCTGCGATTATCCCTGGCGTAATCTCTGGGGTAAAAGCCAGTCACTTGCAAGATGCCGTTTTTTACAGCGCGTCCGGTCACACCATAATCCGTCACTGCGCTGAACATATCCGGAAACAGGCTTACCACAGCGATGTGCAACATTTATAAGTACTCCGGATCCCAATCGACCTGCATACGTCCCTGCTCCATATCGACCTCCTGCACGATAGCGCCGATCACAAATGGCATAAGGATGCTCTGCTGCCCCTGTTGCACAACCAGCACATCATTAGCACCGGTCTCCTTGACCTCAATCACCTTGCCCAATGCTACACCGGCCCGGTTGATCACATCCAGCCCTATCAGGTCACACCAGTAAAACTCGCCATCAGGCAATGGTGGCAACTGGTCCCGGTAGATCGCTATGTCTACACCCATTAGCTGCCTCGCTTGCTCTCTGTCTTCAATACCTTCGAGTAACACAGTAAGGACTCGTCCACGCGATTTGCCTGCAACGACTTTACGTTCTATCCAGCTTGATCCCCGCTTAATCAGCCAGGGATTATAAGAAAATATCTGCTGCCGCGGTCTGCTATAGGAAAAGACTTTCAGCTCTCCACGTACGCCGAATAAACCATTGATCCGGGCTATGACCGGATGACGACGTTCATCTATATTGGATGCCACAATATGATCACAGCAACCGGATTGTTATCTGCCCCATTACAGTACAGGGAACTGACACACACTAAGCCGCCGCTTTGCCCTCGGCATCCTGCTTGATAAGCTTGGCTACGCGATCAGACGTCTGCGCCCCTTGGGATACCCAGTAATCAATACGCTCGAGATCAATTCGCAATGCTTCTTCCTGACCGGTGGCCATTGGATTAAAAAAACCAAGCCTTTCTAGATAACGCCCATCACGTTTGTTGCGTGAATCCGTCACGACAATGTGGTAAAAAGGCCTTTTCTTGGCACCGGAACGTGCTAGTCGGATCGTTACCATCTAAATATCAAAACCTCATGCAGTTGCTGTAATTTACGGGCCCGGAGAACCCACCTGGAAAAAGGCGGATATTG
>JADFPU010000073.1 GCA_022562175.1 Pseudomonadota bacterium | reverse complement strand
AAAATAACACACGAGCATTCTGCAATGATAACGTAGCATAAATGGTGAGACCAACCTGCCAAAACCTGTAATGTCCGCAAGCCTTAGAGGCTACGAAAGCGAAAAGGAAGGCAGGTGCGCAAACATCTTTATGCGAAGTTAATGTTGTAAAATAGGTGGAGTCCATATACGGACATTAAATTGGTGGATATTGAATATAGCAAAGTGGACACCCTGTATATTGTGAGACTATACTTAAATTCCCTGCTAAGGTAATGAAATAAAGGAGGTTTTCAGCATGTCACGTACAGAAACCTATAACACATTATTGGGACAAGTTGTCCCATAACCCCCTGTTAAGTGTAAAAGGAAAAGCGTTATGGTCACAAAATTAGCTGTTGCTGTAATTTTATCGTTAGTAACCACCCTTAGTTCGTATGCACACGATAGTGATCGTATTGAACAATTGGAGAGAGAAGTTCAGGAGACAAAAGAGCGACTATCGATACTAGAATCGATACTTCAAAATAAAAACGATGAAAAGGAACATGTAATCACTGGTGATGGTTGGGAATCTGTTGCTAACTGGAGAAAGTTAACCACCGGCATGAATACAAGTACTGTGCAAAAAATACTTGGCGATGCGCACAGGATTGAAGGCGGAACCATCGCAATTTGGTATTACAAAAATGAAGGAACTGTTACATTTATGAAAGGAAAAGTTTATAGTTGGTCAGAACCAGAGTAACTCCACATAACAAGCGCATGCAGTCGGGCAAAATGTCCGCTTTCAGTATGAAGCAGCAGCTAAAAGGTATTTGATAAATTTGCCGCTTTTGGCCGGAAGCAGATTCATTTGCTTTTTACTTTAGTTCTATTTTTAATAACACCCGCTAATGATAGAGAGCCAATAAAATTGTAGGAGAGAAGAAATGACTCGTCTAAAGGACCGTATGATTCGTGCTGCGAAACTTGATGTCGACCTTTATGAAGAGGTAGAGGCTGATCAAGGGGCACTGGGGCAGGCCATGGTAGTTGTCGTTCTTTCAAGTGCCGCAGCCGGAATTGGAAGTTTTGGGCAAGGTGGTCTTGGAGGGATGTTGTTCGGGATGGTCGCAGCAATTGTCGGATGGTATATCTGGGCCTACCTAACTTATTTTATTGGCACAAGACTACTTCCAGAACCACAAACCAAAGCAGATCATGGTGAGTTATTGCGCACGATTGGTTTTTCAAGTTCCCCAGGGTTAATTCGAGTATTAGGAATCATCCCAGGGCTGGCAGAAATCGTTTTTTTTGTGGCTTCGATTTGGATGTTGATGGCTATGGTGATTGCGGTAAGACAAGCGCTTGATTATGAAAGCACATGGCGTGCGGTAGGGGTGTGCGCAATCGGCTGGGTCGTTCAGACCATCCTCCTCGTGCTCTTGTTTGCCTTTCTAGGGGGCGCCACACAGCCAGCCTGACCCAGAATAAAAAAAGCTCCAGTATTGGGGGCTTTCGACCTCTCGGTAAGATCATGCTAGTACTGCTGTCTATTTATTATTCCTTCCGGACAGTGGCTGGATTCATATGGCTTTACATAGTAACGCTTTGCAGGTCGTGGGTTTCTTTACTGTGTCTCGCAGTATCTATCTACGGAAGTAAGTTAAAAGTTTGATCAACGTGCTGAGCTCTTTCCCAGTCATATCCGGGTAAAACAAGCTTAAGCTGCTATCGTAATTCGTATGCAGCAACCTGACAATGTGAATCCACGTGGACTGGTTTCGTCGCTGCGCAACTCAACCTGCTAGTGATTTGCCACGTTATGGTTATTTTCTCAATCCAGTGCCCAGATTCATCTCGCCAGGCGCACCAAACAAAAAAGTTCCCAAACAGGGTTCTTTGTTGTACGGGGTGGAGTGGCTTAGAGTTGATGTTCATTTTTACATTGATTGCGGCCACCTTGTTTCGCAGCATAAAGGGCTTTGTCAGCCCTCACAAAAACAGAATCCGGTGTATCACCCTGTTTAAATTCGGCCAAACCGCAGGAGATGGTAATCGCGACAGGATCCTTGGCGTAGTGAAAATTACATTTTTCGACTTCCTTACGCAGATTATCGGCCAGGGTTATTGATTGCTCAAGTGGAGTTTCCGGTAACAGAAGCACAAACTCCTCGCCGCCGTATCGGGCAAGGAAATCTGTTTCCCGGACTCTGGAATCACACAGCTCGGCGACTGTTCTCAAGACCTTGTCGCCAACTTTGTGTCCGTATTTATCATTAACATTCTTGAATTTGTCGATGTCTATAATGCATATCGTTAACGGCTTGTTATAACGCTGCCAGCGGTTGAACTCTTGCTGCATTCGTTCATCATATGCGAGCCGGTTAGCCAGCCTGGTTAATGCATCAACCTGCGCCCTGCTTTGTTCGTCCTCAACACGTTTATGCAGATCATACGCTTCAACCTTCATCCGGATGATTTGTTTATTTAGTTTTTTTACGCGTTGTTCAGAAATCATGATACGTTTTTTTTCGGTATCAAGAAAAGTTTCCATGCTATTTTCTATGGCTATGAGCCTTCTGTTTATAGACTTTTTTATGTCCTCAATCTTGTTTGCCTGATCGATGTCTTCTCTTATGCTGCGGACATTGTTTTGCAGTGATTCATTTAAGTTTATTGTATTGTCTGTTGACTCGATATCCCCTGATGAGATGTCGTGAATATGTGTTTCAAGTTCTGTAAGCCTTAGCGTTATATTTTCCAGAAAATCTTCAACATGTCGGAGTTCGTTCTGAAGGCCTGATTGTAGCTCACTGATAATCAAAGCTACTTCGCGCAGAATATTTTTTAACCCGACTTTGTCATTGAGATCAGTCAGGCGATTTTTTATTTCCTCAACCCTGTCGTTGGATTGTTGTGGTAGCGGCAACCATTCAATTAACTGAAATAGTACCTCCTTGAGTTGTGTGAAATCAATCGCCTGAGAGTCAGGCTCTGTGGTAACGCTACTTGAATACATGCGCTTGAATAAATCTATTAATTCCTCTGCCAACTCCAGGCGTTGTTGCTCTTCAGTCAACTGTTCGGATTTTTTTCGTAGACTAATAATTCCAGATCCTATTTCACCGGGTAAAGAAAGATTTTGCAGAAATTTATCGAATAGATCTTCCTGTTTGATCTCGACCAGGTCGGGTTCTTTATCTGTGTCTGGTTTGCAGGCATTATTAATAAGCGTGACCAGTTGATCGCAACAAATCTTCAGGCTCTTCTCATCATTGGTCCTGGCAAGAGATCGGTTAACTTTATCTAATTCACGCGTATACAGTTTTGGCAGGATGAGTTTATCGATTAAATGACTGAGTTGTTCAATGAGCAATACAGTGCCTGACTTGCCGGCTCCTCTTTTTTGTGCATACTCAATTATCAGCCCAATTATATTGTCTGTTAATTTCTCCCGAGTGCGATTATCTGCGCCCTTGCGCAAGGTATTTCGCATGGAGGTAAGCTCACTATCCAGCTTTGTGTCAAGCCCGTTATAGGTAAATATCAATCTTAAGATTGACTTGTACAGGCGGTTCTCTGTCCCTGCCCAGGCTTTTCCCTTTTTATTAAGTTCATTAAGCGCCTGCTGATATCTGGCCTTCCAGTTATCTGCAGCACGCTTGTTTTTTATCTTTGGAATAGCTGACATCTGTAATACTCGAATGCATGGGTAAAATTCTTTATCCAGTACAATTCATAATAACCACTGAACGGCCAGGCTTTTATATTGACACTGGATATAGCAAAGATACTGCCAGACAAAAGAGCTTAATCAGCCGTGATGCGGTTAACCTCGTGTTGGTAACGAAGTACAAAACAACGCATGAGTGGGGCAAAAAAGCCTACTTTTCTTTTAGTGCCTTTCTCTCTCTATCGACGAGTTTATCGACGACCTTTAGCATATTTTCAAAGGAGCCGGCCAGACTGGCGCTGATCAGGTATTTGCCGTTGACGACCACGGATGGGACACCGGTCACGCGGTAGCGCTGGCCCATGACAAGTGCTTCTTTAATGTTGGTCTCAGTAGCATTTGAAGAATAAATCTTGCTGAATTCGCCACCGTCCACACCCAGCTTGGTGACGAAGTCATATAGGGCATCATCGTTATTGATCCGTCTTTTCTGTGTATGCAAGGCATGGAATAATGGTTCGTGGATCTGTTCAAGAACACCCATTTTTTTTGCAGTAAAATATGTCTTGGCGTGCGGGATCCAGCTTTTATTAAAGATCCCCGGCATACGGCGAAAATCAATATCCTCAGATTTGGTTTCCAGCCACCTGTTCAGGTAGGGTTCAAAGTTGTAACAGTGCAAACAGCCATACCAGAACACCTCAACGACCTCAATCTTGTGTTCGGACTGGGTAGGTTGAACAGGCCGGATAAGTTTGTATGATTGTTCAAAAGAGTCCGCAAATGCTAACCCATTGATTGTGGAGAGTAAAATAAGGCTTATCAAAAATGCGGATATTCTATGCATGGAGTTAATCCTGATGTTAATATTCAGTTATAGAGACCTGTATTATCCGGTTTTGTTTAAAATAATGCAGTGTGCGCCTTGCTAAAAAAGTATGTATTTGTGGTGCTCGGGCTCAGTGGAGCCCCTGGATATAACTGGAGACCGCCTCGATTTCTGCATTAGTCATCTTGCTGGCGGAGCTGCGCATGATGTTATTCAGATCATTACTGCGCAGCTCCGATTTAAATGCCCTGAGTTGTGCTGCGGTGTAGTCAGCATGTTGACCGCTTAAAGCAGGGTAATTTGCGGCCGGGTTGCCTGAACCTTTGGGGCCATGACATGCCATGCAGGCAGGCAGTCCGGTTTTTGCATTACCGGCCCGGTAAAGCCTTTCACCCAGTTCAAGATGTTCGGGGCTGGTGGTGCCGATTTTTGCTTGCTGTGCAGCGTAAAAGGCCGCTATGTTTTCTATGTCGGCATCACTTAAAGGCGCCGCCATGGGCGACATTTGCGCATTGTCACGTTCGCCTGATCTGAAGTCCATCAACTGTTTGTGGGTATAATCGGCATGTTGGCCGGCAAGTTTAGGCCACATTGGCACAGCACTATTACCGTCCGGGCCGTGACAGACGGCACAGGCCTGTGCCTTTTGTTTGCCAAGCTCGGGGTCACCTGCAGCCCAGGCGATAGTTGTCGACAAGAACAGAAGGCCAGAAAGAACATTTAGAAGCGTTTTATCCATCCTGAGTTTCCTTAATTTGATGTTGTTGAACATTGGTTAATTCGATTAAGGTAGGCATCTTACAGAAAAAAATGTAAAAAGTTGGATGAGATTAATATCCTTTGCCCAAACTATAGTCTAAATCAACTCGATGGAAAACAATATATATCGTCACGCGCAATACCTGCTTGGTGCGCATACAATAGCCCAACTCCCTTCCGATAAGGGTAAGGAGGTCGCGTTTGCAGGACGTTCAAATGTCGGCAAGTCCAGTGTTCTGAACACTATTGCTGACAGGAAAGGTCTTGCCAGGATCAGCAAAACGCCAGGCCGGACACAGTTGATCAATTTTTTTTCAGTAGCTGAGGGACTCAGGCTGGTTGATTTACCCGGACACGGCTATGCCAAAGTTCCTGTTGCGCTGAAAAACCATTGGGCGAAAACCCTGAATAAATATTTTGTATTGCGGCAATCGTTGACAGGCCTGATGCTGATAGTCGATATCCGGCGTGAACTCACTGATTTTGATCGGCAGATGCTGGATTGGTGCCAGGCCTCTGATCTGGCAGTTCACATCCTGCTGAATAAGGCTGATAAGCTGTCCCGAGGCGCAGCTAACCGGGTATTTATGCAGATTAAGCAGCAAGTGGATGCGCCAGGTATCAGCGTCCAGTTGTTCTCAGCACTGAAAAAAACAGGTGTACAGGAGGCACGACAGAAACTGGATCACTGGTTGGAGAGCGGCAAGACTGAAAAAGATGGCCCCGGTTTATAGGGGGAAACCGGGGCCGAATATACCCGGCTGGGGAGGCCGGGGGACTGTTCCCGCTGGTAAGCGGGTATAGGGATATTCCAGTGTTGTATATGACACACAAATTCAGGCAATGTTCCACCAGATAAGCGAATTTCAGCGTCTTTATTCACAGTCCAGGGTAAAATGTAAAAAACACACAGGCGATAGCTGAGAGAATCTGTCCGAATGCCGCTTTGCTACGTGCAACTTATTGAAATAAAATAATTATTCAGGATTGTACAAATTTTAGCAATTTTGTAGCAAGACTAATAGAAATGCTAACTTTAGGCACCTTTTCACATTTCATCCACAGAGTTATCCACAGAAATTGTGGATAACAGGTGAACATGATTTAGAGCAACAAGTTAACGCTTTAAAACTAGAAATTACCTTAAATTGATCGTCTAAACCTTCATTTCTAAGGGTGGCAAAGTGACTTGAAATTTGCCTGCCAAGAGAATGGTTTTTCAAGCTGTATTCATTGTTCAGTTGCTTGAACCTAGATTCCGCAGTTGACAGGTTTTTGCTAGATAACATGTTAGAAAATTTGTTCCAGACATTTTCACCCGAATATATCCTATATTCGTCCAGACGTTATCAACCGACAATATCCATATAGTCGTCCTGCAAAACCCGACTACACACCATCCATGCTGATAACCGCTACGATTAGAACTTAAGTTGATGGTAACAATAACTAATTACATATTATTTATAATTACCGAATGGGTGAAGGCGGGTTTCCTGAGCATAAAATTACACTGGGAGATGCGTTGATCAGACGGCTTTAAGGTCAGTTACATGGCCGGATGTTGGCGCACGGTATGGCGAGCAGTTACGTGCCCAATCTCATGCCCTGGCACTGTCAACTGGTCCCCTGTGGGGTAGTCAATATCCGCAGGTCCACTTTATGGCGCAAGCGCAGGCGTAATTGTTTATTACGCTTGTAAAGTAAACCACGCGCCTGGATACGCATGCCCTTTAAATTTGAAAATTGCAATCCGTGAAAATATTCGAGATCACCACGTCTAATGCGTATGGCAAAATTATTTTCGAGTTTTAACCAGATAGAAGAGCGACTTTTACCAATAGCTACAATAGGTCCTTCGATGATGCGATAGCCCCGTTCCATGCCGCTTAGTTCCGTTACCTTGATGGTTTGGTACTGCCTGAGGCCCCAAATACCGCGTCTGCTTGCCCGGGCCTGTCGCGAGAGTTGTTGGTAACATTCAAGAAAGCCCAGGTTAGGAGGAATGGTTAATGATGTGCCAAAACCGTGTTTCAGTAACAGGGCCTGTACATTTTCACCCGTAGGTAAAAACAGGTGGGCAAGGCTGCGACCAAAATGATCGTGCCGTTCGACACCATAGACTATGGGATATTTCACTTCCAGTCTTAACAGGTCTTCGAGATAGTGCCTGGCAGCCAGCGCCCCTTGCTGGTGGGCTTGTCCATCGCTTCCAATTTCAGGGGTATCTATGCCGATGAGTCTGACTCTGTCGCCGTTTTCGAGGGAGATCGTATCGCCGTCTATGACATAGTCAATGCGGACATGTTGGTCGTAGCCTGGCGCGCGGCACTGCGATCCTGCATACAAGTTCATCGCCGACAACGTCGATGAGACGATTAACAGGGTTTTAAAGCCGATAAAAAAAAGGCGCCTCCGGGAGGCGCCTTTTTTTAAGCTGCACAACAGGGCGTTCCTGTTATCGAGTGCCGTATTTACGACGGAATTTGTCAACCCGACCGGCAGTGTCCAGAATTTTCTGCTTGCCAGTATAAAATGGGTGGCATAGGGAACATACCTCTATGTGAAGATCCTGGACATAAACGGAGCGGGTCTTGAAAGTGTTGCCGCAACTGCAGGTTACCGAGATCTCTGTGTAAGTTGGGTGTATATCGGGTTTCATTTTCTACATACTCTTTAAAAAAATAAGTGCCTGTTTCTCAAAAACCAGCGGCCGGGGAGTGTATTCCAAACCATTATTACATGCAAGGCGGAGTCCTGGATACTACTTCATAGCACCCGTTAATCAGCGCACTATGTCTTGTCTGAGCCCACGATTTTATGCAGGTTGATGACCTTATTATGGTCTGAGGCTGTTCGAGGGTTGATGATTTTCTCTGGTGTTTCCAGGGCGGTCAACAGGCCATGCTCCCCGACAACCGAATCCCACATCATTTTCGAGATTCGCAGACAGGCTGACAAGGGGGTTGATGAGAGATTACGCACCTGATCAATACGCCATTGCAGGCCTTCCATCCGTTGTCTTATATGCTCAGGGGACTGTTGGATTACCTGCTCCAACAGTTGTGATCGCATATTTTCAAACCGTTCCGGGTTTTCCTTTGCAACGGAGGCCCAGCGGTCAAAATTAAATTGCAAGTCAGTGTCTTTTACCGGCATTAATCAGGTTCGCTGTACAATGATCTCTTGTCACTCTTCATAACATACTGTCATATCTGCAAATCAGCTTCAACATATGAATATTCTTTCATACACGAAAACCGCCATGTCGTCGCCTGTTTAAATAGTCCATCAAATAGATACCTGCAGCAAGACCGATAATGATAGTAATCGTGAGATAGATCAGCAGATCGCGCCAGCCAGGCTTATTTTGATATTGTTCGTCAGAAACCGGGTTTGAAGCGGACACAGGACTTAACAATTGATCATTGTCCAGCGCATCGGCAAGTTGTACTTGCAGGTTCTTTTTGTCTCGTTGTAGTTGTGCAATCTGCTGGTAAAGTGATGCATTGTCATTATCTTGTCCTATTCGCTTACGTAATTCAGCCAGTTGCACTTGTAATTCTCCGACCTTTATGCGTTCGGACTTAAACTGTTGTTGCAGCGATGCGTGTTGCTTGGTCAGTGCCTCGAATACGATTGTTGCCTGTCCGGCATTGGCCTGGTCTGATAGTTTTGCGTTAATTTGCTCAAGTTTTTGTTTGGTCTTGGCGAGTTGCTTTTCCAGCGCAGCATTTTTATCCTTAAGCGGCTGCATTTGTGCGTTTGCCGGGCTTGTCTGTTTCAGGTAGCTGTTATCGATCCAGCCTGTCGCACCATCCGTGTCTCGCACGAAGGAGAACTTTTCTTCGCGTTTGATGAGTTCAAGCTGGGTGCCTGTAGGTAGCGTTTTTACGATCGGGCTCTCAAGCGTTTTTTCTTCGTGTAAGCCGGCTTTTAATTCATCGGTGATGTAGACAGACTCTGCATGGCTGCCCGTTGAGATCAGCAGGCATGCGCTTATACAAAGGCATGCTTTAAGCAGGCTCATGCTGAATTCCCGGTTTGCTGAGGCAGGATGCCGGATTGCCGCAACAGCGGCTCGATGTTCGGTTTCCGGCCACGGAATTTAACAAAAAGTTCCATCGGATCGCGTGCCCCCCCCTGTTCCAGGATTGAATGCAAAAATTGCTGGCCTGTGGTCTTGTCAAAGATACCGTTTTCTTCAAATTTAGAAAAGGCATCAGCGGATAATACCTCCGCCCATTTATAGCTGTAATAGCCAGCAGCATAGCCTCCGGCAAAGATATGCGAGAAGCTGTGTTGCAAGCGATTGTAATCAGGTGGACGTATCACTGCAATCTGCTTACGGATCTTATCCAGTAATGCCTGTATCTCTGCGCTGTTCTTTGCCTGTCTGGCGAGGTGCAGGTGGAAGTCAAACAGGGCCAATTCGAGCTGTCGAAGCATCTGTAGACCGGAATGAAAATTTCTGGCTTGCAGTATCTTGTCAAACAGGGCGGGTGGCAGAGCTTCACCCGTCTGGTAATGGCACGCAATCAAATCCAGTGAATCTGCCTCCCAGCACCAGTTTTCCATAAACTGGCTGGGCAATTCCACCGCGTCCCAGGGCACACCATTGATGCCTGACACGCCCGAGAAATCAATCTGTGTCAGCATGTGGTGTAGCCCATGACCGAATTCGTGAAACAGTGTGATGACATCATCATGGGTCAGCAGGGACGGATCAGACCCTATTGGCGGGGTGAAATTACAGGTCAGATAGGCCACCGGTCGTTGTAAGGCGCCTGCAATGCGTTTTCGTACAACGCATTCATCCATCCAGGCACCGCCGCGTTTATGCGATCTGGCATAGATATCCAGATAAAAACTGCCACGTAATTCATTTTCACCATCATAGATCTGAAAAAACAGTACGTCAGGGTGCCAGACATCTATGCCTTTCTTTTCCTTAATGACAAGTCCAAACAGCCGCTTGACCACTTCAAACATTCCCTTCAGCACCTGGGGCACGGCAAAATATGGGCGTAATTCCTCTTGTGAAAAACTGAAAGTGTGCTGACGAAGCTTCTCTGAATAATATGGGATATCCCAGGCCTCGAGTTTTTCAAGTTGAAAATGTTCACGGGCAAAGTCCTGTAATACTGCTAACTCTGCCTTTGCGACAAGTTTGGAGCGGGCTGCAAGGTCATTGAGAAAATCAAGCACTTCATCAGTGCTATTGGCCATCTTCTGGACCAGGGAATAATCGGCATAACTGTTAAAACCCAGTAATGCAGCCATTTGCTGGCGCAGTGCCAGTATTTCCTGCATCACATCGCTGTTGTCCCATTTGCCGGCATGGGGTCCTTGCTCGGAGGCACGGGTAGCATAGGCTTGATACATTTCCTGGCGCAGGCCGGTGTCTTCTGCATACTGCAGAACAGGCATATAGGAGGGTGAATCCAGGGTAAATAGCCAGCCGCTCTTATCCTCGCGCTTGGCATTCTGGGCGGCAAGCGCCAGCGCAGATTCGGGCAGTCCCTGAAGTTTACTTTTATCCTCAATATGCTTGCTCCAGGCTTGGGTCGCGTCCAGCAGATTCTCTTCAAACTTTGTCTGCAGTTGTGACAATTGTTGCCGGACTTGCTTGAATTGTTGCCGTTTTGCCAGCTCGAGCCCAATGCCGGATAGACGGAAATCACGCAAGGCATTGTCGATGATCTTCTGTTGTGCCTGCTCGAGATGAGGAAATTCATCGCTTTCCCTGATTTGTTTGTAGGCGCGATACAGGTCTTCATTTTGGCCCAGTTCGGTCGCATATTCTGTAAGCTTGGGCAGGCAGGCATTGTATGCTGCCCGCAATTGCTCATTATCGGCGACTGAGTGCAGATGGGATACGGGTGACCAGGCACGGTTCAAGCGATCTTCGCAATCTTCCAGGGGTTGCAGCAGGTTATCCCAGCTATAGTGGGTGTTGCGTTCAAGCAAGCTGGACAGTGCCTTACGGTTGGCATCGAGCAAGCTGTCGATTGCCGGCTCAATATGGTCAGTCTTGAACTGACTGAAGTTTGGTAGAGTGCTCTCATCGAGTAATGGCTTGGTCATTGATCTTGCGTTATTGTTGGTCTTGTTAATCTTAACTTGTAAGTAATTCATTTATTTATAAGCTTACATGGTAAATAAACCCTGTATCATGCGCCAGCCATTCTCAGGATGATTACCCTACTAGCAAATATGCCTGCATGTCGATGTCTTTGCAGAATTCAAGTAATTGTTTGGATCAAATTTCAGATTACGGGCAATAAGCACATCAGGGCTTCCTGTTCGTATTGCATATGTTGTTTGCAGATCTCGACCAGTTTTGGCTACCCGTTATAAGTAATTAGAAATTAATCAGTGATTTAACAGTAATTAAATAAATCCAGCCAGCAAGTTCCTGAATAATATTGATAATGATTATCATTTAGATATATTATTGCGTCATCGGTTGCAAGTAGGACTTGTGACTCTACATGGCCCAACCAGAAGCAGGCTTGATAGCATAATTTTAGTGCGAGGATAATGGGATCAAATGAAAAATATAGGCGTCTTTGTGCATAATCAGCTGGTCATCAGCGCAGCTCATGGTGTCTATATTGTCGATATCGATTCGCCTGCATGGCAAGAGTTTG
>JADFPU010000072.1 GCA_022562175.1 Pseudomonadota bacterium | reverse complement strand
GACCGCCCATAGATAATTTGGTGCCGGTTCGTTTATAAAAAAACCTCTATCGAAAATATTAAGTTATTTTTATCTGAGTTAAATTTGGTGCCGATGGCCGGAGTCGAACCGGCACACCTTGCGGCACTGCCCCCTCAAGACAGCGTGTCTACCAATTCCACCACATCGGCTATGATTCTCGTAATTCGTATCACGAGTCATGTATTTTTTATCTACTACTCTGGGATCGACGGTATATCAGATCCCGGTATTTCAGGAATAACATATTCAGGAGTAGATGATTCAGTCTGTTCTTGCTGGATGACCGAAACGGTTTCCTGTTGCATGATACTTTGCTCCTGCTGGACTCCCTGACTGGCGACATAGGCCAATAGCAGGCTGTTGGTCAGAAACACAAATGCCAGAACCGCTGTTGCCCTGGTCAGGAAATTACCCGAGCCTTGGGAGCCAAACACGGTAGATGAGGCGCCGCTACCAAATGCAGCACCCGCATCAGCACCCTTGCCATGCTGAATCAAGATGAATGCAATCAAGCTCATGGCAACCAGTACCTGTAGCACCAGCAATATTGTCTGCAGATTTTGTGAAAACATAAATTCTTACCTCGTTGCCTGACAGATTGCCAGAAAGTCATCGGCTTGCAGTGAAGCCCCGCCGATCAACCCGCCATCTACATCTGCCATTGAAAATAATTCTTTTGCATTGTCAGCCTTGACACTGCCGCCATAGAGTACCCGTATGCCATCTGCAATGGTGTCATCATGCCGCGCCAATCGCAGGCGGATAAAGGCATGCACTTCCTGCGCCTGGTCCGGTGTGGCATTTCTGCCGGTGCCAATCGCCCAGACCGGTTCATAGGCAATCACCGCCTTGGCAAAGGTATCTATACCGGCTTTATCGATAACAGTATCCAACTGCCGCGCCACAACCTCTTCTGTATTACCCGCCTCACGTTCCTGCAGTTGTTCACCGACACACAGGATCGGGATTATATCGGCATTGCTTGCCGCTACAAAATTCTCCGCCACCAGTTCATCCGACTCGCCATACAGATACCTGCGCTCGGAATGGCCGACGATCACATAGCGACAATTATAATCCAGTAGCATAGCGGCGGATATCTCGCCGGTGTAGGCGCCCGCCCCGTGTTGGGAGAGGTTCTGCGCGCCCAGTTGAACACTGCTTTCTGCCAGGAGTGCGGATACCTCAGACAGGTAGATATAAGGGGGACATATTACAACCTCTGCGTGGATATCCTCAGTCAGGCCCTGCAGAACGTCCCTCACCAGCGGCCGGATCGTCGCCAGGACGCCATTCATCTTCCAGTTTGCTGCAACCAGTGGCCGTCTCTGTGTCATTTCAACACTATCCGCTTCATTAAAAGGCCGCAAAGCTTACATTAAATCTGGGAAAAGTCCAAAGATCGATAATAAAATTGCGCATGAAGTGTTATTAATTAGTGCCCATCCAGGAACAATAATTCTCGCCAAGGCGCAAAGACAGCAAAGTTATAAAATATTGATTTAAATACATATTACGATTTCTTTCATGGTGTCTTTGCTTCTTTACGAGAAAAATTATAGCGTTTATGGACAGACACTAATTAGTGATGGACTCTTCAACAAGGCAGTGTTTGCAATCTGCCTGATCAGTACACTTCTGTTTGGCATGTTGGACGATCAAGGCATGATATTCATTAAACATAACTGGATCAGGCTCCAGGGCGGTTTCGAAGCAATGTCTCAATCCCTCGTAATCCACATCCGGAACATTGAGCAATGTTAATTTCTTCAGCAATCGTCTGGTGTAGCTATCAATGACAAATACGGGTCTGGCAAACGCGTACAAGAGAATGTCATCGGCGGTCTCTGGCCCGATACCGTTCACTGACAACAAGGCTTGTCGTAATGTGTCGGTGGGGAATTCTTGCAAGCTATCAAGCCCCCCTTGGCTGAGTAGCCATGCACAAAGGTTTTTTAAACGGCGGGCCTTGACGTTAAAATAACCGGAGGGTCTGATCAACTCGGCAAGCCTTTCATGTCCAAGCCGATGGATCGCCTCCAGATCCAATTGTCCTGCCTGTTTTAGATTGGCGATTGCCTTCTCAACATTGCCCCAGGCAATGTTTTGCGTGAGCACCGCACCTGCCATCATTTCAAAGGCCGTCTCAGCCGGCCACCATTTTTGCGGCCCATAGGCTTGAAACAACCTGTCATAAAGCGTCATCAAGACTTCTTTGCTCAACATGGGTGCTACAGGTTCAAGGTTTGAGGTTCAGAGTTCAGAGTTCAGAGTTCAGAACTTTGAACATTTTTTTCCTTTTTACTTCGTTAAACCCGCTTTCTGCATCAAGGCATTGACTTCCTGTTTACCAAGATCCCAAAATTCACCTACTTTCTTTTTGCGTGGCAGGATATACGGGCCAAAACGGACTCTTATCAATCGACTCACCACCAGTCCCTGTGATTCCCATAGGCGTCTAACCTCACGATTTCTACCCTCCATGAGGACTACATGGTACCAATGATTAGCGCCCTTGCCGCCTGAATCGACAATATCTGTGAATTTTGCCTTGCCATCCTCCAGCATGACCCCGTTAAGCATTTCTTTCAGTTGTTGCTTTCTGGCCTCGCCTAATACACGCACCGCATATTCACGTTCCACTTGTCCTGATGGATGCATCAAACGATTGGCTAATTCTCCGTCATCGGTAAACAGTATCAATCCCGAGGTGTTGATATCCAGCCTGCCGATAGATAACCAACGCCCTTTATTGATACGCGGCAGACTTTCAAAGACCGTCTTGCGTCCCTGTGGATCTTTCCTGGTGCAAACCTGCCCGACCGGTTTGTAATAGGCAAGTATTCGTGTGGACTGACTGATTGATGCTTTAAGTTTTATAGTGCGTTTATCAACCTTAACCCGATCCGTCAACCTGAGACTGTCGCCAAGTTTTGCCGGCTTGCCATTGACAGTGATACGACCCGCACTTATCCATGATTCAATCTCACGACGCGAACCCAGGCCGGCCTTGGCCAGAACCTTTTGAATACGTTCCGGTTGGGAGGGGGGAGACTTACTTGCTGGTTCCCGGCTCATGGTTTAAATTTCAAGGTTCATAGTGTTTGGTTTACGGTGTGTGGCCAGCCGCATATCACCCACCGTTCACTACAAACTTTGAACCCTGAACCTTAAACACTAACAGCCGTTATCCGGCAAAAGGCACAACGTTATCATCGGCTTCACTGTTGTCGTCATCAACGTGCACTGGTTGTTCAGCATCAGGTTCTCTGACTTGTTCGCCCGGCTCTGCCTCCATAGGCACCACATTGTCTGCTATTTTAGCGTCTTGCGAGGCCGTTTGCGTTTCCTGCTGGTCTTGCAGTGCTGTTGTCTGCTCGCCCTGTTCTGTCTCAACGGCATCGAACAGATCCGGATTTATCTTGTCAATATCCTTGATCTCCGCCAGCGGTGGCAGATCGGATAATTTTTTCAAATTAAAATGATCCAGGAATTGTTTTGTCGTCGCCAGAAGCTCCGGTCTGCCCGGCACATCCCGCTGGCCGACGACACGCACCCATTCTCTCTCCTGCAAGGTCTTGATAAGTTTGCTACTGACACTGACACCACGGATGCTCTCAATCTCTCCACGTGTAATCGGCTGACGATAGGTAATGATAGCCAGTGTTTCCAACAAGGCCCGCGAGTAACGCTGCGGTCTTTCATCAAACAGGCGATTTACCCAATCGGCATAATCGGCCCGCGCCTGAAAACGAAAACCATTGGCAATCTCTTTTAGTTCGATTCCTCGTTCATGGTAATCCTGTTGCAATGCCTCCAGGACCTCGCGGATGTCAGTCTTTTCCGGTTGCATGGTATCGTTGCCAAACAATGATAAAAGTCGATTGATGCTCAATGGTGCATCGGAGACCATTAATGCCGCTTCAATGATATTTTTTAATTGTGCCTGATTCATGACGCTGCCTTCACATAGATGGGTCCGTTGCTGTCATTCTGGACCATTTCAATCAGCGATACTTTTAATAACTCGAGGATGGCCAACAAGGCCACAATCACCCCGGATCGTCCTTCTTCTACGGTAAATAAATCCTTGAAGTCAATAAATTCATCAGCTGTAACCTGATCCAGAATATGCGTCATTCGCTCCCTGACAGATAAGGCTTCCCGGTGCACATGCAGGTGAGCAAACATCTCCGCCCGTGTCAGTACTTCGGCAAAGGTTCGCAGGATCATATCCAGCGACACCTCTGGCGGTTCCTGGTTCTGGCGTCTGTCCGGAAACTCTATAACCGTACCAAATATATCCCGTTCAAATTGCGGCAAGGCATTTATCTCTTCCGCTGCCTGTTTGTAACGTTCATATTCCTGTAAACGCCGTATTAACTCAGCACGCGGGTCTTCCTCATCCTCATCTTCAGCGACTGACCGGGGTAGTAACATACGCGACTTAATCTCCGCCAGCATCGCTGCCATCACCAGATATTCCCCGACGAGTTCCAACTGCATATTATCCATCAGATCGATATATCGCATGTACTGCTCGGTGATTTTGGCGATGGGGATGTCCAGAATATCAAGATTCTGGCGTTTAATAAGGTAGAGCAACAGGTCGAGCGGCCCCTCAAAGGCCTCCAGAAAGACCTCCAACGCATCCGGCGGAATATACAGATCCCGTGGCATCTCAGTAATAGGCGACCCCTGTACAATGGCAAAGGGCATTTCGGCTTGCTCTGTCTTTTCAGTGTCAGCCTTATTCGTCGTCATCACTGGCATTATCGTCTATTTATAGTTCTTAGTCATTGGACATTGGGCAGTGATTTTTTGTCTTTGGTTCTTAGTCACTTGTCATTTGCCGGTAGTTATCTGTCAAGCTGATTTTTAATGACCAATGACAACTAACGGTAGGAAAGCCCCATCGCCTGGCGTACTTCTTCCAGGGTCTCCCGGGCGACATCCCGCGCCGCTTCGGTGCCTTCACTGATGATGCCCCGCACTGTTTCCGGATCGTCCTGATATTCTTTGGCCCGTTGCCGGATCGGCCCTTGTTCTTTGAGTATCGCATCAATAATCGGCTGTTTGCAGTCCAGACAGCCAATCCCTGCACTACGGCAGCCTTCTTGTACCCAGTCTTTGGTATCCTCATCGGAATAGACTTCATGCAGGTTCCAGACCGGGCATTTGCTCGGTTCACCCGGATCCGTGCGTCTGACACGTGCGGGATCAGTCGGCATGGTCCTGATCTTCTCTTCCACGCTGGCAGGGCTATCCCTGAGTGCAATGGTATTGTTATAGGATTTAGACATCTTTTGCCCGTCCAGGCCCGGCATCTTCGAAGCTGGTGTCAGCAGGGCCAACGGCTCGGGAAAGATCATCTTGCCGCCCCCTTCCAGATAACCAACCAGACGCTCCCGATCACCGATGCTGATATTCTGTTGTGACTCTATCAGGGCCTTGGCCTTATCCAGCGCCATAACATCCCCCTGTTCCTGGTAATCACGGCGCAGATCGTGATACATGCGATTATTCTTTTTACCCATCTTTTTGGCGGCGGCTTCTGCCTTTTCTTCAAAACCGGGATCGCGCCCATACAGATAATTAAAGCGTCTGGCGATCTCGCGTGATAACTCAACATGTGCGATCTGGTCTTCCCCGACCGGCACATAACCAGCCTTGTAGATAATAATATCCGCCGTTTGTAATAATGGATAACCGAGAAAACCGTAGGTGGTAAGTTCCTTGTTCTTAAGCTTTTCCTGCTGATCCTTGTAAGAAGGCACACGTTCCAGCCAACTCAAGGGCGTACACATCGACAACAGTAATTGTAATTCAGCATGCTCAGGCACACGCGATTGAATAAACAGCTTGGCAGACCCCGGATTAATACCGACAGCCAGCCAGTCGATGACCATATCCCAGACGCTTTCGGCAATAATATGCGGATCCTCGTATTCGGTGGTCAGCGCGTGCCAGTCAGCGACAAAGAAAAAACACTCATATTCGTTCTGTAATTTCAGCCAGTTTTTCAGTACCCCATGATAATGGCCGAGATGCAACTGCCCTGTCGGCCGCATGCCGGACAGGACACGATGATTCGTTGTTGTAGACAAAAAGTCCCTCCCTAATCTCTAAAATTAATGATGTAGATTATAGCCTGATAGCACTTGTTCTGACACTGGCACGGTATAAAATAATCGCCAGGATGCCTAAATCAATCCTGTAATATCGCCCCTGCCCTTGCGGATCACCTCCAGATCAGGCCCTGTCAGGTCCAGGACTGTCGTCGGGTCGAAGCCGCAAACACCGCCTTCGATAATGAGATCAACCACATTTCCTATGCGTTTATAGATCTGCTCCGGCTCGGTCTCTGGTAATTGCTCATCGGGCAGGATCAGGCTGGTGCTCAGCATAGGCTCACCAAGACTGTCCAGAATGTCCCGTACTACGGCGTGATCAGGCACCCGCAGACCAATGGTCTTGCGCTGCGGATGCCAGAGACGTTTGGGTACGTCTTTGGTCGCCTTTAGAAGAAACGTATAAGGTCCGGGCGTCAGTCTTTTTATCAATCTGAATGCAGCATTATCAAGCTTGGCATAAGTGCTGATATCGCTCAGATTGCTGCAAATCAAGGTCATATTGTGCTTAGGGTTGAGTCTGCGGATACGAATAATCCGATCCACAGCCGTCTTGTCCATCGCCAGACAACCCAATGCATAACAGGAGTCAGTCGGGTAGACTATGACCCCGCCATGTCGCAGGATAGCAGCCGTTTGACTGATAAGCCTGGGCTGCGGATCATCCGGATGTATTGTAAAATATCGGGTCATCGTTAAGTTTGTGTTTATGCCGGGATAAAAATCGCGCTATTATAAAATAATGAAATTTTTATTCGACTTTTTCCCGGCGATTGTGTTTCAGGTTGCCTTGTATATTCCCGAGCAACGTGAAGAAAGTGTGTATCTTGCCACGAAAGTCATAATTGTCTGTTCTTTTCTGCAACAGAGTAAGGAGTAAAAAATACTGCTATGTTATATGCCATTATCAGCGAAGATGTTGAAGACAGCCTTGAAAAACGAAAAACAGCACGCAGTGATCACCTGGCAAGACTCGAACAGTTACTGGATGAGGGACGACTTATATTGGCCGGTCCACACCCTGCCATTGATGCCAATGATCCCGGGCCTGCCGGTTTCACCGGTAGTCTTATCGTCGCAGAGTTCGAGTCATTACAAGCAGCACAGGATTGGGCCGATGCCGATGCCTATATTGCGGCCGGCGTTTGTCAAAGCGTCATCGTTAAACCTTTCAGAAAAACCTTGCCGAATTAACACACATGCAAACAGTCGATCTTATCCGCGAGCGCCTGAATAACGCATTCAACCCTGCACAACTTGATATCGTTGATGACTCTCACCAGCATGCAGGACATGCTGGCGCCGCCGGTGGTGGCGGTCATTTTACCGTCACCATTGTGTCTGAAAAATTCAGGGATCATTCCGCACTGGAACGCCACCGCATGGTCTACCAGGCAGTCGATGACCTCATGCCAGCGGAAATACACGCCTTAAGCATCAAGGCGTATTCACCAGAAGAACAATAAAAATACCTCGGCATTTGAAACCCTTCCTGAAATGGCCCGGTGGAAAATACCGTTTGGTTGAACGGATAAAGTCTGCACTGCAGCCGGCACAAAGGTTGATCGAACCCTTCGCCGGCTCGGCCGCTGTATTCCTGAACACGGACTATAACGAATACTTAATCGCTGACAGCAATAACGACCTGATTAATCTATATCAACGCTTAATCGATGAGGGCGATTCATTTATCAAATATTGCCATACACTTATCAGCCAGGAAAATAATAATGAGCAGATCTATTACAAGTTTCGCGAAGAGTTTAATCGGTCCAGGAGTATTCGTCGGCGATCTGCATTGTTTTTATATCTGAACAGACATTGTTATAACGGTCTGTGCAGATATAACAAGAGCGGCAAATTCAACACGCCTTTTGGCCGTTACAAAAAACCGTATTTCCCGCAAAAAGAGATGCGGAATTTTATCGATACTGCGAGCAATGCAACCTTTATCAATGCGGACTTTCTTGACAGTATGGCGCGGGCGAAACAGGGTGATGTTATATACTGCGACCCGCCCTATGCACCACTTAGCCAGACAGCGAATTTCACAGATTACCATACAAGCGGGTTCAACTGGCAAGATCAGGTGCAGCTTGTGGACATGGCCCGTAAACTTGCAGATGAGGGGATTCCTGTCATTATTTCAAATCATGACACAAAGGAAACCAGAAAACTTTATAATGATGCCAGAGCAAGGATCGAATACTTCCATGTGCAACGATCAATCAGTTGTGACGGCAATAACCGTACAAAGGCGGGTGAGCTGCTCGCGGTATTTAGTTAAAGACGAATGACTATCGAACTGACAAAACAGCTTGTCAGCCGCGCGTCGATAACACCCAAAGATGCCGGTTGCCAGCAACTGTTGGCAGAACGTCTGCAACAAGCAGGCTGCACTGCCAGCCACCTGCGTTTTGAAGATGTCGATAACCTCTGGCTGACGCATGGTCAAGGCTCGCCGGTATTTACCTTTCTCGGTCATACCGATGTTGTACCCACTGGCCCGGTAGAAGACTGGCAATCCGATCCGTTCACAGCCAGCATCCGTGATGGCTATCTCTATGCACGCGGCGCAGCCGATATGAAAGGCAGCATAGCCGCCATGGTCACTGCCATGGAGCGGTTTATTGCAGCAAATCCGGCTCATGATGGCACCTTATCTTTATTACTGACCAGCGATGAAGAAGGTATCGCGCAGAACGGCACAAAGCGGGTTCTTGATCATCTACATGAGAACGGCATCAATATAGACTGGTGCCTGGTCGGCGAGCCTTCCAGCCGGGCAAAGCTCGGCGATGTGATCAAGCATGGCCGACGTGGTTCTCTCTGCGCAAACCTGCGAGTACTTGGCGTGCAAGGGCATGTTGCCTACCCTGAACTGGCCAAAAACCCGATCCATCTCATTGCCCCGGTAATAGACGAGTTGAGTAACACGGTGTGGGACAGGGGTAACAAACACTACCCTCCGACCAGCTTTCAGATATCCAACATCAATGCCGGCACTGGCGCGGACAACGTCATTCCAGGCGCAGCAGATGTGATGTTCAATTTTCGTTATTCTACTGCAACGGATAGTGAGGCCTTGATGCAAAAAGTCGAGGCTATACTCAACAAACATCAACTGAATTTTGACATCGACTGGCGACTGTCCGGCGAACCATTTTTGACAGAATCCGGTCGCTTACTGGAATCAGTCAAGACCGCTATCAGGGAGATCACGGCTGAAGAAACTGAACTATCCACAGCAGGCGGCACCTCGGATGGCCGCTTCATCGCCCCCACCGGAGCAGAAGTCATAGAACTTGGCCCGGTCAATACAACGATTCATAAAGTCGATGAATGCGTTAATGTGAGTGATCTGGAAACCCTGTCTGTGATCTATGAAAGAATACTTCAGGATTTATTGATATAGGGGCATTATTAACGAGTCTTTTGGTATGGAATAAAAAGGAATACCGCTGGGATCGTATATTCTTAGTTGTAGTGACTCAGACTTGATCTGACAGTTACCGATTTTGATGTCAGTGACTGTCAGCTAAAGTTTAGTGTATATACTTCTCCTGCCAGATTTGTTTGCCACCTTCTAATGTTTCCATGGGTGTTCGTCCACAGCACATTTTTCCCTGATGCGTGCGCTCATTATTGTAGTAATGAATCCATTCGTCCAGATCCTTTTGCAGCGCAGCGATGTCAGCATAGACTTTCTTACGGAATGTGATCTGATAAAACTCATTTAGAATCGTTTTATGAAACCGCTCACAGATCCCATTAGTCTGTGGAGACCGGGCCTTGGTCCTGGTATGTTCGATATCATTCATAGCCAGATATAACTGGTAATCATGCTGTTCGACCTTCCCACAGTATTCCGTACCTCGGTCAGTCAAGATCCGTAGCATGGGTAGCTGTTGTTCCTGGAACAAGGGCAGAACCCTGTCATTGAGGAGGTCTGCCGCAGTGATCGGCGTCTTGGTCGTGTAGAGCTTGGCACAGGCGACCTTGCTGTAGGTATCAACGAAGGTCTGTTGATAGACACGGCCAACACCTTTCAAGGTACCGACGTAGAACGTATCTTGAGACCCCAGATAACCAGGATGAGCCGTTTCTATCTCACCACAGGCCTCATCATCGTATTTCTTCTTCTCCAACGCGACGACCTGAGATTCCGTCAGAATGATACCTTCCTTAGCCACCTTGGCTTCCAGGGCTTTCAATCGTAATTTGAAGTTCTCCAACTGGTGGCGAAGCCAGATACTGCGGACGCCGCTGCCAGAGACAAACACACCCTTCTTTCGCAGCTCATTGCTGGTTCGGGCTTGACCGTAAGCAGGGAAATCCAGTGCATAGGCCACCACTGCAGCCTCTGTCTGCTCATCCACACGGTTCTTCGTATTGGGTTTCCGTCGAGTCTGCTCAAACAACGCTTCTATGCCACCTTCCTCAACCGCTTCTTGATAGCGATAGAACGTATCCCGGGACAGTCCCATTATTTTACAGGCTTTGGAGACATTGCCGAGTTCTTCGGCCAGGTTTAATAATCCGACCTTGTGCTTAATGATTTTTTCATTAGGCGGATTCAAGTCATAAGTGCAACATTTGTTTTAAAATTGGTATCAATCTGAGTAAGCTCAGCAAATACCTCCCATGGGGTTTTGAAGCCCAAACATTTTCTTGGTCGATGGTTCATTTCATTGACCGCAGATAAAACTTCTTTCTCCGAGAGCTTGTCCAATCTCATTGATTTTGGAAAATACTGTCTCAGTAAGCCATTAAAATTTTCATTTAATCCTCGTTCCCAACTGTGATAGGGCTTGGCAAAATAGCTGTCGCATTCAAGGGCATCATTGATGTCGCGATGACCATTAAATTCACGCCCATTGTCGTAGGTAATCGTGTGCACAAACTCCTTTAAGTCAGCTAGAAGTGTGGTAATGGCCTGCGTCGTTAAATGAGCTGTCTTACGCACAATAGGGAAGGCTAGATATAAACGGCAGCATCTTTCAGCCAAGGTGACAATAGCTCCTTTATGCGCTTTACCGATGACAAGATCGGCTTCCCAGTCACCTACCCTGGAACGTTCATTTACCACCTCAGGGCGCTCATCAATATCCACTCTTCCTGGAATACACCCTCTATAATCGGCCTTACCATAGCGTTTTTTGTAGGGTTTACCTTGATGGCGTAGAGGTTGATGCAAACTCCCTCCCTGGCGTTTGTCTTTGGCAATAAGCTGGTAAATCGTTTCAGGGCTAAGCGATATTTCCTTGTCCAGTTTTAGCCGACCTGAGATCTGCTCAGGACTCCAGCGTTGCGTTAATTTCTGAGTAATGTACTTCACACGTTCCGCTGTAAGTTTACATGCCTTGGTTTTCTCTGCATGTCGCTTCATTGCCATACAATTAGCTTGTTGATAACGATAACCTCGCTGGCCAACATTGCGCCTGAGTTCTCGATCCATGCTTGAACGATCCCTTGCCATGCCTTGTGCTATTTTATTGTTGGAATATCCTTGTTTGTTCATCGTATAAATATGATATCGTTCAGCTTCAGTCAGTTGTGTATATTGTTTGCTCATACAATCTCCTTTGAGTCAGTTCTAGTCAAACTAGATAATATACCAGCTGGCTGCTCCTTTTTAGGTGCTGCACTTATTATCTGAATTTAAGTATATATATAAACTTGGAGCTTGGGCGTATGAACTCGGGTGAAAGTACCGACATGAGCCAGTGTACGACCTTTTCGAATACCGTCGTGATCATCACGGGAGGGGTTACGCTCGCGTTGGCGCTCATGGTTGTCACGGGATGGCACACTCACAACATTCTGCTTATACAAGTGTCCCCGGCCTTTGCGCCAATGCAATACAACACCGCAATGGGATTTCTTCTTTGTGGGGCGGGCCTGTTGGCAATCGCTTTCGATCGACGGCGACTGGTCATGGCTTGTGGCGTATTAGTTGTTGTTATTGGTCTGCTGAC
>JADFPU010000071.1 GCA_022562175.1 Pseudomonadota bacterium | reverse complement strand
CATCCTGCCGAACGTATTACTAATACATCCATGTATGTCGTCCATGCGACCGCGACATACGACCGCCATGGAAGGCGGAAGTGTCGAATATGCAGGACGCATTTTTCGACCATTACATCCTGTAATTCGTCGCTCTTTCGCATCCATGCGACCGCGACATACATTACATCCTGTAATTAAAAAACCCCGCGCTTAAACGGGGTTTTCTTTGCAGTCGGATTATGAACTGTTCTGTCTTATCCTGGAACTACGTTGATTGCACTGGGGCCTTTCGGGCCATCCTCAACATCAAAAGTCACACTCTGTCCTTCGGATAGTGATTTGAAACCTTCAGCCTGGATCGCGCTATGATGCACAAATACGTCTTTTTGACCATCTGACGGTGTAATAAACCCATACCCTTTACTGTCGTTAAACCACTTTACATTACCTGTAGCCATATTCTACTTACCTCTTTACTGAAAAATTTAACAATGTATTAGCACGCTGATTGTTACTGAGAAATCACCGAAGGGAACGCTTATACACTGCAAGGTACCACCGGTCACGCTACAAAAAACTGCTAACGGCAGCACCCTATACTATTTTATGCCGGCAATCCATCTTTTATGGAACTTCCGTCGGCTCACCTGAATAATATCGTAGCTTAACCGCCTCATATTGTGTTAGAGTGCGTACTTCTGCATCTGGTCACAGCCCGCAGGGGCGCCCAGAGCGTCATCTTTAGTTGTTAGTTTGCCTCATTAGCGTTGCCTGTCTTAAATAGCAACTCATACACCGAGTCTAGCTGTCCCTCCCTTTAGAGAGCCAATTAATGCATGCCGCATGTGCCATCGCACACGAACCGGCAAAGTTATCTCTATGCCACTGACTGAGTTCGCGACAGCTATTCTGACACAGTAGCGCGCCGCCAACAGGGGGTGCAGATTTATATATGCAGATAGAGCGAAGCATAATCACAATCATAGATTCAGGAAAACAGTAATGACATTTGAAACACTCGGTCTAACAGAACAACTACTGCGCGCCGTGCGCGCCACCGGCTACACCAGCCCGACACCGATTCAGGTACAGGCTATCCCCGCCATACTAGACGGTATCGACGTAATGGCTGCGGCACAAACCGGCACCGGTAAAACCGCTGGGTTTATCTTGCCTCTGTTACAGCGGCTTAGCAACAAACCGCCGGTAAAGAGTAACCGCGTGCGTGCACTGGTGATGACCCCGACCCGGGAACTCGCCGCACAGATACACGACAGCGTGCAAACTTACGGTAAATACCTGCAACTGCGTTCCGCCGTCGTCTTTGGTGGCGTCACCATCAACCCGCAGATGATGAAGTTGCGCCGTGGCGTCGACGTGCTGGTGGCGACACCAGGCCGTCTGCTCGACCTGTATCAGCAGAACGCCATTCGCTTCAATGAGATTGAGATCCTGGTACTGGATGAAGCCGACCGCATGCTGGACATGGGCTTTATACACGACATTAAAAAGATCATGGCCCTGTTGCCGAAACAACGCCAGAACCTGATGTTCTCCGCCACCTTCTCCAAAGAGATCCGGCAACTCGCCAAAAGCATCACCAACAACCCGGTCGAAATCGACGTCTCCCCGCGCAACTCCACTGTTGAAACCATCGTGCAAAAGATCCACCCGGTAGACAAGGCGCGCAAGGCTGAACTACTCAGCCACCTGATCCGCACGGAACACTGGTACCAGGTGCTGGTCTTTTGTCGCACCAAACACGGCGCCGATAAACTGGTGAAGCGACTGAAGCGCGACAACATCCATGCCGCAGCCATACACGGTAACAAAAGTCAGCTTCAGCGCACCAAGGCACTGGCCGGTTTTAAACAGGACAAAATTCAGGTGCTGGTGGCGACCGATATTGCCTCTCGAGGCATAGACATCGACCAACTCTCTCATGTCGTCAACTTCGACCTGCCAAATGTCCCGGAAGATTACATCCACCGCATCGGCCGCACCGGCCGCGCCGGTGCCAGCGGCCATGCCATCTCCCTGGTCAGTGCCGATGAGAGCAAACAACTGCAGGACATCGAGCGGCTTATCAAACGCAAGATCGAACGCGAAGAAATCGACGACTTCGCTCCGCAACACGTCGTACCGGAATCCATCTCCGTTAAATCGGCACGCAACAAACAGCGACCCCATAGAAACAGTAATAAATTTAGTCATAAGACCGGCCAGAGGCGTGCCTCTAATGAACAGCACACACGCGGCAGTGCTCGCAAGCCGAATAGCTCAAGCAAGAGAAACAATAATCTTGGCAACCGTATCAGGCGTTCAGGATCAGAGGCAGTCCCGGCAGTTTGAGAATATCTGTTAAAAGACGATGTCAGATCAAATACAGATTATTACATATCAGGGTTTGTGAGATCATTTCTTGCGGTCGTCAGCTGCTCAGCAGAAAATAGTTAATCATTTGATTCAAAGATATATTTGCTGATCAATTCTTCAATATTTATAGAAGGTTCTGTGTCTAGAATTTCCATGCCGGGTTCAAGATAAGCCATGCCCCCCGGCGTTATCTTGACGAATTTATCGCCAATGATACCAGCGGTGCGAATCGAGGCGATGGCATCTTCATGGATGAGGACGTCATTATCGATAGAGAGGCGTACCACAGCAAGATAATCATCCACGCTGAAATCTATAGAATCTACAATGCCGATTCTGACGCCACCTGCCTCAACATATGCACCTTCACGCAGACCTGATGCAGAAGTGAATTTGGCAATGACATTATATCTGTTGCCTCCCGGAAAGTTTAAGTCACCCAGCATAATTGCAAGATATGAGATTGAGGCTAACCCTACCAACAAAAACAGACCGACCATAATTTCAAGTTTTTTTCCAGACATGGTTATTTACTCTATAAAATGATTGAAGTGACAATGTAATCTGCAAACAAAACAGTAATCAACGACAAAACAACGGTGTCTGTAGTGACTTTGCTTACAGCTTCCGTTCCGTGTACACCCGATTTATCCAGGTGTAGATAGAATCCTTTTACGGTTGCGGTCCAGATGATAATCAAGCCGAATATGAATGATTTAGTAGCGCCCATGACGATATCTCCCCACAGAACGGCATCATACATGCCGCCGAAATATGATCCGGGGCTGACTTCAAATAATATGACACCGACGAAGTAACCACCGAATATCCCGACTGTGATAAATACCGCTGTCAAAATGGGCGCCGAGATTATTGCTGCAAGGACCCGAGGGGCCATGAGATATCGCAAGGGGTCTATAGCCATACATTCCAGCGCATCAATCTGGGACTCATTACGCATGATGCTGATTTCTGCACATACTGCGGAGCCTACCCTGCCAATGATAACCAGCGCAGTTATCATCGGTCCCAGCTCACGAATAAGACTTATTCCGACAGCAGCACCGAGTAATGCGACTGAGCCAAAACGTACAAGAGTGTCGTAAAACTGCAAGGCTACAACCATGCCAACAAATATTCCGCAAACCACTATGGCAAGTAATGAGCGTGCACCCATAAAATAAATCTGTTTTATCGTTGGGGTAAATCTGTAGGGGGGTGTGACAATACGAAACAATACTGCGGCCAGAAATAACCCTGCACGGCCCAGGTTTTGTAAGAAGCCGGAAATATACTGAGCAATATTTACCAGGTTCATTTTCGCGGTAAATTTTTGTGGGTTAATTTGTGTAAATATGCTTCTGCATCCACATCTTCATCTCTGGCTATGCGCCCCAGCATATTAATAATACGTTGATCTGAACTGGCTTTTATTTCTTCCCGACTACCGGTCAATATCTGTTTGCCTTGATCGAGTACGGTAATACGGTCTGCCACATTAAAGGCACTCTCCAGTTCGTGGGTAATGATGACAATGCTCATGTTCAATGCATCTCTGAGCTGCAAGATTAGCTGATCAAGTTCCGCAGAGGTGACCGGATCGAGACCGGCTGAGGGTTCATCAAAAAATAATAATTTTGGATCCATGATAACTGCTCTGGCAAGACCTGCACGTTTCAGCATCCCGCCGGAAAGCTCTGCTGGCATCAGGTCTCCATGATCTGCCAGGTTCATTTGCGTCAACTTCATCATTGTCATGATCTGGATGGTGTTTTCATCCAGATCGGTGTGTTCTCTCAGAGGCAGTTCAATGTTTTCGCGCACGCTCAAAGAACTGAAAAGCGCACCATTCTGGAAAGCTACACCGATGTTTTTACGTAATTCGTATAATTCTTTCTTTTTTAGTCGTGAGATTTCCTTTCCCAACACCTCCACCTGACCGCTTGATGGCGTTAAGAGTCCCAGTATATTCCGCAGCAGAGTGCTTTTGCCGGAACCACTGTGCCCCATGATGACCAGTATTTCACGTTCATTTACGGTCAGGTTGATATTATCCAGGGCCAGTTTGTCACCGTAATAGCAGCTCAGGTTTCTGATATCAATGACAGGCTGGTTTTCCTGAGTGGCAGCCATGGAGTAATCGTGAATTACTGTAAAAAGCGAAACAGTTTTCAGTTCTTGTG
This sequence comes from Pseudomonadota bacterium, assembly GCA_022562175.1. Classification (GTDB taxonomy): domain Bacteria; phylum Pseudomonadota; class Gammaproteobacteria; order Eutrophobiales; family Eutrophobiaceae; genus B75T3L11. The sequence continues at coordinate 7,597 of JADFPU010000071.1, read as the reverse complement.
TGAATTAACCGCTGTGGTGAGTTTATCTTTAAGAAGCACAGCCTGTTGCAGTTCGGATTCTGTCAGTTGTTTTTCCAGCATGTCATGACGGCGAATATCCATCACATTACCGTTCTCTGCCAGAATGCCGTACCACGCCAGCGCCAGTGGCTTATCCTGGTTGATGCCATCACCAATCATATACATAACCCCAAGATTACGTTGTGCAATTGCGTAGCCCTGTTTGGCTGCCTTTCTGTACCATATCGCGGCCTCATAAGGATCTTTTTTTATGCCTTCACCATATGCATAGGCGATTCCAACCTTGTATTGCGCGGGTGCATAACTTTGTTCTGCAGCTTTCATAAACCATTTGAATGCTGCGCCAGGATCCTTTTCGATGCCATCACCGAAGGAATAAGACTGCCCACGTTCATAATCACTACGCGCTGTGGAATTTCCTGTAACCGTTTCATCAACATTGTTGCTATATTCTTCAGCAGCATGTTGCGCAGCCACTTCGGTCTGCGGTTTATCTTTTTTGCCAAATAAGCGTTTAAAGAAGCCCTTCTTTTTTGTCTGAGGCTCTGCCTCCGGGCTTGTTGCAGCCAGCTCTTGCGAAGGAGGGGGGGCTATGGATTCTGCTGGTGCGGGTTCTTTAACGTCAGTGTCTGGCCCGACGGCAACAGTTTCAGCTGCTGCCTGTTGCTGAGAGCTTTGGCCATCAGTATTATCACTGGCTCGCTTGTCTTTTTTACCGAATAGTCTTTTAAACAAGCCAACGCGTGGTTTTTCCTTGCCGGCCTCGCTATCGGTAACATTATCTTCAGGAGACAGCGTGTTTTGCTGCTGGACCTCATCAGCTGCAATAACATTTTGTCTGGATTCATATTCCAATTTATGCTTCGCTACACGTTTAATGTTATCCAGGTTATGCTGGGCAGAAATGTGTCCTTGCTGTGCGGCCTTTTCGTACCAATAGCCTGCTCGCACATCATCCTGAACGACACCTTCTCCCATCAGAAACATATTGCCAAGGCTATACTGTGCACTGATATTGCCCTGCTCAGCAGCCCGCCGATACCAGTTATGCGCTTGTGTATAATCCTGCATAATGCCAAGACCCTGATAGTAGAGTGAGCCTAGCTGATATTGTGCGGATGCATCTTCCTTTACTGCTAATACATGCAATAACACGAACGCCTCGTCATAATCCCTTTTGTCTAATGCAGAAAAAGCTGCCGCTTGTTTTACCGGATCAGGTTGGTAGGTTACGGCAGCTTGCTCGGATGTTTCAGCATCTTCCAAGCGACGTTTATCAGGCTCGTCAGCAGCGATTGCTTCACTTTCTGTGGTTACTTCGGGGCTATCTTTTTTCTTGCCGAATAATCGTCGGAAAAAGCCGCGCTTTTGTTTCTTGTCGGTTACCAGTGCTGATTTATCTGCGGGCTGTTCGCTTATATTGGTCTCCGGCGTGACCGTGGCTGGCATGTCTGTGCTATCGAGACTTGGGTCAACTTGTTCCCATTCGTTTGCCTGCTGTGCGGCTATGGAGCTTTCTGTCGCAGGCTCAGGTATATCCAGTGGTGTGGGGTCGTCAGTCGGCGGTGCAATTTCAGTCGCGTATGCGACAGTTGTATCAGATTGCGTGCTGGCATACGCTACCTCGTCAGCAACTTCAGCAGTTGTTGCCGATGGCGTCGCGGAGGGGGCATCAGGCGATTTTTCTTTCTTGCCGAACAAGCGTTTGAAAAAGCCGCCGGATTTTTTCTTGTCAGTGTCTGCATAGGTGATGACGGTATCAGATTCAAGATCTCGCCATTTCTCGATCTGAACCGGATCATCCGTTTCTACCAGGGTTGATGCCGATTGCTCAGACACTTTGACATCAACAACCGGTTGTACAGAAGAGTAGTCCTCAACAACAGCAAGGTTTTCTTCATTATCCGCTATTGCCTGCGGCATATCCGTGGTCAGCGCGTCTTGCTCATTCGACTCAGCAATACTTGTCGCAATTGGCTTGGTTTCCTTGTCCTTTTTTGGCTTGAAAAACCTGCCTATCGCGCTTAAGAAACCCCGTTTCTTGTTTTTTACGCTGCTGACTTCTGTTTCCAGCGGCGCGCTGGCATCACTATCTGTTGCAGCGGGCAGTGTATCTACAGCTGTATCGGTTTCTGTGGCCGCTACAGATCTGCTGGCCGTGTCGTGCAGGGTCAGCAGATCAGCTTTCTCTACAGTAATGAGAGGTTTCTGTTTTGCTGCGACAGGCTCTGGCTTGCTTGCCTGGGTATCGTCAGTCCTGGCAACAACGTCACCGGTCGCTACGGGGGTTGGCGGCTTTGTGATCGGCGTCGGTTGCAGGTATGGGGTAGACTTTGTTCTCGCGGCGCCGGCGATAGCACGTTCAATACTGGCCAGCTCGTTTTGTGCAGCGGCATAACTCTGATCAGCGGCGAGCCTGAACCAGCGAAGCGCCTGGTTATAATCCTGTTTAACGCCTTTGCCAGAGCGGAACATGGTGCCCAGATTGTATTGCGCAGCGGCATCGCCCCTGTCCGCCGCCCTGCGGTACCAATGTACAGCCTGTTCATAATCCTGTGCTACTCCGTCACCAGTGTGGTAGTTACTGCCCAGCTGTATCTGAGCACGGGCATATCCCTGTTCTGCTGCCTTGCGAAACCATTTTACTGCCTCTTTCGAATCCTGCTTGAGCCCTTCTCCAAACGAGTAGGAAATGCCGAGACTGTATTGTGAAATAATATGGCCTTGCTCGGCCGAGCGGCGATACCACAGCGCCGCTGCTTTGTAATCCTGTTTAGTCCCTTCGCCAAAGGCGTGAGCAACGGCCAGGTTATATTGGGCATCTTTGTCGCCTTGCGTTGCCGCCCTGCGGTACCACTCGACTGCCTTTTCATAACTCTGTGGAACACCTTCACCAACATAATACATGTAGCCAAGATGGGCCTGTGCCTTGGCATCACCTTGTTCTGCCAGGCGACTGAATTCCCTGGTGGCGGTGTCATAGTCACCTTTTGCCAGGGCCTCACTGGCCGAATACAGATCGGCATGACATATCTGTGAAAAAGAAAGGATCGCTAAACAGAATGAGAGTCGTCTAATCATCGCTTTGATACCCCCCGGATAGCGACGAATTGAAAGAATGCTTACTATTGAAAGCAACAACGTATTCGATCTTTTGTTAAATTGGGAAAGCTGTAATATGCCACAAATTGTAGTGTAAAAGCCAACTAAAAACACTAGATATCGTGGAAAATCGTAAAATCGTTCATATCGACATGGATGCATTCTTTGCTTCCGTCGAGCAGCGGGATAAGCCCGAATATCGGGCAATGCCGGTTATCGTCGGTGGTGCGCCGGACAAGCGCGGGGTCGTTGCCGCATGTAGTTATGAGGCGCGTAAATATGGTATTCGCTCGGCGATGTCCTCGGCCAGGGCTAGCCGTCTGTGTCCACAGGCAATTTTTCTACGGCCACGATTTGAGGCCTACCGGCAAGTGTCCGCTGACATTCAAACGATATTCAAGACATTCACCCATCTGGTCGAACCCTTGTCACTCGACGAGGCCTATCTGGATGTCAGCGCTTGTACACAATATGGCGGCTCTGCTACACGGATTGCAGAGGCAATAAAATCGATGATTAAACAGGCGACTGACCTGACGGCTTCAGCGGGGGTATCTTACAACAAGTTTCTGGCAAAGATTGCCTCGGATATGGACAAACCGGATGGACTTTATGTGATCACCCCTGCGCAAGGGCAAGCTTTTATAGAAAATCTGGCCATTGGCAAATTTTACGGCATCGGTAAAGCAACAGAGGCAAAAATGCAAGCGCTCGGCATCCATAATGGCGCTGATCTCAAACGCTGGAAACAACAAGATCTGACTGCACGCTTTGGCAAAGCAGGCAATTATTATTATGACATCGCTCGCGGCATTGATCAGCGGCCTGTCATCAACACGCGGTTACGAAAATCACTCGGTAGTGAAACAACCTTTGAGAATGACCTGGCTGATAAGGATGATATGCTCGCCAGCCTGCAGGAACTTGCGCAGAAAGTGTTACGCGGCCTGCAGGCCAAACAACTGCTCGCCAGAACAGTCACTATTAAAGTGAAGTACGAAGATTTTGCACTGGTTACGCGCAGTATCACGCTGGAACAACCGTTCAATGACATGCGGACTTTATTACCAATATTACCGCAATTACTCAACAAGACTGATGTGGCACAGAGAAGGGTGCGCCTGCTTGGCGTGAGTGTATCGAATTTAATGAAGGACGATGAATCGAACGGTTATGATCAAATTGCCCTTTTATAATTCGATGACAGTGTTATTGAAGGTCAATTGATATGTTGGTGTTTCAGGGCCTCAATACCACGAGTGAGCCCGGCCAGTGTCAATGGAAACATTCTGTTGTGCATGATCTCTTTAATCACCATTATTGAAGCAGTGTATTGCCAGTGTTCTTCTGCGACCGGGTTTAACCAGATGGCATGTGGATAAGTGGCCAGTAATCGTGCCATCCAGGTTGCGCCGGATTCCTGGTTCCAATATTCAATACTGCCGCCGTCCATCATGATCTCATAAGGACTCATACTGGCATCGCCGACAAAGATCAATTTGTGATCGTGCCCATATTTATGCATCACATCCATTACCATTATCTGTTCGTTATGTCTGCGTTTGTTATCACGCCAGACGCTGTCATAAACACAGTTATGAAAATAAAAATATTCGAGATGCTTGAATTCTGTTCGTGTTGCTGAAAAGAGTTCTTCACATACCTTGACGTGATAATCCATGGAGCCGCCGACATCAAGAAATAATAATATCTTTACCGCATTATGCCGCTCCGGGATCATGTGTATATCCAGTAGCCCGGCATTCTGTGCGGTGGCATTTATGGTTTTGTCGAGATCCAACTCGTCTGTGGCACCTTCACGGGCAAATTTTCGCAGATGACGCAATGCCAGTTTGATATTGCGCGTACCAATCTCGACCGTGTCGTCCAGGTTACGGTATTCACGTTTATCCCATACTTTTACAGCGCTGTGCTGGCGCGATTCCTGTTGACCTATTCTGATCCCTTCAGGGTTATAGCCATAGGCGCCATACGGAGATGTGCCGCCTGTGCCTATCCATTTATTGCCACCACTGTGCTGTCCTTGCTGCTCTTCAAGTCGTTGGCGCAGTGTTTCCATCAGTTTTTCCCAACCACCCATGGCTTCTATCTGGCGTTTTTCTTCTTCGCTGAGATTGAGTTGAGCTTGTCTTTGTAGCCATTCGGCCGGGATTTCAGCAAGAATCTGCTCTATCAGGTCATCCATCCCCTTGAAGTGGGCGCCGAAAATACGATCAAACCGGTCGAAATTTCGTTCGTCCTTGACCAGTGTGGCGCGTAGCAGGTAATAGAAGGCATCAATGTTTATGTCGATGGCGTTTTTTTCAAGCGCTTCCAGCAAGGTCAGGTATTCAGTAATAGAAACAGGAATACCACTATCACGCAGTTTATAAAACAGATCGATGAACATATCAACGCCTGTTAGTTATTGGCAGCTCGATGCAAAAATAACAGTTTTTCAAAAAGGTGGACATCCTGTTCATTTTTCAGCAGTGCGCCATAGAGTTTGGGGATCAATTTGCGCTCATTATCTGCACGCAAATCTTCCGGCGAGATGTCTTCGGCGAGCAGGATCTTTATCCAGTCCAGTAATTCAGACGTGGACGGTTTTTTCTTCAGTCCTGGGGTATCGCGCAGCCCAAAGAAAGAGTTCAGCGCTTCTTTCAATAAACGTTTCTTGATGTCGGGATAGTGGACGTAAACAATCTGTTCCATCGTCGCATGATCCGGGAATTTTATGTAATGAAAAAAACAACGTCGCAAGAAGGCATCAGGCAATTCTTTTTCATTGTTACTGGTGATAATGATGATAGGGCGTTGTTTGGCCTGTATTAATTGCTTCGTCTCGTAAACAAAGAATTCCATCCGGTCGAGTTCCTGCAATAGATCATTGGGAAATTCAATGTCTGCCTTATCGATTTCATCAATAAGTAGAATGGTTCGTTCGTCATTTTGAAAGGCATCCCACAATTTGCCACGGATGATGTAATTGGAGATGTCATTGACACGCGCGTCGCCCAGTTGTGAATCACGCAGACGCGAGACAGCATCATATTCATACAGTCCCTGCTTGGCCTTGGTGGTGGACTTGATGTGCCATTCGATTAGCGGTTTGTTAAGGACCTGTGCGACCTCGGTGGCGAGTAATGTCTTGCCGGTGCCAGGTTCCCCCTTTATAAGTAGTGGTCTGCCAACCGTGATGGCAGCATTCACAGCCGTCATTAAATCGGCTGTGACGATATAGGTATCAGTACTGGTAAACTTCGTGTCAGACATATCTTTCTCCATCGCAAACAGTTTGTTACGCTAATAGCCCGCCAATGAGGGCGCCAATTAATAATATCGGGATATACAGGAGGTATAGCAGTATGCCACTGCCTGCTATGATGGCGCCGATTACAGGCAGACCGGTAAATACAGATCCGAAAGCAAACAGGGCGCCAGCAAGTATTAGTCCCGGCAGTAAGGCCGCGAGAAAGCCCTTCATCACGCCACCAGCTGTTTTCCCACCGACTATACCTGCTAGAAGAGATCCCAGGCCGGGCAGCCAGATCAGCAACAGAGAGATAACAAACATCCACATCATTCCCATCATCACGCTACCTTTATTTCCAGTCATATTGATCACTCTCAGGCGAATGAATTGCTTAAGGAAACTTGAATAAAAATATATTCTAACCAGAAGCGTTGATATATTCGATTATTATGTTGTTTTTCTCAGGCCCCGGAACCATATCAGGGCATTTTTTCCTTCGCCAAAAATGCTTGATGCTTCTGAATACAAAAAGAGGTTATTTTGGTAACTCGCGAATGATAGCTTGAATGCTGTCCAGTGCTGCGGATGTTGGATTGACGAAATGGAAACCGGAGTAATAAAACACCGGTACCGTGTCGTAAAAGCTGCTCCAGATTCTGAATGCAGTAAGGGGGATTTTTTCCGTTTCTTCGTCTTTTACTAACCAGCAATTAATTTCTGTCTGCGGAGCAAACAGTTTTTTACTTATCAGTCTCATGCCTTCTATATGAAGGTCCTCCACATAACCCAGCAGTTCGCCTGTTTGCTGGTCAATAACTTTCAGACGGACACGGTGACGTTTGAATTTTCGGTTTTCTGCCAGTTTTTGTAATGCCATGAAATTGCTAACCTTGGGACTATTCTCTGCTCAATTAGCGGCATGTCACCGCATTTCTTAAGGAAAATGAGACCGTACGAGAGCTATGTAATCGACCAGCAAGCCTGATAGAGCGCATCTGGCCAGTGTCCATCCAGGACGAATAATTCTCGCCAAGGCGCAAACATCGCAAAGTTATAAGATATTGGTATAAAAGCATATTACGATTTCTTGCATGGCGTCTTTGCGCCTTGGCGAGAAAAAAAATTAGAGTTTATTGACGGACACTAACTGGAACCGGAATATAAATTCATCCGCCTGGCCATTATCTCAGGAGTGTCCCAATACGGAGGCAATTTGTT
>JADFPU010000258.1 GCA_022562175.1 Pseudomonadota bacterium | reverse complement strand
AGCAGCTTGATCGCTTACATCCATGCCTATGAGTACAGGGCTTATCCGCCCAGTAATGTTTTTTATGGCATTGAGAACACCCTTGCCCATATAGCGTGATTTATCATTGTCCCTGAGTTCGAACGCCTCGCGTATCCCCGTCGAGGCGCCTGACGGCACCATGGCCGAACCCACAGCACCTGCTGCGGTGTGTACTTCAGCTTCTATGGTAGGATTACCGCGTGAATCAAGAATCTCTCTGGCATTGATTTGTGTTATTTTTGACATGGGAATTTTACTTTCAATCTACTTATCATTGATGCATATTATCTGCCTTGACCTGTGCGTCTATCGACTTCAAGGTTTGTAACAATTCGCGTATCTGACCAAGTGGCCAGGCGTTCGGACCATCACTGAGTGCCTTGTCAGGCTCAGGATGTGTTTCCATGAACAGTCCTGCAATACCGACAGCAACAGCAGCCCGCGCCAGCGCCGGAATAAATTGCCGTTGACCGCCGGATTTATTACCTAAACCACCCGGTAATTGTACCGAATGTGTCGCATCAAACACGACCGGACAAGCTGTTTCACGCATGATCACCAACGAGCGCATATCGGTCACCAGGTAGTTATATCCAAAACTCGCGCCTCTTTCACAAACCATGATTTTGTCATTACCTGTTGCGCGTGCCTTGTTGACGACTGACTGCATATCCCAGGGTGCGAGAAACTGTCCCTTCTTGATATTAACTGGCAAGCCCTGGCTCGCAACCTTCTGGATAAAGTTTGTCTGCCTGCATAAAAAGGCCGGGGTCTGCAAGACATCCACCACCGCTGCAACCTCGTCCAACGGCGTATCATCATGCACATCAGTCAGAACCGGTACGCCGATACTTTGCTTTACTTTACTCAGGATAGTCAGGCCCTGTTCAAAACCAGGACCGCGATAACTCTCATGTGAGCTTCGATTGGCCTTATCAAACGACGACTTGAAAATAAACGGTATACCCAACTCGGCAGTGATCTGCTTGAGCTCACCGGCAGTATCCATCACCAGTTGTTCACTCTCTATGACGCATGGACCGGCGATCAAAAAAAACGGTCTGTCCTCGCCTACCTCAAAATCACATAGCTGCATGCTTGATATCCCGGCTTGCAGAATTTCGATAAGTTAACGCAGCGTGTATAAAACCGGAAAATAACGGGTGTCCATCACGGGGGGTCGAAGTGAATTCCGGATGAAACTGACAGGCGATGAACCACGGATGATCGGCCAGTTCAATGATTTCAACGAGTTTGTTATCCTGCGAGATACCGGACACGATCAGTCCCTTTTTCTCAAGATCGCGACGATAACGATTATTGAATTCATAGCGATGCCGATGGCGTTCAATAATTGTTTCCTTGGCATATAGTTTCCGAACCAGCGTTCCATCCTGTAAAAGACAGGTCTGGCCACCCAGGCGCATTGTACCCCCCATTTCTGAAGCCTCGTCGCGCTGCTCCAGGCTGCCTTCCTCGTCCATCCACTCGCTAATCAAGGCGATAACAGGATGTTTTGCTTGTCGATTAAACTCGGTACTATTCGCGCCTTCAAAACCGGCGACATGACGAGAAAACTCAATCACGGCAACATGCATGCCCAGGCAAATACCCAGATATGGCGTCATGTTCTGCCGTGCATATTGCGCTGCGGTGATTTTTCCTTCGACACCCCTGTTGCCAAAACCACCGGGTATAACAATGGCATCCATTCCCTCAAGACAGGCAGTGCCGGATTCCTCTATCTGTTCAGAATCAACATAAACTATATTGACGCGCGCCCGTGTCTGGATGCCTGCATGGATCAAGGCCTCTGAAAGTGATTTATATGAATCCGTCAGATCCATATATTTACCTACCATCGCAATATTGACTTGATCCCGCGGATTCGTCATAGCATCCACCACCTTATCCCATTCACTCAGATCCGCCTTCGGCACCTCCAGTTTGAATTTCTTGACAACGATGTCATCCAGGCACTGCTCATGCAACAGACGCGGTATTTTGTAAATATTATCGACATCAATCGCAGAGATGATGGCAGATTCAGCGACATTGGTGAACAAGGCTATTTTTTTCCGCTCATTATCAGGTAATGGTCTGTCTATGCGACACAGTAATATATCCGGTTGTATACCTATGGAGCGTAGTTCCTTGACGGAATGTTGCGTTGGTTTTGTCTTGATCTCACCGACGGCGGCGATATAAGGCACCAGCGTAAGGTGCATAAACAGCGAATGCTCAGGCCCAAGTTCGATACGCATCTGGCGGATGGCCTCAAGAAACGGCTGAGATTCTATATCACCGACCGTCCCACCAATCTCGACCATAGCGATGTCCGCATCACCCGCACCCTGTTTGATACAACGCTGGATCTCGTCCGTGATATGCGGGATCACCTGTACCGTACCGCCAAGATAGTCCCCTTGTCTCTCCTTCTGGATCACATTGAGATAGATGCGACCGCTGGTGAAATTATTACGCTTGCCCATCCTGGTGCGGACAAACCGTTCATAATGCCCCAAATCGAGATCAGTCTCGGCGCCGTCTTCCGTCACATAGACCTCGCCGTGTTGATACGGGCTCATGGTGCCGGGATCGACGTTTATATAAGGATCAAGCTTCAGCAATGTCACTTTCAGGCCACGTGCTTCCAGGATGGCCGCCAGTGACGCCGATGCGATGCCTTTACCAAGAGAGGACACCACACCACCAGTAATGAAGACGAAATCAGTCATTGTCGGCATGCGTAGAAAGTTAGAGGGGGAGTTTGCCTTAGCGATTCACAAGAACCGTTGTCTGGATCGAAAAGGTTAAACCATGGAAACATATTATGGGACAGATGCTAGCAGAATCTGGCGGCTTTCTCCATATTCATTGATTTCCAGGAACTTTATAATTTATTTCGATTGCCGATTAGAGAAACTCTCAACATCACGCTAAGATAGGCATCTGAAGGTGAAGCCAACCATCCCAGCAGACTGACTGCTAAAACAAGACTCTGCACCGGGGGATATATACTATAACACCCTGTTATTTATAATAATTCTCAATCAGGAAACTACAAGAGGAGCGTCCCAAATGT
>JADFPU010000257.1 GCA_022562175.1 Pseudomonadota bacterium | reverse complement strand
ATAAAATAAAATTATTAACAGAAAATAATCTGGAAAGAATATTATCTGTTGTCAGTGTCGAGAGGCCTGAAGTCATCGTCATAGATTCTATTCAGACAGTTTATACAGAGATGCTACAGTCCGCCCCTGGTTCAGTGGCGCAGGTCAGGGAGTCGGCAGCACAATTTGTGCGTTATGCAAAACAAACCAATACGACTATGTTGCTGGCGGGACATGTGACAAAAGATGGTGCTTTGGCAGGTCCCAGGGTACTGGAACATATGGTCGATACGGTGCTTTACTTTGAAGGTGACACGAGTAGCCGCTACCGGGTGATTCGATCTGTCAAAAATCGTTATGGTGCAGTGAATGAAATTGGTGTATTTGCCATGACTGACAAGGGATTGAAAGAAGTGAGCAATCCTTCCGCCATATTTCTATCCAGGCATGAAGAGCCGGTATCCGGTAGCGTTATCATGGTAACAAAAGAAGGGACAAGACCGCTACTTGTTGAAGTACAGGCGTTGGTTGATACCTCGTATTTGGGTAATCCGAGACGCGTCAGTGTAGGATTAGAACAAAATCGTCTTTCAATGTTGCTGGCTGTATTACATCGGCATGCAGGGATCAACACTGCTGATCAAGATGTTTTTATTAATGTCGTCGGTGGCATTAGAATTACCGAAACTGCGGCCGATCTGGCCATCTTATTGGCGGCCATATCCAGTTTGAAAAATATGCCTCTGCCGCAGGATTTAATTGTGTTTGGTGAAGTGGGTCTTGCGGGTGAAATAAGACCTGTGCAGAATGGTCTGGAACGATTGAACGAAGCGGTGAAGCATGGATTCAAAAAAGCCATTATCCCCAAGTCTAATCAACCCAAACAGAATATCGAAGGCATGGAAATTATTCCCGTCAGCCGTCTGTCTGATGCAATCAGCCAATTGCAGTAGTTCTCTTTCAAGGCAGGGCTTCATTTCGTCTTTAACGATCTTAAAGACAGAAAGAAAAAACAGAAAATCTGTTTACAGATCATGAGAGAATTAAGATTAATCTCAGAGTCGCTCTTGGAAGTCTCGAATAAAAACATTTCCATCGAGTGGGATGTGCTCAGGCTTGAACATATTTCCGGTACTTACGGATATAAACTTATTTGGGTCTTCAGCAAAAACTATGGGTTAATTCAGGCTCAGGTAAGTCACCCAGAGCATGAAACAAGGCGATTTTAAGCACATCATAGCTCTTGAAGCCATAGGCCTTTCTGGTGACCAGATTTATTTTACGATTCAGACCTTCCACAATCCCCGAAGAGAAAGCTTTTTTCGCCTTGAACCAATTCATCATCAAGGGTTGATGTCGTCGAACCGTCTTCACAAACTTCTTCACCGGCTCTAATTTGGAACGCATCGCCCGAGCACACCAAAGTTGTAGAAACCGCTCAGCCCAATAAGGCGAGCTATATTGCCAGAAACCCTGAAAGCTCTCTTTCAGTAAATACGCCCGCACCGACTTTAAGTCGTATTGTAATAGCTCTTCCAGTTTCATCGCCTGCCTGTCCGTCAAGTTCGATTCATTCTTCAAAAAACAATAGCGGCTGTGCGTCAACACCTCCTCATAACCGTCCCGCTTTAATCTCTGTGTTTCTTGCCTTCTCACCTCATCCACCGCCTTGTTCAATAACACCACAATGTGAAACCGGTCTAATATATGCAGGGCCTGTGGCACCTTCTTCTTAATGACTTTCAGGTACGGCTTCCACATGTCCGAGCAAACGTATTTAATGGCCTGGCATCGAACCGGATCCAACTCCCGAAAGAATCGAAGTAAACTCTTCACTGTGCGCTTTTTGCCCACATACAATAAACGTCGGCAACCACTATCTAACTGATATACCACCGTTAAATACTGATGACCGCGCCGGTATTGCACTTCATCGGCCCCGATGGCCTGGATATCATCCAGAGAACGATGGGCCAGGCCATAACTGACTACCGACTCCACCGAGCGATACACCTGCTCCCAACTGGTATGAAAGACGCGCGCCACTTCCTGCCAGGATAGTCGTCTCCCCCAGCGGGCTAAAAACACTTCATAGGCCCGGGTGCGTGGACTCTTGCCTGCTGACCACGGCACCTGTTCCACTTTCACCCCACAATCAGAACAGTTCACCCGACGCATCACGTAACGTAAATACACTGGATAGCCCCACAGCGGCACAAAGCTAAACAGCCGCGCTTGACGCCCCCGGTCATAACCCCTTGCAGCAGCACCACAACCCGAGCAAATCACCTGTCCATTCTTGCGTGGCACCACCTCCACGACCAGGGCTTCCTGTCCACTGATTACTTCAATTTGTTCTTTCTCATACACAAATGACTTGAGATAATGACAACGATTTAATATTGTTCTGATGCGCATTGGGATTGTGGTTAACCATCTTGTTACTCTCTCAAGTTCCATGATGATTCTCTTCCCAATGCGCTTCAACTACACTTTCGACATTTATCTACCCACAGATTCTGCGGAAGAGCCAAAAAGAATTAGGCCAATGGGAAAGGGGATACATATTGTAATAGTAGGAGGAGGTACGGCCGGTATCTCGGTTGCATCAAGTCTGGTGCGTCAGCCCAATGAATCAGAGGTCATGATTACTATTATTGAACCATCTGATAAACATTATTATCAACCGGCATTTACACTGGTGGGTGCAGGGGTCTATACGCTTGATAAAACTTGTCGTAATGAGCAGGGATTAATCCCTTCCGGTGTTGAATGGATAAAGGAAAGTGTAGATGGGTTCGACCCAGAAAATAACAAGATCAATCTGGAATCAGGCAGTAGTATGCAATATGACTATCTGGTTGTTTGCCCTGGCCTGGAACTCAATTGGGAAAAAATAGAAGGCGCAAAAGAAGCATTGGGGAAGAACGGTGTTTGCAGTAACTATTCTCAAGACTATGCAGAATATACCTGGAGTTGTCTGCAGAATCTTGGGTCCGGGTCAAAGGCCCTGTTTACCCAGGCACCACTTCCGTTCAAATGTCCTGGTGCACCGCAAAAAATAGCCTATCTTGCTGCCGATCATTTGAGGAAAAAAGGGATTTTGGATAAGTGCGATTTAAGTTTCT
>JADFPU010000070.1 GCA_022562175.1 Pseudomonadota bacterium | reverse complement strand
AACAAGCCTTTATCGCTGATCTATAAAACATCAACCAATCCGCTTAGTATTCGTTTCGCAACGATCATTCAGCAGCAATTAAAACAAGTGGGCATTGAGCTGGAAATTCACAGTCATGATTGGGGCACATTCTATGGCGATATCAAAGCTGGCAGGTTCCAGATGTATAGTCTGTCATGGGTCGGAATAAAAATGCCGGATGTATTCCGATATATCTTTCACAGTGCATCTAAACCACCAGCCGGTGCGAACAGGGGCAGGTTTGATGATGCGATTGTGGATCAGTTGATTGAACAGGCTGAGGCTGAAGAGACACTCTCTGTCCGGACTGATATTTATCGTGCAATCCAGCAACGCCTGCACCAGCAGTTACCCTATATCCCACTTTGGTATGAAGATAATGTGCTGGTTAAGCGTAAACAAATCAGTGGTTACACACTCGCTGCAGACGGCAACTATGATGGTTTAATCAATATACAACGCAAGCCACAAGAATGACAGATAGCGAATATCATCTGCACATTAATCTCAGCGCACAAACTCTGCTGTTAAAGACAGGTGAGACGATAGTGAAAGAGTATCCCATTTCCTCAGCAAAAAATGGGCCGGGAGAAGAGATGGACAGTGAATGCACGCCGCGAGGCAAACATATTATTGCTGAAAAAATCGGTGAGGGCTGTGAAATAAATACTGTCTTCACCGGCCGCATTGCGACAAGCGAGATCTATACGCCGGAAATGCGACAACAAAATCCGCAACGCGACTGGATTATCACACGAATTCTATGGCTGCGCGGTACAGAGCCCGGCATTAATCAGGCAGGTAATGTAGATTCATATAAACGTTATATCTATATACATGGCACTCCTGACGATGTCGCCATGGACAAGCCCGGTTCACGCGGTTGTATCAGGATGCGGAATGCGGATGTTATTGAGCTGTTTGAAAAGGTTAGTGTCGGCACATCAGTAGTCATCCAGCAATAAACATGTCTCAGGGCCGGAGTCATTTGTTGAGTTCTACGTTATAAAGATGAGAGCGTGCGCGAGCGATAGATCTATGACGCAGTCACTTGTCAGTAGTTACTGGTTATTTGTACACCCTCGTCCTGTGTTCGCGCCATAAAAGTATCCATGCTTAAAACTCCACCCCATTATTTTCCGGCCACAAAATAAAGAGGCACAAACTACTTATATATTCTATTAAGCGACTTTCCGTGACCAGTGTGACTCGCCTAACCAGTTCAGCAAGTCCTCAAGTGGCATGGGCCGGGCGATATAAAATCCCTGTGCATGGTCACAATCCAGTTCAATCAGCTGGTCGATAGTGGCCTGATCCTCGACACCTTCAGCCGTGACATACAAGCCAAAATTATGTGCCAGGTCGACTATCGTCCTGACGATATTTGCATCATCGCTTTCTTTTGCCATTTTTGTGACGAATGTTTTATCTATCTTGAGTTCAGAGACAGGCAATTTCTTCAGGTAGGCGAAGGATGAATAGCCGGTGCCAAAATCATCGATGGAAATATTGATACCAAAATCATGCAGTCGCCTTAAAGTTTCCATGCTGCGTTCCGGGTCTGTCATCATGGCACTCTCTGTGACTTCCAGTACTAAATCAACGGGCTCTGCATCCCAGATATTTAATGAGCGTATAATTAAATCAACAATTTCATGGTCGTGCAGGATGACGGCAGACAGGTTTACCGCAACAGATACATCTTTATGGGTAAGCCGCCACTCCCTTGCCTGTTTCAGCCCCTGATTTATTGTCCACATTGTAAATGGGATGATTAAATTGGATTTTTCTATTATCGGGATAAATACTTCAGGGGAGACAAATCCAAGACTGGGGCTCGTCCATCGGGTCAATGCCTCTACGCCCAAAACACTTCTATTTTGAAGATTAACCTTGGGTTGATATTTAAGGACGAATTCATTGTTTGCAATGGCAGTTTTTAATTCTTTTTCCACAATAATATTAAAAGGTGCTTCCTTGATCATACGCTCCTGAAAAATGGTATAGTTTTTTTTCTCCTTTATTGCTTCTCCCAGTGCAATATCAGCTTTCCTTAACAGTATATCGTGGTCATTTGCATGGTTTGGAAATATAGCGATCCCCATTGCGATATTTATAAATATAGCTTCTCCATCGATTGAAAATTTGTTTTCCAGACTAGTCAGAATTTTATTAACAGCCAGTATAATGTGCCCTTCATTCATTAAGGACGGAAAGCAGATTGAGTATTCACTGTCACCTGTCTTGATAATAATATCCGTTGTGGACAGAACCTCCTCGACTCTATGTGCAAATTCTGCAAGTAATCTATCACCTGTTTGATAGCCGAATGCCGTATTAACATTCCGCAAAGACATGATCTTTAATTTTATTAATCCAAAAATTCCGGATGTCTGTTTACAGGCTTGCAGTTTTTCACGGACAAATTGATTAAACGCATCCCTGTTGACAGCAGGCAGTGATTTATCACTATCAAAACCAGGATCTTTTTCCATAACGTTTACGCCTTGATTATTCCGGGAGGTAAACTAGAGGTAGTATTTAACGGGATCTATGCCGTAGTCCTCTGGCTTTATGGATTTTTTGATTTCATAAGGTTGTCCGTCCTCATCTTTATCCGCAGTCAACAAGTCGATTATGGGGAAATAATCATTCGATACCTTGTCTTTATTGAGGATTATCATTACCCGGGGTTTTAACCGCCGGATCTTACTTTGCTGGATGACTACCCCTACTTCACCTGTCGATAATTCCACCAGTGAGCCGGTAGGGTAAATCCCCAGGCACTGCACAAATTGTTCTATCAGACTTTCGGGGAATCCTGTATTTGCCAGTCTGTAAAGCTCCTTGATAGCATCATCATGTGAACGCGCCTTGCAGTACAGTCTCTCACTGGTAATGGCATCATAGGTGTCAACGATCCCTGCTATCCGGGCAAACAATGGGATTTCCTTAGCTTTTATGCCCTTGGGATAGCCGCTGCCATCAAATCGTTCGTGGTGGCTGGCTATAGTATCGATGATCGATTGGCTGACATTATCAAGGGTTTCTACCTGCTTGATGCTGTAGTTCACGTGTAATTTCAATAAAGAGTACTCAGTATCTGTCAGTTTCCCCTGTTTATTAATAAGACTGTCCGGCACCATCATTTTACCTACATCGAATAACATAATGCCAAGCGCCAGATCACGTAACTCCTGTCCTGACAGGCAAAGTTCCTTGCCGAATTTCACACCCAGGATTGATGAACTCAGTGAATGTAAATAGGTATAATTATCTTTGTCCTTAAGTTTTGTCAGCAGAAGATAAGCATCCTCAATCTTGAGGACATCCTCGATCATGTCTAGTGTATCTGCCTTTATTTTTGTGATATCAAGATGCTTGCCCTGCTTAATTCCCTGCATCATATCTGTCAGACTTTCCGCAACCCTTTTATATTTTTTTTTCGCCTGAGGCAGTACTTTTTCTACTTTTATTGAATCGACTTCAGTCTTATCGTCGGCATCATCTTGCATATATACATCTGCCGGCACACCCCTCTCTATATCTATATAAACATGGCCACAATGTTTTCTTACATCATCGATCTGAAGATGTTTATTAAGGAAAAATCCCTGAAATAAAAAAGGTGTTTGCACCCACGGACGATCAAGATGAGACACATACATTCCCAATTTAAGATTATTTATATGAACTTTCTTTACTATCATTTTTGTCCGCTACGAAAATTCTTCTGAAACTTGTATATTTTAAATAAACGGGTTGGAGAAAACTTACCGATGCATGCTGTTGTATATCGGCAGTTTCACGCTAAACTTGAGTGACAGGATTGTGTGATTTCAGTTGTAAATACATTAACTTAGAGAATTATTCTTTGTCAGTCTGTTATCTGGAATGGGTTGAAAATTTACTTCCGCCAATCGGTTAATGCTATAAGGAAATTATTTGAATTGCTTGATGTGGTGTTACGACAGCAGATTTATTGGTAATTCCGAGTGTGATGTGGTTCACAGGTTTATCCGTTTATTTTGTTAACGGGTGTCAACCTGATTGTTGCCTGTGCGTTAAGACCTGTGTAAACATTTTTTAATCACAGGAGTATAAGCAAATGAAGATACAGATTTTATCCACAAGCAGACTGCTGACAAGCGCCCTTTTGGGTGTTTTATTGGTGATGCCTGTAATGGCTGATGAGGATGAAGGCGGCGAGCAGGTGGCAAATCATGGCAATCATAGAGATTGGTATGAAGCACGACAGGCGCGCCACACAGAAATACAGGCACATAGACAAACACATCAGCAGGAAATCAAAGAGAACCGACAGGCGCGTCGTACAGAGTTTCAGGAAAATCACCCTGAAGCTGCTGAACATCGCGAACAGAGACATGAAAGACTGGCTGATCGGCGAGAGCATCGGCTAGAACGTCGTGAAGATTTCCGGGATAGCCGGGATGATATGGCGCATCGACAATATAATCGCCCTGATCATCAACTTGAGCGCCAGCGCCCGCAGCGACAGTTCGATCGCCAGGGACAGGCAGCCAATCGCCAGCTAAACCGTGATGTAAATCGACCACGGTTTGCCAGTAATGATCGCGGATCTCGTGGTGTTAGAGTTTCCGGCAATGCACGCAACGTTGGCAGGACAGGCGCTAATGGCAGAATGTAAGGATTATCACGGTTGACTGAATCAACCGGTCATTAGCCATGACCGGTTGTTCTGTCTGGGATATGATGACAACTACCAGCAACAAACTTGAGGGGAGAATAATCTGGACAATAGCCGGGCTCTGGACAGCTTCCTTGCAACTGTTGAGCGTCGTGCCTTCCACATGGCCCGGATCGCCACAGGTAACCGGGACGATGCTCTGGATATTGTCCAGGATGCGATGTTTAAACTGGTTGAAAAATATGCCTCGCGCGATGCAGATGAATGGGGACCGCTGTTTCACAGGATATTGCAAAGCCGTATCCATGACTGGTATCGGCGCAATACAGTACGTAACCAGTTCCGCAGTTGGCTTGGTATGGCTAATGAAGAAGATGCCCCTGATCCGCTACAAGCTATTGCGGACGAGCACGGGCGAAGCCCGGAACAACTGCTACAATCCGATCGCAGCATTGATAAACTGGAACAGGCGATACACGCATTGCCGCTACGGCAACAACAGGCCTTCCTGCTACGTGGCTGGCAAGGTCTGGATGTCAAACAAACAGCTCAGGCAATGGCCTGTTCACAAGGGAGTGTTAAGACTCATTATTCACGGGCGCTGCATGCCTTACGAGAACAATTAGGTGAACATTGGCCATGAGTGTACAAGATAAAGATCAGGTATTACTGAAAGCAATCAGGCAGTCACTCGATCAGAGCAGCCTTGATATCGATGCAGAAACGCGATCTCGCCTCGCGCAAATCCGTCATCAAGCATTGCGTAAAGCCAGCTATAAGACATTTAAACCGGTGTTACTGCCAATAGCTGCCATTGCCACGGCCTGTCTGGTGTTTGCGATGGTTGTGTTTATACCGGCAAAGCAAACAGAGCAGATCAATATAGTTGATGATATTGAGTTGATGTCATCTTCCGAATCCCTGCAACTCTACGAAGACCTGGAGTTCTATGAATGGCTGGAAGATTATGAATTACCGACTTAGTCTGTTATTGATGACCATGACTTTACACATTTCAACCCTGCATGCCGAGAACCTGGTTCAGGACGAGGCCCCTGCGATTAATTTTCTTGAGTTTCTTGGCGAGTGGGAAACATCAGAGGGTGAGTGGCTGGATCCTAATGAATTTGAAGATGAGGCGTATGCCGGACTGTTTGAAGTAAACACAAAAGGTCAGAACAATGAGTAGGTTCATTGTTCAGTTTGCGTTATCACTGCTGATATTGTCGGTGCCACTGTATGCTGATGCAGAACAGGGTGTGAGCTGGGACAAGCTGACCGAGCAGCAACAGAAAGTCCTCAAAGGCATGCAAAGCAAATGGGATGAATTATCGCCACAACGTCAGCAACGTTTACAAAAAGGCGCTGATCGTTGGCAAAACATGGTCCCGGCTCACCGTCGACAGGCACAACAAAAATATAAACAATGGCAACAAAGAAGTCCAGAGCAACGCAAAACTATCCGGCAACGTTACAATCGGTTTAAGGATCTTACCCCTGAGCAACAACAACGTCTTCGAAAAAGACAGCAGTGGTTCAAAGACCTCCCCGAGGATGAGCGCCAGGCCCTGCGAGAACACTACCGGAATATGTCGGCACAAGACAAAAAGGCGATGCGCGAGAAGATGCGTGATATGACACCGGCACAGCGAGAAAAATTTCGCCAGAGGATGCGTAATTTAGCCCCGGAGGAACGTCAAGCCATGCGCGAAAAATGGCGGGATATGTCAGTCGAACAACGACGGGATTTTATCAAAGGGGAAGTGTCGAAGCGCCGAACGGAACAGAACCTGCAGCGCAGGCTTGATCGGCAGCGACAACCTGGACAAGGGCAAATCAGGCAACCGGATAGAAGCAGACACAGGACTACAAGGTAGTAACGGTATTATGCATCATCCAATCAGTCAGTTATTTTTTGTTTGACTCTTTCAGCAACTTTTTTGCAAATCGTTTCCTCTTCGCATCATAAAGTACCAGTTCTCCACCTGTGCGGATGGCCGCAAAGGCAATCATGGAGATGAGCAGCAGTAATAACAGGGTGATACCCCAGGCGGCAAAGTAAGACAAACGAAAATTGTTTTGCCCACTGATTGCTGCATTATTCGCATGCGCAAGGCTTTTGTCGATATTCGAGCCATTTTCTATGGCGATGGCAAAGCTTTCTATCCTGGCCGGGTCACGATAGAGCTGTATTGCTTCGAGTAATACAGTCATACCCGCCCAGAGTCCGAACAACAACAGACATACACAGGCTGCTCTGGCGGTAATATTCAACCAGTCCAGGTTGACAGCGGGCAAGCTGAAACCGGGCAGCTTGCGCTTATGGGCTTGTTCTTCTGTGTCTTGCGGAAAGTCGAACTCGTATTTACTTGCCTGCCTCGCCTTCTGCACGGTATTGTTTGGCATATCGATGATGTTTTTCATATCTTTATATTTAAAGTGCCGTTCAATACTCTTGTAGCGGCAAGTTCGCGTAAATTTTTAATATGAAATCAGTTTAAATGCCCAGATACCTGTTTGTGCGCTCATTGACAGCCTTGTGCGTGGTGTTGGGTATTTGCACTGTCGTGTTTTTCCTGTTGCATCTGGTCCCCGGTGATCCTGTTGATGTCATGCTCGGGGAGGCGGCCCTGCCGGCTGATCGCGCGGCACTTAGACAGGCGCTGGGCCTGGATCAGCCGATCTTTGTACAGTGGTGGTCATATCTCATTAACATCATGTCGCTTGATCTGGGCACATCAATCCACAGTCAGCGTCAAATCAGTGCGCTGCTGGCTGAACGCCTGCCGGCGACCATCCTGATGGCCTGTGCAGGGTTTGCTACGGCCATGTTGATCGCGTTTCCTCTGGGTATCTTCGCAGCACTGCGAAACAATACGGCAGTTGATCACGCTGCGATGGCGTTTGCCATATTTGGGGTATCAGTACCAAACTTCTGGCTGGGGCCGTTATTGATCCTGGTGTTTTCCTACTGGTTGGGATTGTTTCCGGTCAGTGGTATGAACGGTGTGACTTCCGTCGTCCTGCCTGCCTTGACACTGGGAACCGGGCTTGCAGCGCTGCAGGCTCGCATGATCCGCGCTGCCCTGTTGGAGGTTTTGCATGAGGACTATATCCGTGCGGCCAGGGCGCGGGGCATAAATGAAACGCGGGTCGTTATTAGACATGCAGTACGCAATGCATTATTACCGGTGGTGACAGTGTTGGGTGTGCAGTTAGGCGCGTTATTGACCGGCTCGGTGGTTACTGAATATGTGTTTGACTGGCCCGGTATCGGTCAACTGCTGATCGATTCGATACATAAACGGGATTATCCTGTCGTACAAGCATGCATCCTGGTGATCAGTACAACCTATGTTGTAGTGAATCTGTTGACTGATGTGCTTTACTCAGTGATCGATCCTCGCGTGGTGCTGGAGCAGTGATTTGACCAGATGGCTGCCCATTGTGGTTATTATGCTCTGGTGCCTGGCCAGTCTGTCATTGACGGTCTTGCATATTGAGCACGAGACCATTTATCTGGAAAAAATTCTGGCCGTACCTGGCTGGGATGCCTGGTTGGGCAATGACGAATTAGGCAGATCAGTTGCGAAGCGTCTTTTGGCCGGCGCACGCGTTTCGTTTTTTATCGCTATATCCGTGGTATCAATATCGTTTTTTATCGGCACAATTATCGGCATCAGCAGCGCCTGGTTGGGCGGTTGGTGGGACAGGCTGATGATTATGATCATGGATTTGTTCATGGCTTTTCCAGGTATCTTGCTTGCCATCGTGCTGGCGGGTCTTTTAGGGCCGGGTATATCCAATGCTGTTATTGCGTTATCGGTAGTCGGTTGGGTTGGTTTTGCAAGACTCGCCCGGGCACAGACCTTATCGATAAAACAGCGAGACCACGTACAGGCTGCCCGTGCTTTGGGCACATCGACCACAAGGATTGCGCTACGTCATATCTTGCCGTTATTGACGGCGCCGTTACTTGTACAAATCACATTTGAATTGGCCGGTACGATTATCGCAGAATCAACATTGTCTTTTCTGGGCATTGGTGTACAGCCACCGGATGCTTCCTGGGGCAGTATGATCCGTGATGGCATGCGTTATATGCTCATCGCTCCACATGTAGTGTTAGCACCCGGGGTTGCTATCTTTCTGGTAGTGATGTCGATTAATATGTTTGGAGATCGATTGAGAGATCGTCTGGACGTCAGGATCAAGCACTGACTATTCAGGAGCCAGCCATAAAATTCAGAAGATGGCAACACAGGTTCTGTTCTGCTTCCTGTGTTCCTGAACACGGATATAAGGAACACAGAAATAAATTTCAGAAAGGCTAATGAATTAATGAGGCAAACGTTTTGTCCATAGGCCCCATTATGTTGGACTTGCGTGGTTATATACTGGAGGATGATGAGCGTGAAATGCTCAGGCACCCCCTGGTAGGGGGCGTCATTTTATTTTCGCGAAACTATCAGGATATCGCTCAAGTCGGTGAGCTCTGTCGTCAGATTCATGCCCTGCGACAACCGCCCTTACTCATTGCCGTGGATCACGAAGGTGGTCGTGTACAACGTTTTCGGCAGGGGTTCAGCGCATTACCACCCTGTCATTGTTTTGGTAAGTTATATGATGAGGACAAGCTGCGAGGGTTACAGTTGGCAGAGCAGGCGGGTTGGTTGATGGCCGCAGAATTACTCGCAATCGGTGTGGATTTCAGCTTTGCACCGGTACTCGATCTGAACAAAGGTATCAGCGATGTTATTGGCGACCGATCATTTCATCGCGAGCCGGAGATCGCGACAGAACTGGCCAGACGCTTTATACGTGGCATGAAAGCGGCAGGCATGCCGGCAGTCGGCAAGCACTTTCCCGGTCATGGTAGTGTCAAAGAGGATTCACATCACGCTATACCGGTTGATAGACGCCGCTATGAAGATATTGCCATGAGTGATCTGGTGCCGTTTGAGCGATTGATCAATGCCGGTTTGCCGGCAGTGATGCCGGCCCACGTTATTTACCCAAAGATTGACGACAAACCGGCTGGCTATTCGGCTGTGTGGTTACAAGACATTCTCAGACAGCAACTGGCTTTTCAGGGCGCTATATTTAGCGACGATATAAGTATGGCTGGCGCGGAAGTTGTCGGCAGTTATCATGACAGGGCTGTTGCTGCCCTGCATGCAGGTTGTGATATGGTTCTGATCTGTAATAATCAGCATGCCGCTGTGAAATTATTGGCCGATCTGGATCTGACTCCGCAGCCCGTATCGCAGGTGCGTTTGATGCGTATGCATGGTCAGGCTAGTGACAGGTCATTTACCGATTTGCGCAAGGATGGGCAATGGCAGTCTGTTTCGAAAGCGATTACTGTTCTTGAGAGATCACCTGAATTAAAATTAGGCGATGATGAGATTAATTCGTAGTCTGTATTGCTTTACTCTGTCACTGATATTGATCAGCCCCTTGTCAGCGTCGACAAAATTCACCTCACCGGAATGCAGACCTCTGGTGCTCGATGCAGCAGGCTACACAGGCCCGAGCAAATATAATAACGGTTTACTCTGGAAGGTTGACCGGCCAGGTCAACGTCCGAGTTATGTCTTCGGTACCATTCATGTGGCGGACGAGGCGATCCTGGATCTGCCCTCTATAGTAAAAAATGCCCTGGAGCACAGTGATAGTTTTGTCATGGAAGCATTACCTGATCCGGCACAGGCCATGTTACTGATAGGCATGATGTATTTCTCGGACGGTAAAAAACTCAGTGATTTATTGTCGCGGAAATTATTCGGCAGGGCGGTGGAGATCCTTGCTGCTTATCATCTGACCGAACAAGCAACCGCCAGCATGAAGCCCTGGGCAGCATTTCTGACTATGAATTATCCTGCCGAGTTCGGTATTGTGCTTGATATGGAATTACTGAGGCTGGCACAGAAAAAAGGTATTGAGGTGTATGGTCTTGAGACGCTGGAAGAACAGGGCAATATCCTCAACAATCTGGAATATGATGCACAAGTCCGGTTGTTGATAGACACTATTTGTCATTACGATGTTGTGGTTGACGATATAGAGATGATGAAGCAACTCTATCTTAAGCGAGACTTGAAGGGGCTGTTTGAATTCAGTCACCGCTATTCAATAGCGGATGATACCGTTTATAAGGTGCTGCTGAAAAAACTGTTGACTGAACGTAATTATATTATGGCTGAGCGTATGCAACCGATGCTGGAAGACGGCAATGCCTTTATTGCTATTGGCGCCATGCATCTGCCGGGCAAGGAAGGTGTGCTGAATTTACTCAAACAACGTGGTTACAATATTTCATTGCTGTATTAAGGAAGCTCTGAATAAGTCCCTCCTGGACTTTTCAGAGCCCGGTGAAAGAAAATGCGATTTTCTTTCACCTCACAAAATCAATCACATAAAGTAATTGATTTTGGTGGTGCATCCATGCACCACAGGAAACTCTGACTTAATCAGAGTTTCCTTAATATGGTAAGGACAAATGTATTACGCTTATTTTGGACTGAAACAGCCGCCGTTCAAGATTACCCCGGATACCAGTCTATTTTTCCCGGGCGGTAATCGCGGCGCAGTGCTTGAGGCGCTGGTGTATGCAATAGTAAGCGGCGAAGGCATCGTTAAGGTTGTCGGCGAAGTCGGTTCCGGCAAGACCATGCTGTGCCGGATGCTGCAGGAGGAATTACCGGCCAGTGTTGAGATAGTCTATCTGGCAAACCCGAGTCTGTCGCCGGAAAATATCCTGCACGCCATTGCCTTCGAACTCAATTTATCTATTACACCACAAAGCACGCGTCTGCAGGTAATGCAGGCCCTGCAGCAGTACCTGTTAGAAAAACACAGCGCGAATCAGCAGGTTGTTGTGTTCGTGGAAGAGGCACAAAGCATGCCTATTGCGACTCTGGAAGAGATCCGGCTGTTGAGTAACCTGGAGACACGGCAGAATAAACTCCTGCAAATCATATTGTTTGGCCAGCCTGAACTCGACGAGATGATAGCGCGACGTGAAATCCGCCAGCTAAAGGAGCGGATCACCTACAGCTTTCAATTAAATCCATTTAAAATAAACGATATAAATGATTACCTGAATACCCGTTTACGTGCCTGCGGGTATCGTTCCGGTGAGATGTTTAGCCGGGCTGCAGTCCGGAAAATAAGACGCTATTCCAAAGGGCTGGTGCGTCGAATCAATATCCTCGCGGATAAATCCATGCTGGCAGCTTATGCCTCCAACGCTAAACAAGTGACCGCAGCACATGTAAAACAGGCTGCCCGAGACAGTGAATTCATGCTCGGCGGATGGCGCCTGTGGATACCTTCGCTCATCTCATCGCTGTTGGTTATGCGGGCAGTGAGATAGCCGAGGGGAACGAACATCATCACATTGAGGATGAAATCAGCCGTTCCATAGGAACCACAGAGAATGCAGAGCGTGGAAACGGTCTCTGCTGGACCCGTTATGGGGGTCAGGGTCAGCAGTAGAACTGACACGATTGCCACCAGCAGAAGACGGCGCAAACCAGGCGCGGGCTGTTGAACGCTGAGCATGCACAACCGC
>JADFPU010000256.1 GCA_022562175.1 Pseudomonadota bacterium | reverse complement strand
TTCACGTGTTAGGCTTTATGTTCAGTTAACATTTTACTACATATTGACGATCATTATAATTCAATGGATACAGATATTATGAATATCGCAAATCTCAAGATACTGCAACAGGATCGGTTGCCGACAAAAAAGCGCATGGATGAGCGTCCCCATTGGATAGTTATCTTGCCTTACCCTTTTGAAACATCGAACCCGGGAAAAATTCCCTATGCGTCTGTATTAATAAAAAGACGCGAACAATCAGGCAGGCAGGAGGCTGATTCAGAGCCGCTCACGACCGATCTGCCGAATGCTATCGGTAGCCGTGTCACATATGCTTGCCTGGGATCAGGTCTTGAGGCTTTCAAACTGTTGACACTGGCCAGAAAACTGGTGGCAGTACACTACCAACACAAGGCAAACGACATCGGTATTGCTATTAGTGGTTTTGACACAGTAGAAACGGAGCGAATTGCCGAAGCTATTATCAGTGCTGCTTGTGCTGCTTATGCAGAGATGCCGGGCTATAAGAGCAAAAAGGACAAACCATTAGTATTAAAAAAACTCGAACTGTACGGACTTAAAACCAGACATGGATTTAAACGCGCTCTTGCGGAAGCCAATGGCAATGCCATGGCGCGATATTTAAGCATGTTGCCTTCGAATAAACTAACACCGTCCGATTATCTGAAACACGTACGTAAGCTGGCAAAGGAGTATCGCTGGAAACTGGAATTTTATGATATAGCGGCCTTAAAAAGAAAAAAAGCCGGCGCATTTCTTGCCGTGGTGCAGGGCAGTCCGACCCAGGATGCCGGTATCGTCCGTCTGCAATACCAACCCGGCACAACTTCCAGACGAGGCAAGGTTGTGCTGGTCGGGAAAGGCATCTGCTACGACACAGGCGGTACCAACCTCAAGCCTGCAA
The DNA here is from genome assembly GCA_022562175.1 of Pseudomonadota bacterium. Taxonomy (GTDB): domain Bacteria; phylum Pseudomonadota; class Gammaproteobacteria; order Eutrophobiales; family Eutrophobiaceae; genus B75T3L11. Next base: position 2,237 of record JADFPU010000256.1, on the reverse strand, counting down.
ATCATATGTTTGGTATGCATGAAGATATGCAAGGCAGTGCGGTTGCGTTAGGTACATTTATGGCCTTGACCAGACTAAAGGTTAATTTTCCTGTTGAGTGCTGGTTGGCACTGGCCATGAACCATATCGGGCCTAAAGCCTATAAACCTAATGATGTGATCACGGCCTTGGATGGGACAACCATAGAGATCGTGCATACCGATGCCGAAGGTCGTATGGTGCTGGCTGATACCCTGGCAATGGCATCAAAAACAAAACCGAAACTATTGATAGACTATGCGACCTTGACCGGTGCCTGTATTTATTCATTGGGCACAGCTTACAGTGGTGTTTTTACCAATAAGGATGAATATATCCCGACACTGATTGAAGCAGGTAAAGACAGTGGCGAACGTGTCTGGCCATTTCCCATGGATGAAGACTACGATAAGGCTCTGCAGAGTAAGATTGCAGACATTAAACAATGTTCCCTGGAAAGTGGCTCTGATCATATCCATGCGGCGAGATTTTTACAGCGTTTTGTCAAGGGCGGCGTCCCATGGATACACATAGACCTGTCCAGTAGTAATCGTAAAGGTGGTCTCGCACATATACCAACGGATACGACCGGGTTTGGTATCAGGTATACACTGAATTTGTTACTGGACAAAAAGATATAAGGGGGCATGTCAGTACAAATATTGCGACCCTACTGACGTAATGATGATTTATCTGAAACAAACTCGTGCTGATAAAAAAATGCCGCCACAGCGGGGGGTGCTGCGACGGCGAGTATTACCTCTAGGGGGAGGGAAGGGTTAAAGGTGAGAAGAACCTTTATATAACACGTCAAAGTTACTGGTCAGTTCATCTGCTGTGTTTGTTACAGATGGTTCTATTCTCAGGTAAACTTCGTGATTCTGACTAACTGATATTTCACTCTCATCACTGATTGAATCTATCCTCGATGAGCTTTTATTTGAAGCAAACAGTGTCTTTATGCTGCCACCTTCTTCAAATAAAGTTCGTACATTAACTGTCAGATCCTGCATAATTTCCTGTCGTAATATTTTTTCAAGCTCAAGCTTGCTCTCATCCGCATTAACACTGGATGTCATGCTAATGCTAATGAATACAAAAGCCAATCCTGTGTTTAATAGCGTGGTTAATCTGTTCATGTCGTTCCTCCTAAAATGTAAGTTAACTAACTAATATTCGGTTAAATTTTTTAGCACATACAGATACAGTCACCGCTACGCTTATATAAGCGAGCGGAGATGCAGGTCTCATGTTGTTTGTGTGCTGTATTTTTCATTTTAAATATTTAGTTAACTGACTAATTAATAATGATAAATTCTTTGTTCCGTTATTGTTCAGGTTAAAAGCTGTCGGGACTTTATAATGACTCGATCCATTTGCATGTGGCTCGTAGCTGACTTTTTATCCGCTTCGGCTCATGCAATGCATGGCCTACCAGCATTATCCCTTCCAGTCTGGCTATAAACTCAAAACCCAGTTCAGATGTTTTTTTATAGCCCATTTTCCTGAATTGTTTACTTGCCCAGTCAATATGTTCCTGTATACATTTGTCTGCTGTGTCCCTTAAAGGTGACTTGGTCTTATCCAGTTCCTGGCAAAGGCTACCGATAATACATCCATGTTCTGCTATTTTTTCACTGCTTTTGATGATCTTGTTGACCAATTCAATCAAATTCTGTTTAGGTTGATTGCTTTTACAACAGCCATCGAATGTTTCCTGCAGCTTCAGTCGACGCTCCTCAAGTACTGCTTCGCATATATCTTCCTTTGTTTTGAAGTAGTAATAGACATTTCCCAAAGGCACTTCAGACTCATCAGCAATGTCTGCCAGGGTTGTCCTGTGAAAACCCTGGCGGTGGATCAGGTTTTTTGCTGCTTCGACCAACCTGTCACGCTTATCACTCGTTCTAGGCATATTGCATATCACCCTTAGTTAGTTGCTTAACTAACATTATAGTTCCATATTATTTTATTTCAAGTGCTTGTTGTTCAGGATTTGATTGGGCAAACAGGATGGTTCGCGTCGTTATAATGTAACTTATTGTTTTCGCCGCTGATTTTTTCAGTTTCCTTCACCCATTCGGTGGATCCAAATAATATGTCATTAGATATGCTTATCATCATCTTATGTTCAACTCGTAGCGGTTATCAGCATGGATGGTGTGTAGTCAGGTTTTGCAGGACGACTATATGGATATTGTCGGTTGATAACGTCTGGA
>JADFPU010000069.1 GCA_022562175.1 Pseudomonadota bacterium | reverse complement strand
TATATCCTATATTCGTCCAGACGTTATCAACCGACAATATCCATATAGTCGTCCATGCAAAACCTGCATACACACCATCCATGGTGATAACAGCGTGTAGAGTAGTTCTCGACTCTGTCTGGAAAACTAGTTCCAGACGTTTTCACCCGAATATGTCCTATATTCGTCCTCGGCAATTGCTCCTCGAACGCTGTTCCTGACGCGTTTCTACCTCGAGAACGTGTTCCAGACGTTCTCTACCTCCTCCTTCCATGGAGTCGTCCTGCACACCCCACAAGGCAATGGCATTCACTTACTAACCCCACCCACCAGTTTAGAGGAGAAACACTGTTAGATTTTGATTTATAAGGAATATATGTTCACCGAACTCGCATAACAACAACGACTTGACTCCCGGTTTACTTTCAGGCATTCTAATCGCGTAAGATTTCGATTTGAGGCAAGAGCATGCAGACCAAGAACCCCATTACCGTTGCGGGCAGGCGAGTCACTAAAAAACAGATCGCCCACATCCAGGAGACTGTCAGAGCTTTCCCGGCACTCAGCCTGCGAGAGCTTGGCCACACGCTTTGTGAACACTTCCGCTGGCTAACGCCAACAGGCAAATCGCAAATTCAATCCTGCCTGACAGCTTTAGAGACGATGGCACAACGCAACCTTATTACGCTACCGGCCAAAATTGAGTGCCAAAAACGAGGCCCACAAAAGAAGATCATTTGGACAGAGCGGACACAGAGGCCTGCCACAATAACAGGGCCGATTACGCAATTTATGCCTTTACGCCTTGAGGTTGTCAGGAATGAAAACGATATTGCGTTGTGGAACGAACTGATTGATCGCTACCACTATCTCGGTTTCAAACGGCCAATCGGATCGCACCTGCGTTATTTTATCCTTGACCATGTGGGCAATAAACTCGGGTGCATGCTATTTTCATTTGCAGTCTGGACCTTGTCATGCCGTGATGAGTGGATTGGCTGGGAGCGCCAAGCACGCGAAGCTCGCTTGAAGTTCGTGCTCAATAATAATCGGTTTTTAATTTTCCCTTGGGTCGAAATCAAGAATCTTGCCTCTAAAGCCCTATCCATGGCAGCGCAACGAATCGCAGAGGATTGGCAAACCTTTCATGGCTACCGTCCCGTATTGCTGGAAACCTTCACCGACCCCAGCCAATTCAAGGCGACCTGCTATCGCGCCGCCAACTGGCAATGCATTGGCAAGACTGCAGGCAATAAAACAAAACCGGCAAAAGACGTGTACGTTTACCCACTAACTCGACACTATCAAACCCTGCTCGTTCAGGGAAAGCGCCCCAACTCACTGAAGAAGATCTTGTTTTGGCAAACGAATAAAGCACCTGACGGCTTAACTCGCAATGACCCTTTTGTACGGCTATGGCACAACGTGCTGAATATCGTCATCCAGGTCACCGCCGACTTTGACCAGCAATGGCAAAAACGACGGCGTATCCTCAATTCCTTGTTGTTGGTTCTCTTTATCTTTCGCCTGGTCTTTTCCAAAAACAAACAAAGCTACCATACGACGATTGCTGAACTTTGGGCGCAGTGCCGAACCATGCGGATACCCTTGCCGCAAGCTAAACCGGTCGCTGCCTCCGCGTTTTGCAATGCCAGGGCGAAATTGGATGAAGGTATTTTTAAACGATTAAACGTCGATATCATTCGTGCCTATGACACGCAAAATGTCGTTCGGGATTGGCGTGGTCATCGGCTTTTTGCTGTCGATGGCACCAAAATCACTCTGCCACGCTCACTCACCACCTACGGTTATCGCAGCCCCTCCGATAATGCCTATTATCCTCAAGGATTGGTCAGTTGCCTCTACCAGCTAAAACCCAGGATCCCAATCGATTTTATACTGGTGCCCGATTCGGACGAGAGAAAAGCTGCACAGACTCATTTGCAAGCTTTACAGCCGAACGATGTGGTCATTTATGATCGCGGCTATTTTTCCTATGCCATGCTTTACTATCATATCGAACAGGATATACAAGCCATCTTTCGTCTGAGGAAAAATATATCTTCACCGATAGATGAATTTGCCGATAGTGAAAAAACAGATCATGTGATTGAGTTTTTCCCCTCGACAAGACATCAGGCCGTCATTCGCGCCTGCCACCCGCAGATCAAGTTCAAACCTATCAAATTGAGACTGATAAAGTATCACGTCTCTGGTACAACCTATATTTTAGGCACCACATTACTTGATCAACAGCGCTATCCTGCTCATGCTTTTTCTGATGTCTATCATGCGCGATGGGGAATTGAAGAACTCTATAAAGTCTCTAAAGAACTCATCGACGTTGAAGATTTCCACGGCCAAACGGAGCGAGGCGTGAAACAAGAGCTTTATGCGCATTTTGTCTTGATCACCTTAACGCGACTATTTGCAAACCATGTCGATGATGGTTTTTGTCAGCCCGGGAAAGAGGATACATTGCACCCGTTTAAAGTTAATTTCAAGAATTGCCTGGCAACGGTGGCAAGAAATCTGGAAGCGTTATTCTTAGATCAAGCCATGCGAGTGAACAAAACACTCACATCGATTTTGGACACAATCCGTACTTGCCGACAGCGTGTACGGCCTGACCGGACATACCATAGGCAATCCAGAAAGCCAATGAAAAAATGGCAGCTCGCCAAGGAAAAAAGAGCAGTACAAGCAACATCAGCATAGAATATAATCAGGTATTCAGATGGGACAAATCCACACCCTTAAGTGAATGGCTTGTTTCGTTAAGTGAATGCCATTGCCCCTTGTGGGGTGTGTGGGAGGTAGAACGAATCATAGTCACATGGATGTGACGTAATAGAGCAATGCACGACTCCAAGGATGGAGGAGGTAGAAACGCGTCAGGAACAGCGTTCGAGGAGCAATTGCCGAGGACGAATATAGGACATATTCGGGTGAAAATGTCAGGAACATATTTTCCAGTCAGAGTCGAGGAGCACAAGGCACTGATGAGTGAAGGCTGGGAAGACCTCAAAGGCACCAAGTATGATTGGTTGACCAATCTGGGAAACCTGAGTCGTAAACGACAGTGTGAGTTCAAGGTGCTGAGAGAAAGCACACTGAAAACGGCACGCGCCTGGGCTATCAAGGCTCTGGCCATGCGCCTGTGGAATTATATCAGCCGAACCTGGGCGGAGAAACGCTGGAAGCAGTGGTTATCGTGGGCGCTTCGATGCCGATTGGAACCGATAAAGAAGGTGGCAAAAATTATCAAGAAACATCTCTGGGGTATACTCAATGCCATCTTATTGAAGGTCACAAACGGTGGCGCGGAAAGTATCAACAGCCGGATCAAAATGCTCAAAATACGTAGCCGAGGATTTCGCAATAAAGCCCGTTACAAGAATGCTATCTACTTCCATCTTGGTGGTTTGGATCTCTATCCAGAGGGGGTCATCAGATAGAGTTTACCCACTCTATTTGATGAAGACCCAATATGTTATCTATTAAGAATTTCTTTTCTTGTGGTTTCGACTAACGTTTTTGCCTCGGCAATAAGATTTTTAGCCACACCTGATTCATGTAAAGCAGTAGTAAAATCCTCTACAAAAGCGTCAAAATGCTCGTCAGTCAATCCCCTCTTATTAACGAGATCATTATGTGCATCCCGCATGTTTTTTTCCAGATATTCGGGCATGCCACCGAAAGCGTAAGTGAGAAATCTCCTCTGATGAATGCGTAACTTATTCATATCGGTATTAGCAAAAAAATGCTTAATTCTGTCGTCGGCCAATACGATCGCGTAGAATTTATCTACCGCGGCGTCAACCATCTCGTCCCCTCCAATTCTCTCAAACAGAGTAATCATGGATTATCTCCTTTTTGCGTTTAAACAGATAACGTCTTTTTGATGATCTTTCTATCTGAAAAGATTATCGATATACATATAACCTAGAGTTTAGAGTTTCAGAGGAGAAAGAATACAATAATTTCCCCCAAATAACATGACATACAGGGTAGGGGTCGGACCTAGTAGACCTACGTAAGGCATTGATTATATAGTAAACCATGCTTGAAAAGGACATTATTTAAAGCTTAGAATGGCCTTTTTAAGGGTAAAAACACAACTTTAAGGATGAAGCGTCATGCCACGAGCCAATCGTTATTTCTTGCCAGGTTATATTTGGCACATAACTCACCGTTGTCACAAGAAAGAATTCCTGCTGAAGTTTTCCAAAGACCGTCAACGATGGATACATTGGTTGTTTGAAGCCAGGAAACGTTATGGCTTATGTGTATTGAATTATGCTGTAACATCGAATCATATTCATCTTCTTGTCAAAGATACGGGGAAGTTTGTTATATCCAAAAGCCTTCAGTTGATTGCGGGCCGAACAGGGCAGGAGTACAACAAACGAAAAGGACGTAAGGGTGCTTGTTGCGATTGCCGGGATATTGGTGACGAATCTTTTCTAAAAGCAATAACCTCAGGTGAATTTATTTATCCGCTTTGTGTTGCGTAATACTCGCCCACATCTTTAATAAAAGCACTGATATCTTCTTCGGTAGTGTTCCAGGAACACATCAAACGACAGCCTCCTTCACCGATGAATGTGTAATAGCCCCAGTCCTTTTTATCTTTAAGAAAGCTATGGGCTGCTTTGGGTAACCGGACAAATACGCCATTGGACTGTACTGGGGCAAGGAATTCTACGTTCGGAAATTGTTTTAACTGCTCAGCCAGACTGGCTGCACACTGGTTGGCGTGTTGTGCATGCTTCAACCAGGCATTATTTTCCAGCATACCTACCCAGGATGCAGAGAGAAAACGCATCTTGGAGGCGAGTTGCCCAGCCTGCTTGCAGCGGTATTCAAACTCATAAGCCAGTTCCTTATTAAAAAATACCACCGCATCACCGATCAGCATCCCGGCCTTGGTACCCCCCAGGCATAACACATCCACCCCGCACTGCCAGCTGATTTCCTTGGGCGTGACATTTAGTGCGGCGACGGCATTGGCAAAGCGGGCGCCGTCCATATGCAGTCGTAGAGACAGTTTTTTAGACAGATCACCCAATGCATGGATTTCATCAGGTGTATACACCGTGCCCATTTCCGTGGATTGGGTGATGGAGATGACTTTCGTCTTGGGGTAATGCACATCGGTCCTGCTAAGGGCGATGTGCTCCACTTCTTTTATATCGACTTTTGCATTTTTACCACCGGCCAGCAGCACCTTGGTGCCGTTAGAGTAAAACTCCGGCGCACCACATTCATCTTTTTCTATATGGGCCAGCTCGTGACAGATAATACTGTGATAGGACTGGCACATGGAGGACAGCGCCAGTGAGTTCGCCGCAGTGCCGTTGAAGGTGAAAAACACCTCGCAGTCGGTTTCGAACAGATCACGGATCAGATCAGAAGCCTTGTCCGTCCAGCTATCCTCACCGTATCCCGGTTCGTAACCGTGGTTGGCCGCCTCCAGTGCAGCCCAGGCTTCCGGGGCTACGCCAGCGGTATTGTCGCTGGCAAAGTGATATTTCATAAATTTATCCTGATATCAGGTGTTAATGGCTTACTTTAGTTCGGATTGATTCCAATCAGGATAATATGTACTGACAAGTTAATTATCGAATCGATACAAATTCTCTAATAAATTACAATTATACCGCTGTTGCATATTTCTAAGAAGAAAATGCCCGTTGTCTAAGCAATTAATAATACCCGGCTGAGATTAAGTGTCGACCAAGATTGAATAGATTATACACCGTAGCATGTACGCTTAAAAGTAAGCGGTTAACGAACTACAGGGTTGCTCAGCAGAGCTTAATATGATCTTTGTTGATAGTGCCTGGCAATAAAGCTTCAATGGCCTCGACCGTTGTCGCCTTAGGCAGTTCCGTGAACAGATGTCGTAGATAAGCATACGGCTCCAGTCCGTTGGCCTTGGCAGTCTCGATCAATGAATACAGATTGGCGCTGGCCTTGACACCCTTGACCGAGTCACTGAACAACCAGTTCTTGCGCCCAATCACGAACGGGCGGATGGCATTCTCGGCCAGGTTGTTGTCGATTTCGAGACGACCGTCGTCCAGGTAACGGATGAGTTTTGGCCATTCGTTGTGCAGGTAGTTCAAGGCCTTGCCAATAACGCTTGTCGGCGGCACCTGCGGCAGCGCTTCATCCAGCCAGCTACGCAACTCATCAAGGAGCGGGCGGGCATGCCGCTGGCGGTGCTCATGGCGTGCCTCGGGGTTAAGCGTCCGTGCCTGCTTTTCTATCCGATACAGTTTCTGGATCAGTACTAGCCCTCGGTGTGCTTTACCGCTTTGCTTGTTCTTGCCCTGGGCTTTGACCGCTTCGCTAAACTTGCGCCGGGCATGGGCCATGCAACCCACATGCGTAAGGCCATTCATTGCCACCACCGCATTGTAACCATCATAACCATCGGTTTGCAGGTAACCCTTATAGCCTGCCAGCAAACGTTTCGGTACCGCCTGACTGCGAGAGGGATCATAGTCAAACAAGATCACGGGTTGCTCGGGTGGACCACCGCGCTGCAACCACAGATAGGATTTTGATTGTGCCGTTTTACCCGGCTCCTTGAGTACCTGCACGGTACTCTCGTCCATCTGCACAATGTCATAGCCCAACAGGCGGTCGCGTAACAGGTTGATCACCGGCTGCACCAGAGAGCCTGCCCGGATCATCCAGTTCGCCAGGGTGGCCCGGGGTATGTCCACGCCGATGCGCTGCAAGATCGTTTCCTGCCGGTACAGGGGTAAGGCATCCTGATACTTCGAAACCGTGATGTGTGCCAGTAGACCCGGTGAAGCCAGACTCTTGGGGAGCGGCTGAGCCGGCAACGGGGCAGTCTGAATGCACCGTCCGCAATCGCAGGCATATTGCTTGCGGATATGTCGGAGCACCCGGATCTGCGCCGGGATGATGTCCAGCTGTTCACTAACAACCGAATTAATTTCCGTGAGTACGTTGCCATCGTGAGGGCAGCGGCGCTCTGCCTCGGGAATATCATGAATGATATCGACTCGCGGTAAGGTCTCCGGTAGTTTTTTACGCCCGCGTCGCTTGCGCCTATGGGCAGGAACGCTGACGGTCTCTTCGCTGTCCGCTGCTTCGGCAGTATCCTGCTCGGCTTCGTCGAACAGGCGGATTTGATCGGGTGAGAGCTTCTCACTGCTGGCTGCATAACGTCGGGCCAGAGCCAGATTGAGTTGCTCTTGAAGAGAGAGGAGCTTGGCTGTCAGCTGTGCATTCTTATCAACGACTAAGCGATTTTCGATGCGCAATTGCGCGTTGGAATGCCGTTGTTTTGTCAGCAGTGACTTCAGTGTATCAAGGTCATCGGGTAACTGATCCAGTGCCATCGCCATGCACGGTATTATACGATAAATACAGGGAAAATACCTTATAAAACACTACGATAGTGTAGCCTTTTATGCGGTTGTAGACGCATAATATCGTAGCCATCCAGTAGCCAGTTCAGTTGCTGACCCGTCAAGGTGATGACCTCACTTTCAACCTTGCGGGGCCATTTGAAACGCGCCCGCTCCAGGCGTTTCTGCCACAGGCAAAAGCCGTTATGTTGGTAAGTCGGCCGAGGGAACTTCCCCCTCGGCCGCTCGCAGAACCGTGCGTGAATCTCTCAATTCACACGGCTCCCATTATCCGGTCACTGCCATACCAGGTTCGCCAATGGACAAAAAGCGTGTGCTCCCGTCGTGCTACCTGAGCAATCCAGAGGTGACTGCGGCGTTTGTGACGACCAAGCTTCTTGTACTTCCGGCGCGCCCAGTAAGCGAGCGCTAAATCAAAATGCCGGTAGACGTTCGACATCGCCGTCGGATAAAAACTGCCGTAGTACTGCCACCACCCTCTCAAAATAGCGTCATACTTCTTCGAGAACTCTCGAAGCGTACCCGGCGTCTGGCGTGGAAGATGCCAACTTCGGATCTGCTGACGCATCCGCTTCTGTGCCTCCCGGCTGGCCCCCGGCAGGAAGCTCGTAAACCGCTTTCCTACCCGACTAACCGCACTGCGAGGCTGAAACGTGAAGCCGAGGAAAGTGAACTGTATCAGTGGATACTGACCACGTCGATTGCTGTCTTTGCAGTAGACAATATGTGTCTTATCTGGGTGAAGTTCCAGCCCACACGCACTGAAGCGCTCAGCCATAAGCTTCTTCACCAGATACGCCTGTCGCTCTGTTCGACAATGCACCACACCATCATCTGCATACCGCGCAAACGGACAGTTCGATACTGCACGCCGCATCCAGCAGTCAAAGGCATAGTGCATAAAGAGGTTCATGAGTAACGGGCTAATGACACCACCTTGCGGCGTACCACGTCCGCGCCTACTCAATTCTCCGTCGTCCTTCACAGTCGGCGCCTGCAACCAGCGCTCAACGTAAAGCAATACCCACCGACAATCAGTGTGCGCCCTCAGCGCTTTCATCAGCAGACCATGATCGAGATTGTCAAAGGCTCCTTTGATATCAAACTCGACCACCCAGTCATACTCCCAACACCGTTGCCGTGTCACGCCTACCGCATCTTTCGCCGACTTCCCCGGCCGATAACCGTAGGAATCTGCATCAAAATGCGGATCGAGCCGTGGCTCCAGGTACATCTTCGCAACCATTTGTGCCACACGATCTCCCACCGTCGGTATCCCGAGTTTTCGAATCCCTCCGTCCTTCTTAGGAATACATACTTCCCTGACCGGTGGCGGAAAATAGCTCCCCGAAGCCATACGATTCCAGACCTTGTAGAGATTCCCTGACAAGTTCTCTTCGAACACCGTCAGACTCTCTCGATCTATCCCCGCAGCACCCCGGTTAGCCTTCACTCGCTTCCATGCATCGTAGACCGTGCGTTTTGATATCGCGAATGACTTTGTCGATGTCCTCAACTCATCCCTCCAACGAGGTTGATTGATTCCATCAACTGGATAACGCCGTCCCTTCGCTCCACACCCATTACAGACGCTTCTACACTACTACGGACGGCTCCGCCCCTGCACCCCGCTTCGGTATTTGCTCTCATGGATTGTCCCACTTGATACGTTCCCTTAACATCGGGATAACAGGTTCCCACGTTCCATGGTGAAGCCTGTGTCAAAGTCATGCCGCCTATATACCGGTTGCCGCCTGCGCAATCATCAGGCACCTCGCAGACTTCTCCCGGGGCTACTGGGCTTCCCCAGTTCTGACAACATTTATGATTTTCTCGATACGTCATCGGCGGTTCGCTTACGCTCATCTCTTTGATACACACCTGACGCGTCAGGCGCGCCTTTTCCCACTCGCTCACCACCACGCCTCTTAAACGCAGCAGCAGTGGGCGGTTTGAAGCCATCTCCTGAAAGACGGCCCCGAGGGACCTACCCTCATCTTCACCACAGCACCGCCTGGCTTCCAACCAAGCTTCGTGGCACACCCCAATACAATATCTTGATCTTGTCGCGCTTGCGGTTGCAGAACACGAATAGCTGCTCGGAAAACGGATTGTGTTGCAAAGCCTCTTCGACCAGCACCGCCAGTCCGTTGATGCCTTTGCGAAAGTCGACGATCTCCCGGCACAGATAGACGGCGGGTAGTGCGTTCGAGGGCCGCATCATTCAATCGCCGCCGCTGTGTTCAGTACCGTGCCTAATGTCCTGGCATCCATTGGATCTGAAAACGCCACCGACACGCCATTCGGTAACTGGATACGCCAGTCGCTATTAACAACAGGCTCGCTCACCTGTGCCCGCTGAAACCGTGGGGACCGCGTGTGCGGCAACACGCCTTTGTTGACCAGTGCCTTCTTTCCTGCGTACATCGTCTTCGCTTGAAGTCCCTGCTCCATAGCATACGCGGCAATCGTCTTTCCCGAGGCTGCGCACGCTTGTAGGTGCGCCAGCCAGTAACGCTGCCGGCTCGTCAGGGTAGTCTCTGCTGCTTGACTCATCTGCTTACTCCACTGTGTTTGAAATGACACAGCATGCAGGGAAATGTATCAGGCTGATAGGGTGGGGTTTATTTGGCGCTTACTTTTCTAGTTCTTTTTCGATAATCTTTGTAATACTTCCCACATCTCGTTTATGTATATCTCTAACTGATAATCTCGTGACAGCTTTATCTATTTCATTAATATCAACAGTACACTTATATCTAAGAGAACGATTAATATCTTCACCAAAATTACGAAACCTATGCACAATATCTGGTGTAGGGGCATCAGTAATTTCGATATGAATTGTTCTACTCATATTTTTCTTAAGCCTAACAGTGTATTAAAGAGACCGGTGGGTCCGTTTATCATTCCAGTTCATTTTGGTGGGATTCCTTGTTTATCCATAATTAACAGTAAATTATCCCAGATTGGCTAAATTCGCAAGAGGAGCAAGTACGGACGCAGGAAATTACCTCAAAAACATACCCAATAGGGAGATTTTCGAGTGCATTTCGTCAACAATTCTGATGACATTTCAATTCAGCGAATGTCTCAAAAGGGTCGATCAGAGACAGACGCCCCGGATGGAGTGGACGTCTGCTAACAGGGGTAGAGGAGACGGTCAATACCTGCAATTTTATACTCGGTGTTGGTCTGAAACGTGCCAGGAGCGGACTTGCTTTGTTATGCATCCACAAATTCCCATTCAATGATATTTGCAGATAAACCTAAATATTCTATTTCATCGAGAAAAAGTTCCTTTTCTGTTGAAGGTCTATCCCAATGGGGGCATTTGACTTCTATAAAACGTAAATCCAGATTAGACTCATCCCATACAACTAAATCTGGACAACCTTTTGTAAGGCCTGTTAATTCATAAATCGATGCTATTGCAGTAGATACAAATAGAGGAAGAACTGTACGTATTGTTTTTAGCTTGAATTTCTCATCTTGTTGAGGAATTTCCATTACATCTCCAACGCCACTTTTTGTTCCGCGAGAATTCATCCAAACCCCTTTCTCGTTATCTTTTAACTCTGCTCTAAGAATAGCCAGTTCGGCAGGAATAGGATAACCATCAAAAAGTACTAATGGCTTATTCCACCATCTTTCTCTAGCTTTATCGAATCTATACATATTTTAACCTGGGGTAAATTAAAACGACCCTTATGAGAGAGTGTTGCCTAGGCTCGCCTCTGAACGAATATTCCCCGGAGCTTTACTGATTTTTTTAAATTCTTTGAAAAGCAGATAAATAAATACCGGGCTTAAGATCCAGAATAGAATAACTATCAATACAAAAAACCCCATAGATTGTCTCCATATTCGTGCACAGCACTAAAATCATAGAGCAAGAATCCCGCCAATTCAAGATCAGATTAAGTTCAGTAGGTTATATTTATGGGGCGTAAAAATATGTAGTGCTTTAGCGACATCATTATTTAATTAAACGTGACGGAGTTCACAAAAAAGCCCATAATGCCGCAGGGGCCTCATATGCTAATCTTGGTCTTGTTCAGCATGTATGATGGAGAATTGCTGTCTGTCACACACGCTCACATTAATCAATTGTCTCTGGAGAGGTTTAATGGAATCTTCAATTCCAGGCATTGTAAAAAGGCTGAAAATTCTGGGTTACTTAACTATGCTTTTGTCCGCAGGGTTTTTAGCAGGAACCTTTTTAACTGTAAGCGATATCTACCAGGCGTTCCTTTTGGGTGCTTTTTTTATCAGTCTACTCGGTATTATTTTGCTGTTTGGATTCTCGAAGGTCATTCATATGTTAGATGAAATCCGAGACCAGGTTAGTAAATCGTAAGAACCTTCCCGGGACACGCTTATGAAGATAAAAAACCCTGCACAAGGCGGGGTTATATGTTTTATCTTCTCCGCCACTCCCACGGAGGAACTCTCTGTGCTTCTGGCAATGCCCATAAACCACGTCCTGCTTCCTGTGCTTCCTTTTCTATTTCATACAATGACTCATCTGTTGCATACTTTCTATAAACCCAGGCCGCACCTTGTCTCACCATTTCCGCACTGATATCCAGATCATCTACATAGACGTGCAACACTCCTTCCGTACCTATCTATAGTTTCTACATTGGTCAAGATTTCTTTCCCAAAAGTAAGATCAGATAGAGCCTGCTTTGCCCTTGATCCATAGGGCTGTTTTCTTTCAGGCGTGTCAATTTGTACAAGACGGATCTTGATTTGCCTGTTATCAACTAGAAGTTTGAGAGTGTCCCCATCTGTTATGCCAACTACTTTGCCTTCAAGGGTGTGGAGGTAATTTGTTTGATCTTCAGGTTTTGAATGTTTTGAGATTACGATCCCTTCAGCCCAGATAACAGTGCCAATTGGTTTGCCACGTTCACTCTCCCCTACGTCTGGCTCATGAGAACGTCGGGAACCAGGGATTGGTTGGCCGTTCTTGCAA
>JADFPU010000255.1 GCA_022562175.1 Pseudomonadota bacterium | reverse complement strand
TTTCATTATTGATGGCTGCCAATATTTGTTGTGCAATTACCGGCAATGGCGGCAGGTGCCTGATTTTCTGAATTTCCAGCCGGATGCTAGTAGCTGTTTCTGCATTCGGCATGATCCGCCCCGTCGTTACAGTAGTGAGATGGGTAATATATCGGTTGATTTGCCATTTTCTTTAGCTAGTGCCTGTCCATAAACGCTGTAATTTTTTCTCGCAAAGACGCAAAGGTGCCATACAAAAAATCGTAATATACTTTTATACCAATATTTTATAACTTTGCGATCTTTGCGGCTTGGCGAGAATTATTCTTCCTGGATGGACATTAGTTAGAGACAGGCCAGTAAATGATCTGACCGTACAACTTTATCTTCATGTTAAACTGGACCTGCTATGTTGGTCTATCCGGAAATTAATCCCATCGCCATCGATCTGGGTATCTTGCAGGTACGTTGGTACGGGATAAGCTTTGTTGCCGGGATTTTGCTTGCCTGGTGGTTGCTATTACGCAGGGTAAACAGCAGCCGGCAAACCTGGACCAGTGAGCAGGTCGCAGACCTGATTTTCTATGCCACCGTGGGCATTATCCTGGGAGGGCGCCTGGGTTCAGTGCTGTTCTACAATTTGCCTTATTATCTGCAACAGCCTGTGGCAGTGCTTAAAATCTGGCAAGGCGGGATGTCATTTCATGGAGGGTTGCTTGGTGTTATGGTGGCCGTTTGGCTATTTGGCAGAAAGACAAACAAAAGCTTTTTTAGCATCAGTGATTTCATTGTGCCGGTTGTACCTGTCGGGTTGGGCAGCGGACGGATCGGTAACTTCATCAACGGTGAGCTGTGGGGCAGCCCGAGTGATCTGCCCTGGGCGATGGTCTTCCCGGATCCGCGTGCAGGCGCTATTTCTCGCCATCCATCACAATTATATGAGGCCTTTCTTGAAGGTCTGGTATTGTTTATCGTGTTATGGTGGTTCTCATCCAGGCCCAGACCTGCAATGGCCGTAACCGGTTTGTTTCTCCTGGGCTATGGTGGATTTCGATGTGCTATTGAATTTGTTCGTGTGCCGGACGCGCATATTGGTTACCTGGCAGATGACTGGTTAACCACGGGGCAGCTGTTGTCGTTGCCGATGATAATAATAGGTTTTGTCATGCTATTTATAGCATATCGAAATAGTTCTACTGTTTAACAAAAATGAAACAATATCTCGAACTCATTCGCCATGTTAAAGAACATGGTGTCAATAAATCAGACAGGACAGGTATTGGTACGATCAGTGTCTTTGGTTATCAGATGCGCTTTGATCTTGCGCAGGGTTTTCCTGCGCTAACGACAAAAAAACTGCATTTTAAATCCATCATCCATGAACTGCTCTGGTTCCTGCAGGGCAGTACGAATATCGCTTATCTCAAGGAAAATGGTGTCAGCATCTGGGATGAATGGGCGGATGACGAGGGCAATCTTGGACCTGTCTACGGCGCCCAATGGCGCTCGTGGCAAGCGGCAGACGGACGGACTATCGATCAGATTGAACAAGTCATCGGACAGATCAAATCCAACCCGGATTCCCGTCGTCTTATCGTCAGTGCCTGGAATGTGGGTGAGATAGATAAAATGGCACTGGCGCCCTGCCACACATTCTTTCAATTCTATGTTGCGCAGGGGGAATTATCTTGCCAGTTATATCAGCGCAGTGCTGATATCTTCCTGGGCGTGCCTTTCAATATAGCCTCCTACGCTTTACTCAATTTGATGATCGCACAGGTGGTCGGCTTGAGACCAGGTGAATTTGTGCATACTCTCGGTGACGCACATATATACCTGAATCACCTTCAGCAGGCGGATCAGCAACTTGCACGTGATCCATATCCATTGCCAACAATGCAGATAAACCCGGACGTAAAATCTATATTTGATTTTCGTTATGAAGACTTCGAGTTAATAAACTATCAGGCCCACCCTTCCATAGCAGCACCTATAGCCATATAAAAATACTTTGATTGTAGAATGTTGATTTCAATTATTGTGGCGATGGATGAACAGGGGGTCATTGGTGTCAACGGCGATCTTCCCTGGCGCCTGTCCGCCGATCTGCAACACTTCAAACAGATAACCATGGGCAGACCGATTGTAATGGGCAGGAAAACCCACGAGTCAATTGGCCGTCCCCTGCCTGGCCGGGAAAACATTGTTATTACTCGTGATGAAAACTATACCGCTGAAGGATGTACGGTATTACATAGTCCTGATGAAGCGTTTGATCATTGTAAAAATAAACAGGAAGTGATGATTATGGGTGGTGCTGAGTTGTACAAGCAGACACTTGAGCAAACTGCCCGGCTATATTTAACGGAAGTTCATGCACGTGTAGAAGGTGATACCTTCTTTCCTGAGCTTGATCGTGGTGAATGGAAAGAAAAGCAACGAAACGATTATCCTGCGGATGAGAAAAATGATTATGCGTTTAGTTTTGTGGTGCTGGATCGATTGTGATTTTCAGCAGGCGCTAACCGGCCGGTCTTATATCGGCTTGATACATGCAATTCCTCTGCAATACACTTCCATGCCTTAACCTTGTCCTGATAACTCATGGATGCATTAGCCGGGCTGGTTGAGGGCAGCCGTGTGGTTTTCAGTGGTTGATATTGCCTGGATAAATGCGGATGTACATATTTTAAATAAGCCGCCTCTGCTTTAGCCCCATTGAAATAGAGCTGTCTGATTTCCTGGTGTGTTGAAAAAAACGTCTGGAAATCATTCGGCATGATAGAAGATTCTTCTATATCTGAATCCAGACTGGACTTGCGCGTACAGGTTTTGAGCACATCCCACAAGGCAACACGATGAACCTGTAATGCGTCCAGTCTTTGTTGATAGGGGTTCGTGTGACTGATATGAAAAATGTCTTCAATAATGCGCCAGAATACATTTCTGTGATGTGCGTAATACTGGTTTGCCTGTAAGGACACTTTGCCAGGCATGCTCCCCAGCAGTAAAATTCTTGCGTCATGCCGGCAAACCGGTTCAAAGCTATGGATATGAGACATAATCCTAGATTCTGCAGTTAACCGCTACGAGTTGAACATAAGATGATGATAAGCATATCTAATGACATATTATTTGGATTCACCGAATGGGTGAAGGCGCTACAGCATGTATAGCAGCCCTGTTTGCCCGCCTGG
>JADFPU010000254.1 GCA_022562175.1 Pseudomonadota bacterium | reverse complement strand
TTGCCATGCGTAGTGGGTTCATGCTGCTGGGTGGCTTGATTATGCTGTTTATTACCAGTCCGGGACTCACCTCATTAATATTGGTTCTGGTGCCGATTGTGGTCTTTCCGATACTGTTATACGGCAAAAAGATACGCAAACTTTCGCGTGTCACGCAGGACAGGATTGCGGAATCAAGTAGTATTGCCGGTGAAACCCTGAATGCTATCCAGGTAGTGCAAGCTTTTACATTGGAAAACTTTACCGGGCAACGTTTCAAGGATTCAGTGGAGCTGTCTTTTGCGGCTGCGTGTAGTCGCCTGCGTGCCAGTGCGATATTGTCAGGCTTGATTGTGCTGATCGCGTTCAGCGCTATTGTTGTTGTGCTGTGGAGTGGTGCTCATTCGGTTGCCGACGGCACCATCAGTGCCGGCACACTGGGACAATTCCTGCTGTATGCGACAATAGTTGCTGGCAGTACAACTGCGCTGGGTGAAGTATGGGCTGATATCCACCGTGCTGCTGGAGCTATGGAGCGTCTGATGGAATTGTTGAACAGCAAGCCGGATATTACCGCGCCTGAGCATCCATTGGTCTTGCCATCACCGGGCAAGGGTCAAATTAGCTTGCAAAATGTGTGTTTTCATTATCCTTCTCGTGCGGATGTACTGGCGCTGGATCATTTCTCATTAGAAATTAATACAGGTGAAACGGTAGCCCTGGTGGGTCCATCGGGTGCAGGCAAGAGCACTGTGTTCCAGTTGTTATTACGTTTTTATGATCCGCAAACAGGCAGCATCTTGCTGGATGGGGTCGATATTACCCGGCTAGCCCCCGAGCATGTCAGACAATGTACGGGTATCGTGCCACAACAGACGATACTGTTTGCTGAAAATGCCATGGAGAACATTCGTTATGGGCGACCGGATGCCAGCGATGAAGAGGTGAGGGAAGCGGCGCGTGCTGCGATTGCGAACGAGTTTATCCTGGATATGCCGGATGGATTTAATAGTTTTCTCGGGGAGAAAGGTGTGCGTTTATCCGGTGGGCAGCAACAGCGTATAGCAATAGCCAGAGCCATTTTAAAAAACCCGCCGATTTTGTTACTGGACGAAGCGACCAGCGCACTGGATGCAGAGAGTGAGAAACTGGTGCAGGAGGCACTGGAGCATTTAATGCAAGACAGAACGACAGTTGTGATCGCACATAGACTGGCGACTGTGAAAAAAGCGGATCGCATTATCGTTATGGATAAAGGGAAAATAATCGATGCCGGTAGTCATGAACAGTTATTAGGCAAAGGTGGCCTTTATACTCGCCTGGCCGCGTTACAGTTCGACGTTTCATCAGATAGACCTGCCATATAAGCAACAGGCCCTGTACGGGACAGAATTGATGCAGTTTTTCTGTCTTCTCGGTAAGAATTTATAGTCCATTCATAGTATCGGAAACACAAGCATCCGCATTGTTGCTGACTGAGCTGTCACGCAGTATCAATCCTGCCATTGTCAATTACTTGACGTTATTTATCCTGGGTGCCGGTAACTCTTTAAATAAAATAACAAAGTTTCCGTGGCATAGCATTTGCAATACGAATTTCCTGTTTACATTTCAGGAGAAAATGCATGGCAGATGATCTGGATGATCTGGATCTTGATGGTCTTGATATAGATGGCTTGGATGTTGGAGAAGTTGATGACGAATCATC
Organism: Pseudomonadota bacterium; assembly: GCA_022562175.1. GTDB lineage: Bacteria > Pseudomonadota > Gammaproteobacteria > Eutrophobiales > Eutrophobiaceae > B75T3L11. The sequence goes on along the minus strand of JADFPU010000254.1, from coordinate 1,493 downwards.
AGAAGCCGCCGGCGGGGGCAAGCTAAAAAAGTTCGTGATGATTGGTGTGATAGCCCTGCTTGCAGTCGGCGCTGGCGGATACTTTTTCATGTCTTCTGATGGGACCACAAAAGTTGCGCAATCAGATGACGATTCAGGTGATGAAGGTGAAGCCAGGGAAACTGCCTATTACTTTACACTGAACCCTCCGTTCATAGTTAATTTTGTCGGCAAAGGTCGTGCTCAATTTTTGCAGGTGAATATAGATGGCATGACAAGAGATCCTTCTGTAAAGGAGGATATTACCTTGCATCTGCCACATATTAGAAACAATGTTGTCATGATACTCAGCGGTAAGAACTATGACGAACTGATCACTATGGAAGGCAAAGAGTCTTTACGTCAGGAACTGCTGGCGGAGATTAAGAAAATTCTTAGAAATGAGACGGGCAAGGATGCAATTGAGGACATATATTTTACGAATTTTGTGATGCAATAGTTATTATGAGTACAGATATCCTTTCACAAGATGAAATTGATGCCCTGTTAACGGGGGTAGACGGCAGTGATATCGAAACTGAGGTCGATGATGTACTTGATCCAGGCGAAGCACGCGCTTATGACTTTACCAGCCAGGACAGGATAGTACGTGGTCGGCTGCCCACTCTGGAAATGATCAATGAGCGGTTTGCAAGGAATTTCAGGATAAGCCTGTTTGGCATGCTGCGCCGTTCTCCGACTATTACTGTCAGCGGTATTCAGATGAACAAATTTAGCGAATATATTCATAGTCTCTTTATGCCTTCAAATCTGAATATTATAAAAATAAAACCACTCAGGGGAAGTGCATTATTTGTAATGAATCCGACACTGGTCTATTCAATAGTCGAAAATTTTTTCGGGGGAAGTGGCAAGTATCACACCAAAATAGAGGGAAGGGATTTCACCCAGACTGAAATGAAAATAGTAATGAATATTCTGGAGAAGATTTTTGAAGACTTGAAAAAGGCCTGGTCTCCGATCATGGATCTGGAATTTGAACATGTTAGTTCAGAAGTAAATCCACATTTTGCAAACATCGTTGGTCCAAGTGAGGTTGTAGTGATTTCCTCATTTCATGTCGAGATCGATAACAACGGCGGCGACTTCCATATAACCTTGCCGTATTCCATGATCGAACCTATCCGGGAAAAATTACATGCTGGTCTGCAGAGTGATACGGTTGAGAAAGATGAACGATGGCAAAATATATTATATGAAAGCATAAAGGAAGCACCACTGACGATTAAAAGCACATTGGCAAAGGTTGATATCAGTCTTCGTGATCTGGGAACGCTAAAACCGGGAGATGTTATTCCAATTGATCTGTCGGAAACAGTAGCTGGTGTGATAGAAGGCATCCCGGTGTTTCGGTCGAAATATGGTGTATCACGCGGTAACCATGCCTTGACAGGCACGGAAATTATTCGTAATGAAGAAATAATTACTCTCAAAGAGAAAACGTGGGAGTAGAA
>JADFPU010000068.1 GCA_022562175.1 Pseudomonadota bacterium | reverse complement strand
AGTTAATGATATCCGCTGATTCATATAGCCATTGATCAGTTTTATTCTGCGATCATAATATATCCCGGTTTGCCAGGTGTTGTGGAGCTAAAAAGGTGTCCTGGACCGAAGACCATTGAGGAGCCATTGGCTCCGGCCAGGACGAAGCGGCTAATACCAGGGGTCGGCAGTGACAAGCGGCTGACTTGCCAGCAGAATTTCCGCCGGTATAGCCTTGGCGGGGATATAGCTATCTTGCTCTACAAACCACATGCCGTTACCTGTTTCAGCAGGATGGTTAGAATGCGTATCATGCAGTGTTGCGGACTTTGCAAATGTGGGAAACAGCATAATGATGAGGCAGAGTATGATTGTCACAATCAGACCAACACCGATACTGCTCATGAGGCATTTTAAGGCGGCAAACATAAAAGGAGTTTTTAATCGCATATTATAAACCTTGTTATCGTATTTGATGATGTGACTCGGACAGGCTTCTAGACTTCGCTATTGAGTGTCAGCTGAATGCTGACCCGACGATCAAACACATAACCTTCCTGATCTCCTTCAGCCGCGAGTGCTTGTGATTCGCCGTGTGCATATGGATGTATGCGATGGTGATCAAGTCCCGCTTCGATCAATATACGTTTAACAGTATGTGCCCGTTGCTGACTGAGTTGTTTGTTGTAAAGCGTGTTGCCGCGACGATCAGCATGTGCTTCCAGATATAACTGGATTTCCGGAAAGTGTTGCAGATAGTCGGCAAGACGTTCGAGTCGGGTTATAATCTCGGCATCAATATCCGCACTGTTTGTACGAAAATATACCGTCAGTGATACACCGCGGCTGAGTGCTTCCAGAGTAGAAGAGCGGCTGTCAAGTTTTACTTTTTGTAATGCCTGCAGGTCCAGGGATTGAAGGTTTGACAGTTCCTTCTGTAGCGCGGCAGATTCAGTTTGTTTTTCAGATATGCGCTTTTCAAGACCTGAAATCCGCACATCTTTCTCATCACCTTTATTACCGAACCAGCTACCGCCAGCGGCGCCGATCACAGCACCGACAGGACCAGCAATCAGACCGCCTATTAATGCACCGAGACCAAAGCCGATTTCTTCCTTGTGCTGTGATTGCGATGTCGATACGGGATCGGCGTGGACTGTAATATTGAGCAAACAAAGAAAGCTCAGACTTATAAATATATATTTGATCACTATTTATCTCCTGTTATGGCTTTATGAGTAGTCATGTATAGATTGAAGCGCCTTTATATGACGCTGACTGGTATGAATACGGGATATGCAGTGATCAAATATGGCGAAAATATGGAAATTATGACGAACTTGCTTAATTCCCCGGCTTTTTGGTTTACAGTACCTATTCGTGGCCAGGCACCCGCTATTCGTGTGTGTATTACGGATGATTGGTTTCGAATAACGATTTTCTGGTAATGGGATACGGGATTAGGAGTGATAATTAGTATGGCAAAACGCATCGCCCTGGTTGAAGACGAAGCCGCTATTAGAGAGAACTATGCCGACGCTTTAAAAGGGCATGGTTATGAGGTTATATGCTTTGATAATAAAGAAAGCGCACTGTCTGCTTTCAGACATCGGCTGCCTGAACTTGCAATTATTGATATCGGGCTGGGAGATGATATTGAAGGTGGGTTTGAAGTGTGTCGTGAGCTGCGTAGCATGTCATCCACATTACCCATTATCTTTTTAACAGCAAGAGATTCCGACTTTGATGCGATTTCAGGTTTTCGTCTTGGTGCGGATGATTATTTAACGAAGGATGTTTCGATTCCACAAATCCTGGCGCGTGTAGCAGCACTTTTTCGTCGCATGGAGGCTCTGCAGTCTGAATTCGCCCGCGAACAATTACATACAGTCGGTGATCTCGCTATAGATAAAAATTGTATGACTGTTGAATGGAAAGCCAGCAAGATAGCGTTGACCCTGACAGAATTCTGGATCGTATATTCTCTTGCCCGCATCCCAGGCCATGTAAAGAGTCGTGGCCAATTAATGCAGGATGCAAATATCTTTGTTGATGATGGGACAGTGACTTCTCATGTGAAACGGATAAGGCGGAAATTTGAACAAGTTGATGAATCATTTGACCGCATTGAAACCGCATATGGGATGGGTTATCGGTGGAAGACATAAAGCGTGCGTATTTCGTAAAGAGTGTTTTGCTATTGGCAATTATATTTGAACGCCATAAATGCTGATCAACCAGGACATACGAGATGCGAGATACAATATTCAAAAACTTGCTTGGACGTTTTAAATTTACAATCCGAGTAAAATTATTATTTCTGTCCATCGCTATATTGAGCATCCCCTATGTCGGATTCGAATATTTGCGTGAATTGGAGCGGTATCTACGGGATGCACTGGAAATCTCATTATCGGATGCTGCACGCGCGATGGCGGGCCCACTGCATGAACAACAAAATCTGTTCCCTGTCCGAGCGGATACAGATGGCGGGTCCCTGTATGTACATACTTTGAATCACCCGGTACAACTTGATGGCTATACAGATGACTGGATTGCCTATTTGAGCTGGTCTGATATCTACAGTGCTGATCAGTCAGAGGACTTGCGAGATAAGGATGCGTCATCATTCAGATTGATAGTCAGTCGTTACCAGCAGTACTACAACGTGTTGCTCCAGGTTAAAGACAGTAATGTCATCTATCAAAACCCCAATACACCGGATGCTATCGATAATGACCACGTGATCTTCGTGTTTACTAATCCTGCCGGCGAACTTAAACGCTATTATTTCTCACCTGCTGCACCCGGCAGGATTAGGCCATTTAAATACGAAAGGCATTGGGATGAGTTTAATTTTGAATATCAGACGAGTGAATACATCACCAATGTGACCGGTGAATGGCAACAGACAGATGAAGGCTACAATCTTGAGATAGCTATCCCCAAAAGTCTGTTGGGTGAACGAATGGGCTTTATTGTTGCGAATGTAGATGCTGCGGATACACGGGTAATTGTAAGTGAAGTTGGCACAGCAGGTGAGGCTACTGGCTACAAGCCGGGGAGGTTGTTGCAATCATCACCTGAAATAAACCAAATAATAAAGACGCTGGGGAAAGTCGATGGCCGCCGGTTCTGGGTGCTGGATAATCATGGTCAGGTACTTGCGAGTGGCGGCAGCCTTGAGAAAGATACAATGGTAGACCCGGTTAATCTATTGTATTCGTATATCTTGCCTTCAGTACATAAACGCTTCAGAGATGATCTTTACGGGGCATCGCGATTACAGGGACAGGAGGTGATCCGGGCTGCGCAGGGATATACAGAAACAAGATGGCGCTCGTCACCGGACGGAAAGGCAATTATAGTTTCCGCTGCAACACCTGTCTGGGTCAATGATGAGGTGCGAGGAGTAGTTGTAGTAGAGGAAACCACAAATAATATACAGTTGTTTCAGCGCCATGCCATGGCTTCTTTATTTGATAAAACTTTATTAGTCTTTTTCCTTGTTACCACACTACTTTTGTTGTTTGCAACACGTTTGTCTTACAGGCTGAGACGCTTGAGCAGGGAAGCAGAATCTGCAATAGATGCACATGGTCGCGTGATTAATACCTTTCAGGCCAGTAAAAGCAATGATGAAATTGGCGAGTTATCAAGGAATTATGCTGCGATGCTGGACAGGTTAAGGCAGTATAATGACTATCTGGAAGGCATGGCAAGCAAGCTTTCCCATGAGTTGAGAACGCCGATTGCAGTGGTCAAATCATCGCTGGATCGGCTGAAATACGGTGATGCAAATGATGCTCATCAGCTTTACCTGGATCGTGCGAGTGAAGGGATAGAACGACTTAATCTGATCGTTATGCGATTGAGTGAAGCGACCCGTCTGGAACAGGCATTACAGTCTGCAGAAAAACAACAGACGGATATCGGGCAATTGATCGGTTGCTGTGTGGAGGGTTATCGACTCGCTTACCCCGGCAATGAATTCATGTTGACGCTGGCTGATGAGCTTGTTACAGAGGAGGTATCACCTGATTTGATAGTGCAGATGCTGGATAAGCTTGTAGCTAATGCGATTGATTTTAGTACAGGTGAGAAACGGATTGAAGTTAATTTCCTGGCGGACGAGGAAATGTGGAAAATACAGATAGTAAACTATGGGTCGCAATTGCCGGAATTGATGGAGCAGCAGCTTTTTAATTCCATGATATCCGTCCGCAACAAGAAAAATAAAAATGAACCACATCTTGGCTTGGGCCTGTATATTGTCAGGTTGATTGCTGAGTATCATAAAGGCGATGTCCACGCCAGCAACCTGAGTAACGGGCAAGGGGTTATGTTTACACTGAAGTTCCCAAGATTGAATTCTTAAGCAAGACAGGTGCATTGTGTCACGGATTAATGATGTATTTATAATGCGCCCTGTATTTCAGTTTCAGTAGAAACAACAAACACATGAATGTCAGGCTATGCAAATTCTGAGCAAGTAGTGGTTCCCTATCAATAAAAAATTCTCCAATAATCTTTGCCAAGACCGGATGATTCCGGCTATTCGAACAGTTACAAAACACTGTATGATTTTGTCTGGATTCTCACGCAATATATAGTCCGGGAAGTGTTTCAGTCTTAACCCGGATCATGTAGCATGCTTATGACAATATGTGCATTAATTGCATGTGTCGAATATTGTTGTGAGCTATAACCCGGTTTTTTTAAAATACAAATAAAATCACCTGGTTAGCGTGCTAAAAGTGTAGCTGACCAGCTGAAAATAGACAGGATTGTGTGCGGATAAAATAGTGTCTAGCCATGTCTGATGATAATCAAAAATATGCTGAACAGATCCGGCAGATCATCCCTATAAGTGAATTGCCTGCAAAGATACAAAACGAAGTTGTCAACAAGGCCAGCATAATCAGGCTGCGTAAGGGAGCCTATGCATTTAAACAGGGTGACAGGGACGATTATTCTTTTTATTTACTAGAGGGCGAAGTAGAGCTCATTGCCAATGGGCAGCAGCACAATGTCATAGCAGCCGGTACCGATCGCGCCAGATATGCGATGGCACAGTTACAACCGCGGCAGTTCTCAGCCAAGGCCAAAACAGAAGCGGTGATTTTGCAGATCGTTCGTGATGCGCTCGACAAACTTATGGTGCTACAGGTAAAAGAACAGACAGACAGCAATGATTTAGGCGCCGATATGGAAGTTGCTGAAATGGAATTTAGTGAAATAGATGCAGATGTCGACTGGATGACCAGGATGCTTCAGTCAGAATTATTTTCTCGTATGCCGACAGCTAATATTCATGGCTTGTTTGCCTTGCTCGAGACGGTGGAATTTAAAGCCGGTGATGAAGTCATCAAGCAGGGTGATCAGGGAGAAGATTATTTCATTATTCAGGAAGGCCGTTGCCAGGTGTTGCGCAAGCCCTCATCAGGCGGCAAGAATATCAAACTGGCGGAATTAAAAGCAGGTGACAGCTTTGGTGAAGAGGCGTTGATCTCTGAGATGGCTCGAAATGCAACGGTTTCCATGTTAACGGACGGCATCCTTATGCGGCTTAGCAAGGATAATTTTATCGAGTTGATCAAAAAGCCAACCTTGCAATCGGTGACTTATGATGAGGCGCTGAAATTAGTCGAGGCCGGTACGGCTGTCTGGCTTGATGTCCGCTTCAAGAACGAACACGAAGCATCTACTATTGAAGGCAGTCAGAATATTCCACTCAATATGTTGCGTATGCAGGCAGGCAAGCTTGCACAAGACAAGCGTTATATTGCCTTTTGTGATACCGGTGGGCGAAGTTCAACGGGTGCTTTCCTGCTTGCAGGACAAGGGCTGGATGTATGTTTTCTCAGCGGTGGCCTGGTCAATAACCCACAAGCAGCAAAAAGCTCTGAAGTAACCCAGGCGCCGGAACCGAAACAACAAGCAGCTGCTCCGGAGCGTTCGGTAGTTGTGGAGTCTGTTAGCAAGGATCAGATTTCAGCAGTCGAAGAGATTAACCGGCAGGATATTGACCCTGATGTCAAGGCATCGGTTCTGGAAACTGAACTTGCCAGGACAAATATGCAACTTCGGAATACAGAGAAGGTTAAATTGCGGACGGATGATAAAAGCGTCAAGGAAATGCATGCGGTAGTAGAGCGAAAACTTAAGGAGGAGCGTGCCAAGATAGAGATTGCCAAGAAGGAGGCGGAACAGGAAGCAAATAGACTTCGTAAGCGGGAAGAAGAGAAAATAAGGCTTATGAAGGAAAATGCAGAAAAACGTTTGCAAGAAGAAAAGAAAAAACTGGATGCAATCTACTCTCATAATGTTGCGGAGATGGAAAAGCTTGAGCAGATGAAACTGCAGGCCAAGGAGCAGGTAAAAAAAGAAAAGCAGCGGTTGGAGCAGGAAGCTGATGAGGCCAAAATGAAGCTGGGAGAGGAAGAAAAAATAAAAAAAGAAATGGAAGCTGAAAAGAAAGCACTGGAAGAAGAAGCTTTGAAAAGGCAGATGGATCTGGAAGCTGCAAAGAAGGCACTGGAAGAGGAGGCCATGAAAAAACAGCAGGAACTGCAGATCTCAAAGAAAGCATTGGAACAAGATGCCATGAAAATGCAGAAGGAACTACAAGAAGCTCTGCTAATCAAGAAAGGAGTGGAAGTTTCAAAGAAAGCGTTGGAAGAGGAGGTTCTGAGAAAGAAGCAGGAACAGGCGGCTATGGAAAAGGAGATACAAGAGAGTGCCAGGGAAAAACTGGGAGAAGAACGGCGCAAACTGGCTGAGGAATTTGTCAAAAGTCAGGAAGAACTTGCGAAGGCTAAACAAGAGCGGGCAGCAGCTGAAGCAGCACGTAAGGCCGCAAAGACCGAAGCTGAAAAAATCATCAGCGAATATAAGGCGCAGCATGATAAAGAACGTGTGATAGAGGAAGAAAAACTCAGGGCTGAAAGGATGAAACTGGAAGAGGAGCAACGCAAGATTCAGGAAGGCTTAAGGGAGATCCAAAAGGCGAAGCAGGAAGCGGAGGCCGAAAAGCAAAAGGCGATTGAAGAGACAAAGCGTCTACAATCAATGCAGGCTGATAAAGAGGTTGACCAGGATAAAAAAGCCAGGGAAGCCATCAAGGATGAAATCAAGCAGGTCGAAGACAAGATAGACAAAGCCAATAAGGAAATTGAAGAGGCGCATAAGGCTGAACAAGTGGCGGAGGTGGCACAAAAAATAAACCAGGAGGATCTGCAAAGTAAGAAGGCCGAGGAAGAAGAACTTAGCAGGCAACTTACGGCTGATCTGAAAGATTTTCGTGATGATCTGGCTGAAGAAGACAAGAATTTTGCCAATATGACCTCACAATTAGAGCATATGAAGCGTATTCAACAGAGTGCTGCGCAGGCTAAAAAGAAGGCTCAGGAATCAGATAGAGGTCTGCTACAGGAAATAAAGAAGCAATTGGGAGACTGATTGACAGTAGGGTTTGATATACTCAGTGTATACAATTTCTATTACTTATACTGAATTGGGACAATATCAATCATGTATAGCAGAAGTCATCAATTAGCCTGTTACTGTGTAGTTGCGTATTTTCTGTTTTTTCATTTAGCGATAGCGTCTGCTTATGAGCAGCTGCCGACAGTACATCTAACTAATATCCTGTCGCCAAAACTCGCACAGTCGGTATACCATCGCGTTGATGATGTTGAGGTAAGTGGCAGGTCTTTCCTTTTCCGTATGGACTCAGACTACGGTGTTTATAATATCAGGTCGCTGGTATTATTGCGGATACGTGTTAATGAGATCACCACCCTTGGACATGCAATTAATCAATTTGATAGACACGATGAGATATTCTCGAATGAATTACGAGGTCAATTACGTATCAATGCTGAATCTGCGATCGACATCATTACCAGTCCGGTATCTTCAGCCACCAATCTTGCAGGTCAAATCGCAACAAATCTTAATGACGCATTAATATCTACACCCAAAGCTACGCCTGTAAAGGCCTTTAGTTACACGGGTGGTGAATCAGTAGATCCGGTGACAGCCATGCATAAACGTAATATTGCCAGTCAATGGGGGCTGGATGTGTATTCGACAAACCCGAAAGTTCAGGAATTCCTGAATGCCGTTGCCAAGGCACGTTCATCAGGGCACATTACTGCTGGCGCACCTCAAATAGGTGGCAAATCGGGAGTATCAACCAATGTTACTAACCGTACAGCAGAGGCAGAGATCTTGTTTCTCTTGAAAAGCAAGAATGAGCTGGAACTTGATGTCATTAATGATAATAAACTTGCTGGTATGAATATCCGCAAAGATATTCGCGATGAATTTATTCAGCATCCATTTTTTTCTCCGACGCATAAAACCAGGATTACTCACTATCTGGGTCTGCTTGAAGGTGTCAGGAACCGATCAGCATTTATTCAAGCAGTGACAGAAGTAGAAGATGAACAGCAGGCGCTGGCCTATCAAGAGAGCGTGATGATGTTATTATATTATCATCAGAAAATAGGTCCATTATTGAAATTACACGCAGGCAAGGATGTTTTGCAGGTCATCGCGCAAGGTAACCGTATGCTGTATTTTGCGCCTGTAGACATTATTTTCTGGTCTCAGAGTACTGAGCATTTATTTGACACATTATTGAACAGTATATCCAACGCCGGTTTTAATGGTTGGGAGCTTATTACTCCCGGGATCCTGACCAAAGAAGCGAGAGCTCAGCTTGAGCAAAGACGATTTATTCTCCGTGAAAAATTCGTTCAATAGCAGCCGGATCCGGCCAATATAAACAGACCAAAGTTGCATGATTAGCGACAAAAATGTAACTGTATTTATCTTGGTGAGTTATCTTAAATATAACCTATATAATTATTTACAGTAAAAACAGATAGTTAAACAAATATTTGCCGGGATTTTTCAAAGGTTTATCGGTGGTGTTAGTGGAATAAAGTTTGCTTTACATTTAGCAAAGTGAACCGATATGAGGAGGTCAAGGTATGACACCAACGAATATTATACCTTTTCCCGATATCCGCCATGCCCTGCACTGTGGTGGCTGCCCGGTCTGTGGTAAAAATGATGGTTATCTGAATTTGAGAGCTGAGCATTGGTTTATATGCCGAGAGCACAAAAATAAATGGTTGCTGGGAAAGAATCTTTTTGATAGCTGGATGACTCAAACGATTGCGCAGCACTTAGCTGCACAGAAATTGCTCAGTGGATACAACGAGGTGCAGCCGGACAGGAAAATGCATATTGAACAAAGGCTGACTTTCCCCATGGATTGATGATTTACGGAACATACGGTTTTAGCTCACTGATAGACGATTACTGGTAGTTGAATACACGCATTGAGGGAGAGGCATCATTCCTCTTCTTCATCCTCATCAACATCTTCAGCGTCTTCCGCGGCAATTTCTGTTTGTTCAGATTCCGCCATGTTGCTTGTCAGTACGTTTGAAAATGGCGTAGACCAGATCGATACAAGCAGGAATATAAAGCCTGTAAAGATACTGAGTAATGAACCTTTAACAGCTGTCGCTGACAGATTAGAAAATTTGTTTGCCGAAGCATTTTTATTTTGAGCGTCCTTCTTAAAAAGCAATATTGCTTTATCAATCTTTTCGTCGCCTTTGCCTTGCTCCTCAAATTGTTTAGCCTTTGCCAGAGAAATATTTGCTTTTTTACTGGTTTCATCTCTTTCGTATTTCCAATATGCAGACAGAAGTGAGAATAATAGTGATATCGATAATGCTGTCAGGAAAAACAAAAAAGTAAATTGATCTGCGAAATAAATAAATTCTTCAAGGAATGAAATAGATATCAATAAGGAGCCGCTGGCGATGACTATGAGCAGTAATATAAAAAATACATCGGAGGGGAAAGGTTTGCTTGATTCAGGTTCTGCCATGTTGATTCTCGTTTATTCCAATGTAAGAGTGTAAATATAGACTAGTTGGGTGTGATTTAGAACTGTTATGGTAATGGATAACCACCATCACTGGACTGCGATCATACGTCACCTGTTGGCGTATATCAGGCATTTGCCAATGCATTGAAGGTCTAAGGTCAATTTTGTAGATGACACTGACAGGCCAGCGTTTGCGGCAGCCGCAGTACCAATAGCAGCATATGTCAAAGACATAGAGAAACTGGATTGCTCCGTTATCTTGCTCCAGAGGATATTGCCTACCCCTTGGCCGAACCCAATTGGTTAGTGCCATTTATGCGGTTGTCTTTATTTGCTGTATCCGGCTTTAGCTGATACTGCATGCAATACCGGTGATCGGTATCCCACAATCCTGCGATGGCTTCCGGTTCGTGAGTAGATTTCCCGGTTTTGGCGAGTGATCGGATTTTCTCTTTGACGCCGCCGCGTTTTGCCTCCCACGCTTCCATGGCTGGCTTGTGATCTTTTATCAGCGGTTTTGCTTCTTCGACAGCAGCGTGGATCGTGTCTGGCAGTGCATCCACCGGCTAAGGTTCCTGCTCGATCTTTGCTGTTAGAGGCAATGGTGCAGGCTAGGTATTATCCTTTGTTACCCTATCGTAGTGTGCTTTCATGGCAGCGCAGTTGTCTTTTCCCCATGAATTCGTCATAAATCACCATTTCCCCACGTACTAATTGTTCAATTGAAGCCTATCCCTTGGATTATATGGGGCTTTACTGTACATTGCAGTACATTCACAGTAAAACGTTTGACGCCTCCAGGGATGGAGGCGGTAGAGTGAAGCAGGACGCCAGAACCGAGGGGAAACGATGGCCACCGCCAAGACCACTACACTGACTTTTCGTATTGAACCGGAACTGAAAGAGGCGCTACGCACCGCTGCCCAGCAGGAACATCGTTCTATTGCCAATATGGTGGCAGTGTTGATTCGGGACTATTGCAAACAAAACGATATTCCCATTCAGCCACCAGCAGCTAAAAAAACGACAAGGTAAACAGTGTGCCGGGCTTGGCCATAAACGGTTACAGCTTTAGCCATCGCGAAATTTTCTCTCAGCAACGGATTCAATAAACATTCATGCAACAACTACAACACATAGAAGCCATCGAAAAACGCCTGTGGAAGGCAGCCGATACCTTACGCTCCAACTCAGAACTGGCAAGCAACGAATATTTTTTACCCGTCATGGGCTTAATCTTCCTGCGTCATGCCTTCAGCCGTTATCTAAATGTCAAAGGTGACATTGAGAAAACGCTGCCCAGCCGTGGCGGTAAAACCCGCGCGTTCACCAAAGAAGACTTTTCCGGCAGGGGCGCGATCTTCCTCGATGAAGCCGCACAATTCGATAAACTAGTCAGCCTCAGCGATGCCGATGATCGTGCTGAGGCGATCATTAACGCCATGGAATCTATCGAAAAAGACTATATCGGTTTACAGGGGCAATTACCCAAGCAGGAATATCGGGATATTACTAACGATGTATTAGGCCAGTTATTGCGCACGCTGAATCCGGATGAACTAAAAAAAGCCGATGGCGACATTTTCGGTCGTATTTACGAATACTTCCTCACCCAGTTTGCCGATCAGGGAGCACACGATGGGGGTGAATTCTTTACTCCTATCTCATTAGTGCAAATGATCGTCAATGTGATTGAACCCAGCCACGGCAAGATACTCGACCCGGCCTGTGGCTCTGGGGGTATGTTTGTGCAAAGTGCCCATTTTGTTGAACATCAGCACAAGAACCCCGGCACAGAACTGACCTTCTACGGCCATGAGAAAAACAAAACCACCACGCGCCTGGCGAAAATGAACCTGCGGGTACACGGGCTGGAAGGCAATATCGCTGGCGGTGTGCTGACTTATTACGATGATCCGCACCAGGGGCTGTGGGGCAATACCGACTTTGTTATGGCAAACCCGCCGTTTAATATCGATGAAGTAGATGCCGGTAAAATCAACAATGATCGACGGCTGCCTTTTGGCCTGCCCGGTGTCAATAAAGAGGGTAAAGTCTCTAACGGTAACTATTTATGGATTTCCTACTTCTACAGTTATTTGAATGAAAAAGGCCGTGCCGGTTTTGTCATGTCGTCACAGGCATCCAGTGCCGGTGGTGGCGAGGCAAAAGTGCGGCAAGCGCTGATCGAGACCGGCCATGTGGATGCCATGATCGACATTCGTTCCAACTTCTTTTATACCCGCACCGTTCCCTGCCAGCTCTGGTTTTTAAATAAAAACAAACCAGCCGCGCACAAAAACAAAGTGCTGATGCTCGATGCACGGAATGTCTACCGCAAGGTAACGCGTAAGATTTATGATTTCTCACCGGAGCAGATGAAAAACCTGTCTGCCATTGTCTGGCTCTATCGTGGCGAACATGAACGTTTTTTAAAGCTGGTTGAAGACTATCTGCAGAACACTGTGGATGCGGCTCAAGACACGACAGAGCCTATTGATGCTTTTACCACTTCCCTTGAGGAATTGCTGAAAACATTTGAAGAGGTAGATGATGAAACCACGC
>JADFPU010000067.1 GCA_022562175.1 Pseudomonadota bacterium | reverse complement strand
TAGGGCTACAGTAACTTGACATTTTACTTGGCGTAAATACAATGTATTTATGATAAAATTTGAATGGGATGCATCCAAAGCAGCATCAAATAAAAGGAAACATGGTGTTACCTTTGAAGAAGCCAAGTCGGTATTTTATGACGATTTTGCAATCCAGTTCTTTGATGATGAAAATTCTGAACCAGAAGATAGGTTTCTTATTCTAGGACGCAGTAATCTGTCAAGAATTCTTCTTATTTGCCACTGTGAACAAAATTCAGGCAACCTCATCCGAATTATATCAGCCCGAAAAGCAACAGCAAAAGAGCGAAAGCTTTATAAAGGTGAAACATAATGAAAAAAGAATATGATTTAACGAAAATGAAATCTCGTAAAAACCCCTACGCATCAAAACTAAAAAAGCCAGTAACAATGAGGCTTGGTGAAGATGTAATTAATTATTTTAAAGGCATGGCTGAGGATTCAGGTGTGCCTTATCAAAGCTTAATTAATTTGTATCTTCGTGATTGTATATCTCAGCATCGTAAAGTAGATATATCATGGAATCAAAAGCCCTAACCAGTGTGTCAAGTTGACGCCAAAAAAGCGGCGCAACTTACACTAAACGTTAGGGGTTGATGGCCAAATGAAAGTGACCACCTATGAGGTGGACTTTCATTTGGCATATAACCACTAATCTTTAATAAAGCATGCTAATCTATTTATATGCCAAGGCAGGGCAGAACAGTATTGGATAAGAAGGATCAGACAAGACTTTTTTGTATACCCCTATTTAACTGGCCTTATCCTTCAGAAGAGTCTTATCTGCCCCCACTTATGCTTCTAAGCTTTCGATGCGCCTGTGCATTGTGTTTAATCCGGGTATGGAATAATGTTTGCCTTTGCTATATTTGAAAACAGCCTGGTTTTTTAGACTTTTTCTACAGGCTTGTTAGGGAATCTGAAATCATCAAAATATTATTGTAAATATCATTAACCAGATAACGGAGTGTTATTATGTTATTTATAACAAATCGTGAACCTCAAGGTTCAATACGAACAAAAAAAGGGCGTGCGTATAAGTTTGACTTAAATAAAAATGCGCCATCTAATTCAATTTATTGTTGCGAGCGAGTAGCCGAAGATGACTATCTGGAAATAGGTTCCGAAAGGCTGATGTCAAGGCTTAGAGAAAGTAATGCCGAGCAACTTTTATTTTTTATTCATGGATTCTCTAATTTGCCGGAACCAGATATATTCCCAAGAGTAGCTAAGCTGCAGCAATATTTTGACGCTAAAGAGCAAAACTTAGTTCAAGTGGTGCCTATAATTTGGCCATGTGATAATGATATAGGAATTGTAAAGGACTATTGGGACGATCAAAAATCAGCTGATAAAAGTGCATTTTCGTTTGCGCGTGCCCTTCAATTCTTTATGGCCTGGAGAGATAAAGCACCTGAAGACGCGCCATGTCTTAAACGTATTAATATACTTGCCCACTCTATGGGCAATAGGGTTTTCAGGGAAACCCTTTCAATCTGGAATAAATATGATTTAGCAAATGGAGTTCCATTATTGTTTAGAAATACTATTCTAATGGCCGCAGATATTGTTAATGAGTCGCTTGAAGATGGACAAGACGGGCGTTTAATCAGTCAGTCATCTCGCAATGTATCAGTTTATTATGCCTCTGATGACCTTGCTCTTCGATCAAGTAAAATATCTAATTTAAAAAACATGGTCGCTTCAAGAAGGCTTGGGCATACTGGCCCGGAAAATATGAATAACGTTCAATCTAATGTCTATGCAATTGATTGTGACAACTTTAATAACAAATATGACTTTCCAAAAGGTCATTCTTACTTCTTGGATGATGACAATGACAATATTGGCCGAGTGTTTGAGCATATGTTTAACACAATAAAGTCAGGAAGAGTATTGGTTGACGATGAGATAAATCGAAAGCATATACTTTGAGAAGCCCTGACAATCACTTTCACCCGGGCAAGGGTTGGTCAGCACCCGCAAGCGGATCTTGGGCGGTCAATGGTGACATTGATTGCTAAGCGTAGACAGCGAGTTTGCAGGCCACGGCGATGGAGACCTTACGCCAGCAGTTGGGCACAGCGGGGGGCGGTTAGGTAATTGAGTTAGATATTCAGGCGTTCTTTGCTAATCTGGATAAAAGCAAGCTGCAGGAATTTCTCTAACAGCGGATAGGAAATGACGTAATATTATCCGCTTTGCCGTTGAAATATACCCTGTGTATAGAGATAGATGCCAGGAGCCGAACGTATTGAATATGAAGATGCATACCATCATGTGATAAATAGGCGGCGGCAAAAGTAGGAGTACAGGGTCTACCACTGTATTATGTAGGTGACCGATAATGGAAAAATCAGTAAAGAACTCGGGACTCTCAAGAAAGGAAGATATACCCACGAAAGTAGTCTCTAACCTGAAAGATGGGTGTTAGGTTCTTTTGGGGTTCTGCCAGGTCTGCAACGTACGCATTGGTATCACCCGATGGATCAGTGATGGGCGATCAGTAATGCGCTTGTGAAACTCCAAATAAGACATAGACATAGACATAGACATAGATACTAGAAACACAGCATGAGCAATATCCACGTGACCTCCACACAAAAAGTGCCTGACCATAAACCACGCCCACTGATTGACCTGCTGGTCAGCATTGTTATTCCCTCCATTATCCTGATGAAATTCAGTGGTGATGATGCCCTTGGGGCAAGTGCTGCCCTGATAGTAGCACTGGCTTTCCCCCTGGGCTGGGGTCTGTTCGGACTACTCAAGTATAAGAAATTCAATTTTATAGCGCTGCTCGGGGTAATCAGCGTGATGCTAACCGGTGGCATCGGCCTGCTGAAACTCGACCCGCAGTGGCTGGCTGTCAAAGAGGCGGCCATTCCCGGACTGATCGGCATAGCGGTGTTGGTCTCCACGCGCACCCGTTATCCGCTGATTAGAACTCTGTTATATAACCCAGGCATTATGAATGTTGGCAAGATCAAACAGAAACTCGAAAATCTCGGTAATACCGCCGCGTTTGAAAGTCGCCTGCTAAATGCCACTTATCTGCTGGGCGGCACCTTTTTCTTTTCGTCTGTGATGAACTACATCCTGGCCAAGTGGATCGTTACCAGCCAGGCGGGTAGCACCGCGTTTAACGAGGAACTCGGACGGCTGACCCTGCTCAGCTATCCGGTGATCGCCATCCCTTCCATGTGCATGATGCTGGCCATCTTTTATTATCTATGGCGCACGATTCATGGCATGACCGGGCTCGCGTTGGAAGAGATACTGGTTGTAGCCCCTCCGAAGGAGAAGTAACACAACATATCAAGTTGCACAGGTGATACAGTCAAATTATCTCCTCCGGTGTTTGGTTATAAGCCTCCAGAAAGCGTGATTAAAAAACGCCTGGCTTGCCAGTTAGCTTGCTGTTTGCGTCTAAAACAGCATTTCCAGGAACTGCAAGCGTTGCTTCGGAGTCAAGTCTCGAGTAACCAGATAATCCACATGCTGTCGGGGTGCTTCCGGTTTCAGGCGAATCACCCATAGTGGCGAGAGCTCGTTAGGCAGAAACGAATAACGGACATCTATAATCATGAGATGATCGTCTGGATTTCGCGCTAAAAAGCCCTCTGAAAACCAACGAAATCGCTCAATATCCTTTGCCTGGATACTATCCGGTGATAGCCAGGGATAGTCTTTGGCCACATCGAGCATGTCGATGGAAGAGCCGAGAATGGGGGTGCCATTCCAGCCGACCTTGACAGCATCCACATAGTATCGACCCTGGTATTCGTAGATCACTCTCCATAGATAAAGATTGCCGATGGTTGGTTTGGCAATAAGTCGTGTCGGGATGTGACCCCGCTCTTCGGCCAGTGCCAACACCACCGATTCAGCCCGTTCGCGCTGTACCACGCCCAGAGATAAATAGAACAGCGCATAAATCAGGGCAAATCGTGCGTAATGCGATTGCTTGCGCGTGAAGGCTACAGCAATCAGTATCAAAATGGGTAGTGTAAATAACGGGTCGATAATGGATACATTGTTCCAGGATATTCTGACATCCGAGATCGGCCAAAACAGCTGCGTACCATACGAGGTGCAGCTATCCAGTAAACCATGAGTGGCGTAACCCAAAAAAGCATAGAGGTATATGGTCAAGAACTTCAACTTCCTTCTTAACAGGGGATACAGGATCAGCGCACAAAGCAAGGCCCCGACAGGGATAAATAATAGTGAGTGAGTAAACTGCCGATGGAAGTTCAGGAAGAGTAGAGGATCTTCCGCAGAGCGAATCAATACGTCAAGATCGGGCGCCATTCCAGCCAAAAAGCCAACCAGTAGTGACAGGCGTTGTTTGCCTGGCTCGCTAGCGATGGACTGTGCCGCACTGGCGCCAAGGACGCCTTGTGAAAGTGGATCCATATAACTCCTAGCTTAACCCGGCATAGCCGGAACCAAAAACGGATGGGGGACACTGCTTATTTAATAACTTAACAGATGCTATTCAAAAACTGTCAATGCTCAAAGAGTGTGCATCGCAGCATGCGCGGCCTCATCCCCCAATATCCGTTCATCTCCGACTTTACGCTCATGTTCCTTGCGGGCATAGAGCAGATGTTGCCAACCCCCGTAACTTCGGATAAGCCCGCCGCCGCTATAATCTACCCCCATGGGGATACCCAATCCTTCACAAATATCCGCCGTCGCTCCAAGCCGCGCCCCATAACGTGATAACAACCGCCTGGTATATGTAGTCGTCCGATTCGTGGTATTAGCCCATTTTACGGGAAATAAATATTACAGGCTATTAAGTTATTAACTAAGCAGTGTCCCCCTAACCCCTGATACACTGGTAGCTAAACAGCATATCGAGAAAGATACAAGGTAGTGAATGTGTGTAATAATTTTTCGAAGGCAAAGGGGGGTGAAAAGCGCTTGTTTATTGGATATCGAGGAATGAAGGAGTAAGATCAAAAAAAATATACTAATTAGAAGAAGCAATCTTCTGAAAATGGAGTTGTTATCATTCAATAAAACCAGCATATTCAGGACTTTTTTCTACAGGCTCGTTAGAGCGCAACTAATCATTCGGTACAGATGAGCATAGATTATATCTCCCCTTCATTCAGTTCGCTGCGTTGGATAACACGCAAGGAGATGATCCATATAGCATCGAAGTATCATTCGAAGGCGCTGCTAAATACTGGCTTGCTCACAGATATGATCAAGCAGCTAATAGGGGAGTGTGCTCAAATCAAAGTCATTCGCGAGGAATTTGCGAGCGGGGCTTTGCACCGGGTCGTTGAGTTGCATGGAGGAAACAATTTATTGGTCATCGCGTATTCGTTCTTCCCCGAGTCCACGATTTTAGAATATCCTTGGCTGAAATCCCTGGGCATGCATCCTCTGGGAAAGGCCTTGCATTCGCGGGGTTATATTTCACGCTCAGATTTCGAGTTTGCGCGGACGCATTGGATATACACGAATCGTGACGGCTCTACCTCATCCACAGATACGTGGGCGCGAAAATATCGATTTTTGCTTGAGCCCGGCGATATCGAACTCATCGAATTGCTGTGCCCACAATTTTTGTTTGAAGTGGGGAGGCAATGTTGAGCGTTGTGTGCGCACTTTCAGATCCAGGCCTGGTAAAATCTACTCAAAGAGAATATGTCCAGTCTGTTTGGCACAGGCATTGAGCAGCGCAAAGCCAATTTTAATTTGACTCATCCCTTAGCCATCACGCAACAATGTAAAGTGTTATCGATCTGTCGGTCAAGTGCGTATTACAAAGCCCAAGCCCCCTCAGATGAGGAGTTGAACCTAATGAAGCAATTGGATGAACTTCACCTGCGCTATCCGTTCTATGGCGCCAGACGGTTACGCGATGCGATGTTGGATGAGCACGGGTTCATCGTCAATCGTAAGCGTGTGCAGCGTTTAATGAAACTGATGGGCATACGCGCAGTTTACCCTGGCAGTAAAAAACCCAGCAAGCCGAATAAAGCCCACCGGATCTATGCCTGTTTACATGCGTATGAATCATTGATTGAGGCACGTACTGGATTGGATAAATACTTTCGGTTTTACAATGTAAAAAGAAAACATCAAACATTGAATGCCAAACCTGATAAGAGTTATTATACTCACTTACCACTGCTTAAACAGGCAGGATAATTTAACAATCACCATGATTGCAAGACCCTTTGGGCATAGAGAAACACTTATGAGCCTTGATTTGCTGTCCAACTATTGGGGGCACTTTACGATTCACAGCAGTTGCATGGGGCAATAAGTGATCTATTGGTAAAAAAGTAACTTTGTCTATCTCTTCATGAAAGTCTATAGAAAGCGCTGAATGAGGGCCGTCCTTAATATATTGGAATACAGCTACAAAATAATTGATGTGGAGGTTCTCTTTTTTGGGGTCCGCTTCAAAGGAGTTCTATTATGAGAAATGATAGCGTGGAAAAAAGAGGGACGCCTAGAATTAACATTGATCACCCGATTCAATTTCGTATAAAAGATTGCGAGGATGGTGGTGTAGCTTACTTGATAAACAAGTCTGCTACAGGGGTGTTATTTGCTGCTTCTCATCAGATGGAGATAGGTGAAATTGTTATTCTTACTATGGATGGGGGTGTGAGTTGGGATAATGATAATTATATAATAGAGTGCGAGGTTGTCAGGCATCATTTTGTTAATGATATGATTTTTAAATATGGAATGGGGTGTGTAATTAAACAAAAATACTAAGGAAAGTCTCATTCCCACTAATTGTCGCTCAAAATCATTGGGGCTGACATAGCCCAGCTATGAGTGCAAGCGACAACTGTTATAACCTGACTTAATCAAGGTGACAGATTTATTTACAACCTTGCCGATGTGTCGTTAAATTCTGTCACTATTTATGAGTAATAATTCAGAGTAATCGCTTTGACAGTAAAATCTGATTTACTGGATATCGTTGAATCTGCAGTTGCCATGTATGGGATCCCTGTAGTCAGGGAAATCTTTCTTCCCGATCCACATCCCTCACCTGACAAGAATGCGGAGTTCGGGATTGTGATCCTGGAAGATGGTGCGGCGGGTCTTTACTATGCCTGGTTGGGGGAAGCCCAGTCCGGGATGCAGGGAAGATTTGCAGTCGATGAGTTTAAGGGAGTACCAGCCATGCAACTGGTTGCCTTATACAGGAGTGAACACCCCGCCGATTGTTCACTGGGAATGGCTGCTATTAATGCTATCAGCCGGAGCATATACCGGCGCACTGCCTATACCAGGGAGGCCGCTTCCAATTCCATTGGTGGACTCGAATTCGAGCAGAATGACCATGTGGGAATGATCGGCTATTTCCCTTCGCTGGTACGCAAGTTAAGGGAGCAGAAAATCAACCTGACCGTGGTAGAAAAGAAAACCAAATTTCTGCAACAGGATGATTTGTTCAGGGTAGTGCTTGAGCCTGAATGTCTGCAAGACTGCAACAAGATAATCTCCACGGCATCGACCCTGCTTAACAACTCGATTGATGATATCCTCCTCCATATGCAATCAGCTACTGATGTTGTTGTTATCGGGCCGACAGCAGGATTCTTTCCGGATCCGCTGTTTGCAAGGGGGGTTACTGCCATTGGTGGAACAGAAATCATTGATGCAGACGTGGCTGTTGCGAGAATCCGCGCAGATCAACGGATGGGTGACGCTAGCAGAAAATTCCTGGTGCATCGTAATCATTATCCGGGTATACAGAGTCTACTGAAATCCGGTCCAGTGCCGGATAAAAGAAATTCGTTGGTGAGAAAGGGGTCTTGATGCTTGAATTTGTGCAAGATGCAGGATTTGAGTTTATTCAACCGGCCAGCCTGTGTTCACAGAAAAAGGGCATGCTACACTTTTTAATTTACCTTGAAAACATGCTGATGTCTTTATATGCCAAGGCAGGCCGGAACAGTATTTGCGAATATTCCCCCGCACATAACTCAACAAGAAAAAGCAGACGGAGTGATTTAATGTTAACCACTCCGGCATCTTCTATCCGGTGAACAATTAGGTATTAGTCATACGACCGTGAGCAGAATTCTGTTAGTGTGCGTTGATTATCCACCTATTTAGACGCAGTCTGATATCGAAGAAGGTTGACATGATATATCAATGAATTATATAGCATTGATGATATTGAACTACGTTGGAGGTTGAATTGGATTTTCTTCTAAATATCATGTTCTGGATCATCCTGGCTATCATTTTCGGCGTCGCTGAGTTGGTTATACCAGGTGCTGTGCTCATTTTTCTGGCCGCGGCGGGTTTATTGGTAGCTGTCTGTATTTCAATGGGTTTGGTGGATACATGGATCAGTGCACTCACTCTGTGGTTTATTTCCTCACTGGTCATGCTAATCGCACTACGCGGACTGGTGACACGGTTCGCTCCGGGCGATGAATCATTCTCTAATCCGGATGATATCCTGGATGGCGTTGCTGAGGTGGTTGAAACGATTGGGCCTGATGAAAATGTTGGCCGGGTTTCTTTTCGAGATATTACCTGGAATGCGGTCAGTGATGGATCGGAGATTGGAAAAGGAGAAAAAGTCAAGATCGTTTCCCGTAATAATATTACTTTAGTCGTTGAACCTGCGAGAGCAGAGGATATGATAGATATAGAGCTAGGATCTAACCATTAAAACGTGGGTAACAATTAAAGATAGGAGTTGATATGTTAGCATATATTACTTTTGCGATACTGGGCCTGTTGTTTATATTGTATCACTGGATCCTCATCGTTCAAACTCGTGAAGTCTGTGTCATTGAACGATTTGGAAAGTTCCAGAATATACTTGAACCTGGTATACATTTTCTGATTCCGTTCATTGACCTCGCTGCCTATCGTCATGATATTCGTGAACAATGCATTAACGTGCCCCCTCAAAATTGTATTTCCCGGGACAACATACAGATCGAAGTTGATGGACTAGTGTATATCAAGGTGATGGATGGCCGAAAAGCTAGCTACGGTATCGAAAATTATCGTAAAGCAGCGATCAATCTGGCGCAAACCACCATGCGTTCTGAAATTGGTAAACTTAAGTTAAGCCAGACATTCTCCGAACGAGATTCCCTCAATGAAACCATCGTTGTCGAGATCGATAAAGCATCTGAATCTTGGGGTATTAAAGTACTTCGCTATGAAGTAATGAATATCACGCCTTCCCATAATGTTGTGCAAACATTGGAAAAGCAGATGGAAGCAGAGAGACAGAAAAGGGCGGAGATAACCCTGGCCACTGCTGAAAAGGAGTCTACGATTAATTTGTCGGAAGGGGAACGTCAAGAAGCTATCAATGTGTCAGAAGGGGAAAAACAACGTCGCATAAATGAAGCGCATGGCCGCGCAAAGGAAATATCCATCATAGCTGATGCGACAGCTGAGGGAATGGCGATCCTCGCTCAATCGATTAATGAGCCCGGAGGAGAGGATGCTATGCACCTGAGACTGTTGGAATCATTCATTAGTCAGGTAGCTGCAGTGATGGATACAGCTGATGTTACAGTCGTGCCCGCAGAAATGGCGAAACTGAGCGGGTTCTTTGAAGGCATGGAGCATGTTAGTAAAACCATACAGGGGAGGAAATAATAATGGATACTTTTGTGATGGCGGTATGGGGCATCATTTTTATTATCATTGTCGTAAAATTTTTTCAGTCCATCAGGATTGTACCAACAAAATCTGCATGTATCGTTGAACGTTTGGGCAAGTACAGCAAGACCCTGGATGCAGGATTACACGTGCTCATCCCATTTGTTGATAAGGTCACCTACATCCATGATTTAAAAGAAGAAAGCATCAACGTTCCGCCTCAGGAATGCTTTTCTAAAGATGAAGTAAAGGTGGAAGTGGATGGTGTTATTTATATCTCTGTGACTGATCCGGTATTGGCCAGTTATGGTATTACCGATTATCGATATGCAGCCGTGCAACTGGCGCAAACAACAACCCGATCAGTGATTGGCACCCTGGATCTCGATCGTACTTTTGAAGAAAGGGATGTTATTAGTGCCAAGGTGGTCGAAGTCCTTGATGCAGCTGGGCACACCTGGGGGATCCGGGTACACCGATACGAAATAAAGAATATCAGCCCCCCTGAATCAGTAAAAAATTCAATGGAAAAACAGGTCACCGCAGAAAGAGAAAAACGGGCAATTCTTGCGCGTAGCGAAGGTGATAAACAAAGCCGAATTAATCGTTCTGAGGGATTGAAAACTGAATTAATCAATCGATCCGAAGGTGAGATGCAAAGACGGGTCAACGAGGCGGAGGGTAAGGCTGCTGAGATACTGGAGATTGCCAAAGCTACGGCAGGCTCCATTTCCAAGATTGCCGTTGTAGCGAATAGTCCCGGCGGGAAACACGCCTTAAACTTACAACTGGCGGAGCAATACCTGAGTTCCATTAAGGGCTTGTCTAATTCCAAGGTCGTTTTGCCCGCTAACCTTATAGATTATAAGCAATGGATGCGAAACATCGGTTTGTTTAGTGACAATAACAGCTAAGCACGACAACGGTGTGAGGGGCTACGGGAATAAGTGGGGTCACATAAGTGGCATAAGTGAGGTCAGGCATGACCGTCCGAATGTACCCGGCTTGGATTTTGGATTTTAAATTTACGCATGGTCATATCTTCAAGCATGCGTTGACGCAGAGGCTTGCTTGGTTTGTAAGATACTGGTATTTGGTATGTGTGTTTCCAGTATGTTAGGCTCCTCGTGAACCTGATAATAGGGCAGAGACAATGAGTGATATTTATGGTGAGACACACCGCGACCTGCAGGATGCATTTGACACCCGCAAATTAGCCGATCGGCTGGAAGAAATTATCGTTAAAACCGAAATAGGAGAAACGGAAAAGGCCTTTATTGAAAGCCGCCCTATGTTTTTTCTTTCCACCATTGATCATGAAGGGCAGCCGACAGTGTCTTATAAAGGCGGAGCGCCTGGCTTTGTGAAAGTGGTTGATGAAACTACCATTGCTTTTCCCTCCTATGATGGCAATGGCATGTTTTATTCCATGGGTAACATTCAGAAAACTGCCAGAGTCGGCATTTTGTTCATAGACTTTGAAACGCCGCACCGTTTGCGCTTTCATGGTAAGGCTATCGTCTCAAAAGATGATCCGCTCATTTCGGACTATAAAGAAGCGGAACTCATCGTACGGGTAAAGCTTTCCAAAATGTGGATCAATTGTCCGCGCTATGTTCATAGATATGAATTGAAAGAACTCTCCCATTATGTGCCAGGACAAAAGGAAAAGACGCCGCTGGCAGGCTGGAAGCGTGTTGATTTGGTGCAGGATGTCTTACCGCGAAAAGATGAGGGACGTCCTGAAAAAGAAGGCGGTATTATTACGCTTGAAGACTGGGTGGATGATGTGCAGAAGGGGCAAGGGTAAATCTACCCCAACCTGATGTTTGTATGAGGTCCGTTACTCAGGCGACTTACTGGATAGTGATGCAACAATAAAGATGTTTTCTTTTTGCATTGTAAAACCGAAAGTATTTATCCAATTCAGTACATGTCTCAATCAATGATTCATAATCACAACGTACGGTTGTAACCGGTAGATAAAATACCCACAAATAATCAAATGATCCGGGCCAGGCTTTTACAAAACAACCCCGTCCTGCTCCACATCGCCGGACTCTGTCCACTGATTGCCGTCAGTGTGACATTAATAAAAGGTCTGGCAATCGGTCTGCTGACCATGCTGGCGCTGATACTGACCATGTGTACGGTATCTGCTTTCCGGCATTTCACCCCTTTGCGAGTGCGCTTGCCAATAATCTTATTAATCAGTACAACGACCGTGACGATAATATATCTGTTATTTCAGGCTTTCTTTTATGAGTTGAGTGTGGATTTCGGCATCTATATTCCGCTGATTGCAGTAAACAGTTTATTACTGGCAAGGCTTGAAGAATTTGCATTGCGTCAAAATGTAACGACCGTGTTGCTGGATAGTATCACCTGCGGCATTGGTATTGTTTTTATCATCACCTTAACAGGCGCGTTCCGGGAACTACTTGCTTATGGGAGTTTATTCAGTCAGGCAGATCTGTTGTTTGGGCCGGCTGTGCAGGACAGGGCCCTGGAATTCCTGGGTGGTGGTAAGGGACTTAGTCTTGTTGCGATGGCCCCGGGGGCGTTCATTAGTTTGGGACTGTTGATAGCGGCGTTGAATGTGAGACGTGACTCGGGGCTGGAGAACAGGGCGAGGGACTAGCCTGGATATTTCATGAGCAATTTTAATATAGCAATTTTATGCGTTAATTTTCATTTTTCTCTATCGTTGAGTTAGCTCGCTTGCGGTTGGTCACACCCTAATGCGGTTGTGACCAATTCCCGCCTGTAACAACACCGTTGCGTGATTTTCAGGCATGGTTCTCCACCACGTTTGTTAAAACGCGTTAGTCA
>JADFPU010000253.1 GCA_022562175.1 Pseudomonadota bacterium | reverse complement strand
TTCCGGTCCACCATTTGATATACCTTCGCACGCGAGATCCCCAGATACGTACCCGCCTCCTTAGCCGTGAGCAACCGTTTTGTCAGCAAAA
Organism: Pseudomonadota bacterium; assembly: GCA_022562175.1. Taxonomy (GTDB): domain Bacteria; phylum Pseudomonadota; class Gammaproteobacteria; order Eutrophobiales; family Eutrophobiaceae; genus B75T3L11. The sequence goes on along the minus strand of JADFPU010000253.1, from coordinate 3,128 downwards.
CTGGCATTAGATTATTTTCAATACATTCTGTTCATGCACATTTACCGTAAATCACTTTCAAACTTTCAAAAGCGACACATCGTAATTATAGATTATTTAAAGAGTTAATATACTTTGTAACACTTTTATCACTTTTTTCTGTTATTGCAAAAGCTAAATAATACCCAAATTCGCAGTGCTAGGGCTCGTGACAAGCCCTACAAGCTCACTGATGGCGAGGGTCTATATCTTTTAGTCACTCCACAAGGATCGAAGCACTGGCGGCTTAGATACAGACTGGCTGGAAAGGAAAATGGATTAAAGAGTCTAGATATAGTTTCGGGACATATTAAAAGATATTTGCGAAGGAAGTTTAAGAATGAGTGTTGCTTGTGCGGGTGGTCAAGGGTCAATCTCAAGTCAGGAAAAGTTCCATTAGTCGCCGATCATATTGACGGCAACTGGCGCAATAACGTTGAAAGCAACCTTCGCTTACTGTGCCCGAACTGTGATTCGTTAAATCCTACATATGCAGCATTGAATAAGGGAAACGGCAGAAAGGGTCGAGTTTTGAGTAAAAGAGCCAAAGAAGGTCGTTTACTTGTTATTACTAAGCCGAAGTAGTTCAATGGCAGAACATTAGCTTCCCAAGCTAAGAATGTGGGTTCGATTCCCATCACCCGCTCCATTATCTCTTTATATAACGTCCATGGCGGTCATTCCCATCACCCGCTGGTTGCCTGAATGTCCTCCATTTTCAGCTTTAGCAACATGAAGTCCAGTCCATTGTTAATGAGTTGTTCGCGTGTTTGCTTTAGTTTTTCAGGATCTTTATAGGGGCCAATACGGACACGATGGCGGGCATCCTGCCCATTAATAACGACGCGTTGAATACCTGCATTAATACCGATCAACGCCAATTTCGCCTTGACCTGATCAGCAGCGCTATACTCTCTAAACGAACCAACCTGAAAGATATACAGGCTGGTTTCGTCAGTCTCTGATTTTTCCTTGTCCTGTTCTTCAGCGATCCACTCTGAAATATTGACCTCTTTATTTGGCAATATTTTGTAAAAATCAAATGTCGGCTCTGGTAAAGATTGCGCTTTTTTGAGTGGTTGCTGTGGCTGCGCACCGGTTTCAGTCTGGGTGTTTGAGTCAAGGCCAATATTCCCACCCGCCTGATGCTCATGCAAAAAGACAATAAAGGCCACTAAGAGGCCAATACTGAGTCCTGTCATAAACGGCAAGAAATTGTGCAATCCTGCTGCCGGTCTATTGTTGTCCTTCTTAATATGTTTGTAATCCCTGGACATTACATTTCCTCAGGTGCAGAAACGCCTAATATTCTCAGGCCATTGCAGATAACCTGCTTGCAGGCCAGGATCAGGCTTATCCTGGCCTGACGTAAACGAGACTCCTCGATCAAAAAATGATGGGTGTTGTAATACGAATGAAAGTCGTTTGCAAGATCACGCAGATAAAAGCAGATCAGGTGAGGTTCATAATCTTCAGCGGCCTTTAATATCATTTCCGGATAGCGTGACAAGGTTGCTAATAGTGCTTTTTCGTGTGTCTCTGTCAGTAAATTCAGGTATTGCAAGGCTTGTTCCTGCTCATAGCGGTAATGTCGTTGCTGCATTTGCTTCAGGACACTGCAAATACGTGCATGCGCATACTGGATATAATAGACAGGGTTGTCGTTAGATTGTGATTTTGCCAATTCAAGATCGAAATCCAGGTGTTGCTCTGATTTTCGCGTGACGTAAAAGAAGCGGGCGGCATCATTGCCGACCTCCTGACGCAGCTCTCGCAGGGTGACAAACTCTCCGGACCGGGTAGACATCGGCAGCTTTTCCTTGCCCCGATAGAGATTGGCGAATTGCACCAGCAGGACATCCAGAGCATCTGGATTTTCACCCAGGGCAATCAGTGCAGCCTTCACCCTGGCAATATAGCCGTGATGATCTGCCCCCCAGATATCAATCGTTTTGGAAAAACCACGCTTGAATTTATTCACGTGATAGGCAATGTCGGAGGCAAAATAGGTCTTTTGGCCATTGTCCCGCACGACCACACGATCCTTCTCGTCACCGTATTCGCTGGATCGAAACCACAGCGCCTTGTCCTTTTCGTATACATGACCACTGTCTTGTAATCTCTTGATGCAGTTGTTGACGAAATTATCTTCAGTCAAGGATTGTTCTGAAAACCAGTTGTCATAGATGACACCGAATTCCTGTAAATCTTCGCGTATATCAGACAATATCCTGTTGAGTCCTGCATTAAAAATAGTGCGAAATCCAGCGTCGCCAAGCTGTTGTTTGGCGATAGCAATCAGTTTGTCGAGTTGTACCTCTACATCATGCTGTTGCCAATCGACGCCGGACAACTCATGCAGGGGTATGACGAAGTCATCATGATGTTGTTGATGTATTTGCGCTGCAATTTCACGGACATAGTCACCCTGATAAGCCTTTTCCGGGAAAGGCAACTGCTGTCCACAAAGATCCAGGTATCTTAGCCAGACACTGATTGCAAGGATATCCATCTGCCTGCCGGCATCGTTTACATAATATTCCTGTTTAGTGTCATAGCCGACGGTATTGAGCAGATTCGCCAGTGAAGCGCCATAGGCAGCGCCACGGCCATGACCGATGTGTAATGGTCCGGTGGGATTGGCAGAGACATATTCAATGAGAATAGCTTCGCCTTTACCATGATCGCACTGACCAAAGCTGTCACCCGCATTAATAATGTCGGGGATTAATTGTAAATGTGCCTTTTGCGAGAGGAAAAAATTTATAAAACCGGGGCCGGCTATTTCGCAATTATCAACGAATTCCGATACAGCAAGCCGATCAACGATCTCTGCGGCCAGTTCGCGTGGTTTTTGTCCCAGTTGTTTTGCCAATATCATGGCGGCGTTTGAGAAAAAATCACCATGGCTGGCATCTCGGGTCCGCTCTATCTGCACAGTGTAACCTTGTGGCAGCGGTAAGCCTTTTTGTTGTAATAATTCGTTGATGGAATCTGTTATCAGCTTTCGTAAATGCTGCTTCATTTATTTTCTGCCATAAAAAACCGCGTATTCTAACGTGCCATACTGCCAACGAAAAGCCTGATATTTTTTTCAGGGCAGACAGTTG
>JADFPU010000066.1 GCA_022562175.1 Pseudomonadota bacterium | reverse complement strand
ATATTCAATGCCGGCAAACCCCGTCCATTCTGCTGCATAGCAAGGTATGGAGATAATTGAAACTACAATTACTGCCAGAACAATTTTTGATCGCATTTGCAGTGACAGGCAACGAATAACAGCGACTCGTGACTGATTATATTAGCGTGCCCGTTTCAGTGTGTTCCTGTCAAAATCACGATCGCTGAAACCATTTTTAAACTGGTAATTTTCCCATTGCAGGGTTGTGGTCTTACCGGTTTGATGGTTAATCATATCCATGCTGTCCGGGCGCCAGAATTGATCAATGTATCGTTTATAATCACTAAAGGTAAGTGTCTTCAACAATGCATTCTTGCGGTCGTAGAACTCAACCTTTACAGGTTGATACATGGTTTTATCCAACCATGCGATTTGTCGTGTATAACCTGAATTTTTGTAAAGCGGATATCGTTCAATTACAAAGGTGTCGTGATCGTTTATTTTTTCGTCTCTTAGCCATTTATAGGTGTATTTCTCAATTTCCTGAGAAGTCAGGTCCTCATAGGCAAATTCACTGCCCATAAACGGCCCTGATTTATTCGCAGAGGATATACGTTTTACACGTTTCAGTGCCGGCAGATACAGCCATTGATCATCTGCCTTTAATGCGTGCGTGTAACTCAAAAACGCTGTGCCTTTTACATCCCGTGGTGTGTCAAAGATGATCAGGCTTTTATCGCCGTCACCTTCTACTTCCAGGGTCTTGATGCGCAGGGAACGTTTACTTTCCTGTCCCTGTTTGTTGCGTAAGGTCATGATAAAGTCTGCTCTCTGGTCAATCCAGCCAGTATCTCGCCGGTCGGCTTCAGTTGCAATGGCCAGACCTTTTTCTTCAGCAGTCTGTGCAATAACACTATGCAGTGGAAGAATTAATAGCAGCGTCAGCAGCAAGCATTTTTGCATCACTTTTCTCCTCAATTTTCATCAATAATGTCGGCAGCAACAAGAAGTCTGTAATGAGAGCGATCGAAATAACGATGGCAGTCAAAAGACCCATCCCTGAATTCAGTTTAAAGCTGGAAGTAGTCAGTACAAGGAAGCCAACGGTCAATATCACAGAAGTGATTATCAGGGCGCGACCGACTGTTTTGAATGCATATCGAACGGCCTCCTGCGAGTTCATATTATTTTCACGTCTTGCACGCATATATTTACTCAGGAAATGGACTGTATCATCGACAATTATCCCCAGCGACATGGTTGAAACAACCGATAAGGCAATGCCGATTTCTCCAACAAAAAATCCCCACAGACCAAAACCCATTGCTGCAGGGACCAGGTTTGGTATCAGGCTGATTAAGCCGATCTTGATTGAGCGAAACGCCAGGATCAGGACAAAGGAAATCAGCAGCAATGCCACGGTTGTCCCGAGCAACATGCTGACAATATTGCGTTTACCAATATTGGCAAACATGAAACTGACCCCACTGCCGTCCGCTGATTTAATATCAGGTGCATTACCGGCCAGCCATTTTTTTGCACGCCGTTCAAGCGCAAGGATTTCATTGGTCGAAATCGTTTTCAGTGTGACGATAAATCTTATCGATGATTTATCGATGTTAATCTGGTTATTCAGATCCAGGCCGTATGGAAGTGACATCTCATACAGGAGCAGATACTGCGCTGACAAGTCACGTTCAGTAGGCAGGCGGTACATGCTTTGATCGTCGCCATGCATGTTTTTATTCAGGCGCTTCATGATATCGGTGAAGGTGTTGACATGTATCGTTTCAGGTTGTTGCCGGTACCAATTGGCAAATGCTTCGACGTCATGCAGGAATTTCGGCTCACTGATCCCTCCCGGTTCACCTGATTTCAGTGAATATTCGATACTGTTTATGCCGGTCAGGTTCTTTGTTAAAAAATCGGTATCTGTTCTGAACACAGTTCTTTTATCGAAGTAATGTACAAAGATGTCGTTGAGTTCATTGCGAGGCAGGCCGGAAAGAAGAATAAGGACCATTACCGTCATGCCCCAAAGCAATGGTGTCCGTCTTTTGACAACAAAATCACCTAACTTGGTCATGGCCGTGTCATTATTATTGCTAACCCGCTTACTGCTGATTGGCAGCAGAGACATAAGTGCAGGCAAAAAGGTTATTGACAGGACAAATGATGTGAGCACTCCCATGGCGACAAAATTTCCCAGGTGTTGAAACGGCGGAACTTCCGAGAAATTCATGGTTAAAAAACCCAAAGCAGTCGTCAGACTTGCCAGAAAAATCGGTTGTAAATTAACGCGTAAACTTTCTTGTATGGCTTCATTCTTTTGCATGCCATTGCGTAAATTGTGTGAAATTGTCACGAGCATATGTACACAGTTGGCGATGGATACGGTCAGAATGATAGTAGGGGCAGAAGAAGATGGTGGCGATATTGGCAGGCCGAAATGCCCTCCCAGTCCCATGGCTGTCATGATGGAGAAAGCGATAACCAGGATAGTACAGAAAGTACCGGATATACCGCCAATCAACAGTGCCAGGATCAGGAACATCAGTGCAAAGCTGATTGGGATCAATATCTTCATATCACTTTTCGCAGATTCTGAAAAGGCATTGTTCAACATTACCACCCCGGACAGGTAGAAATTTATATCCGGGTGTTCAGCACGGATTTCGTCAACCAGTTTGCGAATAAATCCGACGATTTCCGGTATACCAGTGGCTTCGTTGAGTCGTGGCAGTTGAATAGTGATATTTATCCCTGTGACATGTGCCTTTTCTGAAATTAGACGATTAACCAGCAGAGGTTCAGATAGAGCGATTGCTCTTATTTTCTCCAGCGCTTCATCGCTGAGTGTCGAGGCATCCTCGACCAGGTCACCGACAATGAGATCATCTTCCTCTGCCTGTGTGTATTGAAAATTGGTAATGGAGTCGATCCGACTGGAGAAAGGCACCTGCCAGGCCTTGTTGGTGAGCTCTTCAATAACTGACAATGTCTCGCGAGTGAACACATTACCATCCTTGGGTTCCAGTACAATCAAGACGTTATCGTTTTTGGAATAGGTGTTTTCCAGTTCCTCAAAGGCGAGTAATTGTGGATTGTCTTCGCTAAAGAAAATGCGGTAGTTATTAGTGAAATATAAATATTTTCCACCCGTTGCAGATAATCCAACCAGCAGCAGGCTGAGCAGGATCAACCACCAGCGCTGTTTGATAACCCATGGTCCAAAAGCTGATTCAATCCTATCCATTTTTCTTTATTCCTTTAATAATTAATTGTACAACAGCCTTTGCTTTTTCCTCGAATTGTTGCAGTGGATAAAGCCCCATATAGGTCGGCACATCAAACAGGATCAATGCAACATGGATGCTACTGGCCGTTACATTTATATCATCAACTGCAAATTCACCTGTTTTATTCCCGTAGATAAGGATATCAGCGAGCAGGGCGGTTTCTGTTTCAATCTTTTGATGCACGAACTCTGGGTGATCGCTGCAGATAGCATCAACTAATTCATGGATTTTCCTGTTCTCAGAGGCAATTTCGTAGGAATAGCGCAAGGTAGTTATGGCGTAGGTTTGCAAACGCTCAGTTGCGCTTAGTTTTTCCTGACTGACATTTTTGCGCAATTGTTCAATGCGTTCAGCGATAAGTGAGGAGGCATAGCCAGCGGCGATATCCTGCTTGTTTTTAAAATAGCGGTAGAGGTTGGCAGTAGACATATGCGTGTCAGCAGCAATTTCTGCCATCGTGGTCTTGTTATAGCCATATTGATCGAAACGAATTCGGGCGGCCTGCAGGATCTTTTGTCGGATATCGATACTGACATCGGTTTTGCCGGATGGTTGCATACGGCTTTATAGCATATAAATAATGAATATTGAATATAATATTCATTATTTATATGCTAAGCAAACAAGTACATCATCCCTGGGTGCTGGAAAATCCGCGGTTCTGTAGCTGTTTGGAGATTGAGGGCTAAAATATCTGTTATTTTACAAAGCATTGCAGGCTAGCCATGCGTTGCCGAATGGTGTCCAGCAGCTGCGAGGTCTGATGGATACGGGTTTCTACCCGAAGGCTCCAAGGAATATAGAGGCCGTAGTAGTACAGTGCGGGCCCGAAGACAATGCCAATAGCCGTGACATAGAAATCGGTTTGTTCATTGAATAAAGGTGAACGGACGTTTTGCGTCCGGGGTTCATAACGCGTCGCTTCTCTATAGAGATCGCGACAGGACATGTTGTCGAATACGTCTGCTTCGGCAAGGTCAATGCCAAGCTTGGACGGCTGCCACGCAGCATTAGCTGTTACACAGAAACCAATCATAGCCAGGCAGATTATGTAGCGCATTGTTTATATTCCAGACTTAAGCCCTTGCCAGCAATATCGACCTGAATCTGGATCCCTTGAGAAAATACCAGGACATCTACCCGGTGTCCTTCCAGGAAGAATAATTCTCGCCAAAGCGCGAAGATCGCAAAGTTATAAAATATTGGTATAAAAGCAGATTACGATTTCTTGCATGGCGTTTTTGCGCCTTGGCGAGAAAAATCATAGCGTTTATGCATGGAGACTACCTTGCTGACGTATGGCCGTACCTTGTTTGGTAATCCTCGATCAATAGATCGGCCTGTATGCGTTCTACCTTGCCCATTTCGAACGCAAGGCTGTCGCGAATTTTAGCCGCGAGAAAAATGCCGTTTTTGGCCGCCATAGAATACCAGGCGTATGCCCGCACCCTGTTAGCCTGGACACCGTATCCGTGGTTGTACATATAGCCGAGAATATCCTGTGCCTGTTTATGACCGGATTTTGCCGCCCTTTCAAACCAATGAAATGCCTTGGTATAGTCCTTGACGACCCCTTCACCACCGTAATACATAAAGGCCAGATTATATTGTGCATGTACATCATCCGCTTGAGCGAGCCTGGTAAATTCATGTAAAGCAGTATAGAAATCACCTTTTTCATAAGCGCGCACGGCACTATCCAGATCAGCCGTGGCTGGCCCTGGCAGCAATAGCAGGCTTGATAGACACAGGACGAGACAGAACCTGGCCACTGCAGATGCCAAAAGTTGATAAACGGAAATATCTGCTTGCGTCATTTAAAGAATGTACACTCAATTGTATGTCATATTAGAATGTTTACGGCAATCTAAAGTACTTACTACAGGAATAATTAAAAATATATATTTAACAGAATGTTATGAGAGCACAGTTGTTTTACTTTACTTGACTTTCTGTTCTGAACCCATGTATTTATATAGCAAAAATTTAACACGAAGACAGACATGACGACAAACAAGATCATCCGCTTAGCAGGCATTGGCTCACTCATTTATATCGTTCTCATCCTTATTCTGATCATATTATGGGATTCTGAACCGGAACTTTTTAATGTGGAGCAAATAGCTCGTGCAAAAAACAGTCAACATGCGGAACTGGTAACAGGAGACGTCATGACGTCGACTTTCATGCATGTCATGCAACTGACGTTAGATAAACGTGGGGGCTATCTCAGTAACGACGTTCTACCACCAGGGGTTTTAATGGATAACATCCCCAACTGGGAATTTGGTGTTATTACCCAGTTACGTGATATGGCGCGTGCCTTCAGAAATGATTTTAGTCGTTCACAGACACAGTCAGTCGAAGATCCTGATCTGACTGTTGCTGATCCACAGTTTCATTTTGATGCCCATTCCTGGATCCTGCCGGCGACCGAGCGTGAGTTTCGCAAGGGGCTAGCTGCAATTGAGCGATTCAAGCAACGTTTAAACAAGGTAAATGAACAAGGAGCACAGTTTTTCTCGCGTGCCGATAATCTGCGTGACTGGTTGGCCATCGTTGAGAAGCGTCTGGGTAGTTTATCGCAGCGCCTTGCCGCCAGTGTTGGCCAGAAGCGTGTCAATACTGATCTGCAGGGAGATGTTGCTGCCACTCAATCAACAGTTAAACCACAAAACGTAATGGTGAAAACCCCCTGGCTTGAAATCGACGATGTTTTTTATGAAGCACGCGGCTCTGCATGGGCCTTGATTCACTTTCTGCGTGCGGTAGAGATTGATTTTGAACAGGTGTTGACTAAAAAGAATGCCCTGATCAGTTTGAGGCAGATCATTCGTGAGTTGGAGTCAACCCAGAATACGGTGTGGAGCCCGGTTATCCTTAATGGTACGGGTTTCGGCTTTGTCGGAAATCATTCGCTGGTGATGGCATCATATATCTCACGGGCCAATGCGGGGATCATTGATCTGCGGAATTTACTTGAACGGGGATAACAGCAGACCGGTTAACAGCAAGCAAGAGGTTATGAAGTGGAATTTTCTGATTTGATGTGTCGCAAGTATGACACCGATTTTGGCGGCTGTTACAAATTATTCCAGGAGTGCTTTTGTTTGGTGGGGCTGTTTTTTTTAGCCGCATGTTCTACAGCTGTTATCGAAAAGGACCTTGATAAATTAACTATTACCACAGCAACAGGGCAGCAGCTTGCTTACCAGATCGAAATCGCCAATACGCACTGGCAACGAACACGTGGATTAATGCATCGACGGCATATGCCTACTGAGCATGGCATGTTGCTTGATTTCAAAAAGCAACGGCAGGTTTCTATCTGGATGAAGAATACTCTTATCCCGCTGGATATAATATTTATCAATGCTGCAGGAATAATAACAAAAATTATTAATCACGCCGAGCCAGAATCGACAAAATTAATGAGCAGCGATGTAGCTGTCCGCGCTGTATTGGAGCTTAATGCAGGCCAGGTATTCGAAAACAGCATCAGTGTTGGTGATCAACTCGGGCATGAAATATTTAAAACAGGTATTTGATAGCGCAATTGATTATGATTACAGGAAAAACCTCACTATATGCCTGTTATGCCAAACAAGCAGTTAAATGAACGTTTGTTTAAGTCGATAATTTTTCTCCTTGTTATCTCAGCTGTTGTTGCCGGCCTGTTTTTTTATTGCTTCAGAATGCCGGGTAGCTCATACACCCGGCAGTTGCCTGTTGCCGATGAAGCGTTGCAATTATTAAATACCAGGCTGGCTGAGCATGTTTGGTTTCTGTCAGAAGAAATCGGCGAGAGGCATTATTTAAAGATGGCTTCCTTGAACAAGGCAGCAGATTATATTGAAGAACAATTTAAGGCGGCTGCATACATTCCGCTCAGTCAAATATTTGGCGAAAAACAATACCGCAATATTGTCGTTGATCTGTATGGCGGGCAACGACGTGATGAGATCATTGTTGTTGGGGCTCATTACGATAGTGTCTGGATGACGCCAGGTGCAGATGACAATGCGTCGGCTGTGGCTGCCTTGCTGGAGATTGCCCGCGCCTTGAAAAATAAAAAATTGTCCAGGACGATACGCTTCATCGCCTTTGCTAACGAAGAACTGCCTTTTTATGGAACAGATGAAATGGGCAGTAGACAAGCTGCAAAACGAAGTTATGACAGAAATGAGCATATTGTCGGCATGTTCTCATTAGAAATGTTGGGTTATTATTCAGATGAACCGGATAGCCAACGCTATCCGAGGCCGCTAAGTTATTTTTATCCGGACAAGGCAAATTTTATTGCTTTTGTCAGCAACCTGGTCTCCAGGGGCTGGCTTGCTGAATCCATCCTGGCATTTCGTCATCGTGCTGAATTTCCTTCTGAAGGATTGGCCGTGCCTGAGTGGTTGGTTCCGGACATCAGGCGATCAGATAATGTTGCTTTTTGGGAATATGGTTATCCAGCTATCATGATCACCGACACATCGAATTATCGAAACCGGAATTATCATAATGCAGGTGATGTGTATCATACACTTGATTATGATCGTATGGCCCGGCTGGTTTCGGGGTTGACAAAAATGCTGGAAACCCTGGCGCGTTAAACGAAAGTAACTGTTTATTGTATTGAGAGATTGATTAATGAAAATAGTGATTGCGCCTGACTCCTTTAAGGGAAATATGACTTCCTTACAAGTTGCCTCATCCATTGAAAATGGTATCAGACGCGTTTTGCCCGGGGCGAAATGCATCAAGATACCGATGGCAGATGGCGGTGAAGGAACTGTCCAGTCGCTGGTTGATGCGACCGGAGGGAAATTTGTCTTTAAGAAAGTGACAGGTCCGGCCGGACAACCCGTACGGGCAAGATATGGCATGTTGGAAGCTAGTAAAACAGCCGTCATTGAAATGGCCGAGGCATCAGGCTTATCTTTAGTCGAGGGCGCCAGTATGAATCCCCTGAAAACCACGACCTATGGAACAGGAGAATTGATCATTGATGCCATTGACAAAGGTGCAAAGCAGATAATCATTGGCATAGGTGGCTCGGCAACCAACGATGGCGGTGCGGGTATGGCACAGGCAATTGGTGTGAAGTTTTTCAGCAGGGCAGGCAGACACATAAAGGAGTATGGCGCCGGTGGCATGCTAAAAAAAATCGCTGCGATAGATATGTCGGCACTGCATCCGGGGGTTCGCAAGACAAAGATCATCATTGCTTCTGACGTAGATAATCCGTTGTATGGCAAGCGGGGGGCAGCGTGTGTTTACGGGCCGCAAAAGGGGGCAACAACGGCGATGATAAAGCAACTGGATGATAATTTGCGCCACTTTTCCGGCGTCATAAAAAAACAGTTGCGCAAAAATGTCCAGAGTTTAAAAGGCGCAGGTGCAGCAGGTGGGCTGGGAGCCGGATTGGTAGCGTTTGCGAATGCCGATATTCAAAGCGGCATTGATATTATCGCCAGGGCAACTGAGCTTAAGAAACATATTAAAGGCGCAGATCTGGTGATCACCGGAGAGGGGCGTGTGGATTTCCAAACCGCATTCGGTAAGACGCCGGCAGGCGTAGCCAGGCTAGCAAAGAAACAAGGAATTCCGGTGATCGTGATTGGTGGCGGTCTGGCTGACGATGCCGCTGGTGTATTCAAATATGGTATCGACGGTCTGGCCAGTGCGGCAGCACGTGATATGACATTGGCAGAGGCAATCAAGCTTTCTCGACGGCATCTGGCCAATGCCGCTGAGCGTGTAATCAGAATGATTCTGATTGGCAAGAAAATGGCTGCAAAAAGTAAAAGTAAAAAGTAAAATTATGTTATGAGTTCAACGGATGTTATTTCCATTTTACTATTATCGGATCTATGATTTTTTCAAAATTTGCGACACGCTTTACTGAACATTCCGGGATCGTCCAGTTAATGGAAGATCTGGGGGATGCCATGGCAGGTGACAAGCAGATGCTCATGCTTGGTGGAGGGAATCCTGCACACATCCCCGAAGTGCAGTCATATTTTCGAAAACGCATGCAGTGGTTTGTTGATAACCCTGATGAGTTTGCACAAATAATCGGTAATTATGATGCCCCCAGAGGCGAGCAACAGTTTCTTCAGGCGCTGGCTGAATTATTAAAGAACACATATGGCTGGAAATTGGGTCCGGAAAATATCGTTCTCACAGCCGGTAGCCAGTCAGGTTTTTTCCTGTTGTTTAATAGCTTGGCCGGTGAATTTCAAAATGGCACATTGAAAAAAATTCTATTACCCATGATGCCTGAATATATCGGTTATGGTGATGTTGGACTGACCGATAATATGTTCGTAGCCAACAAGCCAGCAATAGAGACATTTGATGATCATACGTTTAAATATCATGTGGCGTTTGATGACTTGCATATTGATGAGAGCATTGGTGCAATCTGCGTCTCACGTCCGACCAACCCGACCGGTAATGTCTTGACTGATGAGGAAGTGACGCATCTGCTCGAACTTGCCGAACAACACCAGATACCTTTCATCCTTGATAATGCCTATGGCATGCCCTTCCCGAATATTGTGTTTACCGATGCCCATCCGATCTGGTCTGAGCAGGTCATACTTTGTATGAGCTTGTCTAAACTGGGGCTGCCCGCAGCGAGGACAGGCATTATCATTGCCAACGAGCAGATTACCGAGGCAATAGCAAACATGAATGGAATCATCAGTTTGGCCCTGGGTAGCTTTGGCCCGGCTATGGCACTTGAACTTGTCAGAAGTGGTGACGTCATCAGGCTCGGTGAAACGGTGATCAAACCTTATTACGAAAGCAAGGCAAAACGAGCCGTAGCCTTATTTCATCAGGAACTTGCCGGCATAGACTATTACATCCACAAAGTAGAAGGGGCTATCTTTCTCTGGTTGTGGTTTCCGGATTTACCGATCAGTTGTGAAGAATTATACCGCCGATTGAAGAGACGCGGTGTGCTGGTTTTATCCGGCCACTATTTTTTTCCGGGTCTGGAGCAAGCATGGCAACACAAACATGAGTGTATTCGCGTGACCTATGCGATGGATGATGATGTGGTCAGCCAGGGAATAAAAATCATTGCCGACGAAGTCAGGAACGCCTTAAATTAACAAAACCTTGATTCGGACAGACGAGACTGCGGCTATTGTCTAGACAAGCGTGCAAGCTGCAAGTCAGCCACAATAATGGATGACAGCTAGATTTTTCTTTCGGCTAGCGTTCGTCTGTTTTGCGCTCTTCGGCGCTCCTGACCACTGAATTCGCTGTAATTACTGATCATACTCAGGCCATTTTTTCTGCGTTCATCTGCTGAGCGCCTGGCATTTTCCACTCGACGTACTTGATAAGCCATTTCGACATTCATTGTATAATCCCCCTTTCGATTTTCATATAAAAATACATGAAATTATCTTATAAATCAAGATAATAATAGAGTCTTTTAATTATTATTTTAACTTTCAACTACACAGGGGTTTGCCTATATCTGGTAGTTTATAGGGGTATAGATCACCATATTTAGTGTCAGTTGACGTTGGGTTTCTCTACAGGACAGATGTTTTTTAATTGTAAAAATCAAATGCGTAGCCAGAATCGGCTGTGTTAAATATTATTTTGTTCAAACAATTTTATCGCGGGGCTGAGGATCTTCTCGATGAAAGGTCTCTTGCGGTAATAGCTTATTTCATAGATGTCGGCTGAGTTGCTTGCTTCACTGAGAAAGTCGTCACTGGTCATTAATTCATCGATCAGCCCCAATTTCAGGGCATTTTTGCCGTGCCAATGTTCGCCGGTGGCTATTTTCTCGATATCGATTTTTGTACGGTTTTCACTGACGAATTCCTTGAACAGCTGGTGAGTGTCTTCCAGTTCTTGCCGGAGTTTCTCTCTGTCTTCGTCAGTATTTTCGCCAAACAGGCTGAGTGTACGTTTATATTTGCCGGCAGATATTTGCTCAAAGTCGATGTTGTGCTTTTTCAGAAAGCGATTGAAGTTGGGGATCTGGGCCAGTACGCCGATAGAGCCGATAATCGCGAACGGCGATGCGATGATATGATCCGCTACACAGGCCATCATATAGCCACCGCTTGCGGCAACCTTATCTACGGATATAGTCAGTTTGATCGATTTATCTTTAATTCTTCGTAACTGTGAGGCGGCCAGGCCATAGCCATGCACAGTGCCGCCTCCACTTTCCAGCAGCACAATGACTTCATCGTTTTTATCAGCCACGGTCAGTAAGGCAGTGATCTCTTCCCGCAATGACGCTACTTCCGAGGCACGGATATCACCATTGAAATTTAGTACATAGATATTATGGCGCTCGTCAGGTTCGGATTCTTTTTTTGCTCTTGCTTGTGCTTTGCCTTGAGCGCTTTGAGTTCTTTTTTGAAGGCTTTTTTTGGCAGGATCGCTGATTTCAACATCAGTTGCATGTGTTCATATTTCTGGTTCAGGTTTTTAATTTCAAGGTGCTCATCGCCACTGGCTTTGGCGCGCATAAACAGGACAAAGGCAATGACGACAATTGCCAGTAGCAAGATAACAAATGTGCCGAGCTTTGCGAGAAACATCCCGTATTCAGCTAAAAAATCCATCATCATGGTTGGTGATTCCTCAAGTATCAGAAAAAAGTGTAAATAAGGTTGTGCATTATACCTGTAAACGTCAAGCAGCAGATATTCATGCTAAGAAATGTTTGTCGTCAGTGTCCGATGAACAGCTCTGCGATAATTACAGTAATGTAAGGGGCCTGTGGGCATTTGATCTATTAATTTAAGCCAGTCAGAATTTTTCTGACTCTTGTCAATACCATTTCACTCATACCGTGTAAAAGATGCTAGGCTTGCGCCCTTATTAAATATCAGTGTCTATAAAATGCCGGAACGTAATAATAATAACTCCAGTCATGGCGAACGGCCCAAGAGCAGCAATATAAGACCGTTGCGTCAGGCCCTGCCATTTCTAAAACCTTATACAGGCCAGCTTTTACTGGCCTTTGCCTGCCTGACGATTGCTGCCATGGCAGCGCTAGGGATGCCTGTTGCGATCCGTTATGTCATCGATTACGGCTTTTCCGATGAGGCCATTGAGTCCATTAACCTGTATTTCCTGGCCTTGCTACTGTTGTCATTAATCTTCGCGGTGTTTGCGTCATTGCGTCATTACTTTGTCATGTGGATTGGCGAGCGGTTTGTCGCTGATATTCGTTCCCGCGTATACAGCCATGTCATCAGGATGAGTCCGACTTTCTTTGAAGTGACCGGCACAGGCGAGGTGTTGTCCAGACTCACGACTGATACCACGGTGTGCAGTCTATTGTCGGGGCGGGTGTCTCGAT
>JADFPU010000065.1 GCA_022562175.1 Pseudomonadota bacterium | reverse complement strand
CAAGCAGCCTGGTATTCTTGCCGATAATAACATTTTCGGCAACAACACAGCCCGGACCAACATAAACACCATCGTCAAGCTGCGCGCCAGCACCAATGACTGCATTTGCCCCGATATAAGCAGTCGAGGAAATATCTGCATCATCATGAACTGAAGCATGCACGTCAATTCCCTGTTCAAATAGTTGTTGCGGGTGTAACAAGCGTACCGCCTTGACATAACTAAGATACGGCGTGCTACTGACGAGTACATTGACAGGGCAGTTATCCTTATCTTGCGGGGCGATAATCACTGCAGAGGCGCTGGTTGTCTTCAGGTAGCGATAATAGCGCCTGTTGGACAGGAAACTGAGATGACCGGCTTGCGCATTTTGTAATGTAGCCACCCCGGTAATTTTGCAATCCGGATTACCAAGTAGTTCAACGTTTATGCGTTCAGCGATTTCCTGGAGGGTAATAGACATCTGGCTAGTCTATCATAGGCTGACTGAAGGTTCGGTCATCAGGACGACTACCAAAACCGGTAAATACCAGCAAACGTCAAGCGTGAACCGACTATACAAGCATTTACCATCTGTAGATAAAACCCGGCCGATGATGGGACCTTAAGGTTTATTCAGTAGTTGCCATGCCATTTTTTTTCTTTAAATAATCAATGACTAGCTTGGTCATATCTATTTTGCTGCTCGCATAGATAATCCCTTCACTCAGAACAACATCATAATTGTTCTCTTTAGCAACAGCCTGTATACCCTCGACAATCTCCTTTTGTATCTTTGCGATCTCTTCATTACGCCGGAAAGTCAAATCTTCCCTGAACTCATCCTGACTGCGCTTTAAATCCCGTCTCGCATTGATTATATCCCGCTCAAGTTTTTTTCTTTCTGACTCACTCATAATGGCTGCGTCTTTAGCCAGCCTGTCTTGTTGTTCCTTGAGTTTTTTCTGAGCAAGGACCAATTCCCGATCTCTGGGTGAAAATTCCGTTTCTATCTGTGCTCGCATTTTTTCAGCCTGTGGCGATTGTTCCAGCAGACGTACTGCGTTGACTGCCCCAATCTTGTAATCTTCTGCATAAACCGCTGTCGCTGTTGGGCCTATTATCAATAGTGCGGTGATTAAATATGTGCTAATTATTTTCAATGGCCTGCTCCGATATTAAATATTAAAAAGACTGTCCAAAAGTAAACTGAAACGACTGGATCTCATCACCAGGTTTATCGCCAATTGCCTGCGATATACTAACACTGACCATGCCAAAGGGCGAAATCCAAATACCACTGATACCTGCTGAGTACCTTAAATCACTGAGATCAAAGCGGTCTTCATCCCGGCAGTTAGGAACCGAAGCAAGCAGTAAACCACTCCTCACAGTGTCACCACTGCACCAGACGTTACCCGCATCAAAAAATCCGGTGATGCGCACAGAGTCGAGTTCTTTCAGGAACGGCACCGGTAAGGTTATTTCGACCCCTGCCACTATTTTTATGTTACCACCCTTCGGGCGCCCGAATGAATCCCGTGGTCCAAGCGTATTTTCTTTATAACCACGTACTGTGCGGGGACCACCTGCATAATAGTTCTCAAAGAAAGGCAGCGCATCGGTTCCCAAAATACCTTCACCAAAGCCCGCATCGCCCTTTAGAGAAATAATAAAGTCTCTATACAACGGAAAGAACCACTGCGCCCTGTAGTTAAGCTTGAAGAATTGCACCGAGTCCCCAAATGAAGGCAGCGCCAACTCTGCACTGACCCTCTGCAACACCCCTCTATCGGGAAAGATAGCCCGGTTGCGTGTGTCATAGGAGAAAGCGGCGCCCAGGCGCACTATATTGAACTTACTGCCTTCTCTATTTATGAAATCCCGGAGTTCCTCGGCGAAAAAGCCATCTTCCGACAGTTTTGTGTTTTCATAATTCAGTGATGTATTAACAAAATTAAATTCGGAAACCGGTATGCCAAAACTGATGCCACCACCGAAGACCCTGCTGTCAAAGGCGGTGACATTGGCATTAGATGCATCGGTTTCCTGAAAGTTAATATTGAAACCCCGGCTGACACCATCAACTGTATAATACGGATTCAAATAACCGAGAGAAAACCTGCGGTTCACAGAACTATTATTAAACGCAAACTGGATGCGGTTACCACTGCCCAGAAAATTATTCTGGGTGATGCTGGTTTGAACGATCAGGCCCTGACTCTGGGAGAAGCCCAAACCCGCAGTAAAATTACCAAACGGTCTCTCCTCAACAGTATAGTTGACATCCACCTGATCAGCTGATCCGGCCACAGCCGGTGTTTCAACATTGACCTCTTTGAAATATCCCAGTCTTTGCAGGCGTATTTTTCCTCTTTCGACCAGCGGTGTTGAAATCCAGGCACCTTCCTGTTGTCGCATTTCCCTCCTTAGCACTTCGCTCTTAGTAGTAGTATTACCGGTAAAATTAACTCTTCTGACATAGACACGCTTGCCCGGATCGATGAAGAAGGTAATAGAAACTGTCTTGTCTTCTTCATTTATATCAGGGATGGAGTTTACATTCGCAAAAGCATAGCCCTCATGTCCCAGTCGATCCGTTAAGCGTGTGCTGGTATCTGTAATATGCCTGCGGGAAAAGAGCTTTCCCTGGGCAACTGTAATCAAATCAAACAATTCTTCTTCCGGCAGGATCAGATCACCGGCAAGTTTTACGCCGGACACAATATATTGCACGCCCTCCGTCAGGTTGATAGTGATGTAAATATCATTCTTGTCCGGTGTGATAGATACCTGGGTTGAATCAACATTGAAATTTACATAGCCATTATCAAGATAAAACGAACGTAGATTTTCGAGATCAGAGGATAATTTTTGCCGGGAGTACTGATCGCTTTTGGTAAAAAACGAAATCATTGTTGGAGAAGTCAGCTCGAACAGCTTCAGTAATTCTTTTTCCCTGAAAGCCTTATTTCCTACAATATTAATCTTTACGATTTTTGCAGCACTTCCTTCCTTAATGTCTATGGATACGGAAACACGATTATTAGCGAGTGGTGTGACATTGGAATTTATTTTTACAGCGTATTTGCCTGCTGAAAAATATTGGCGCCTGAGTTCCCGTTCAAGTCTATCAAGATCAGACTGATCGAAAACACGGCCCACAGCAAAGCCAACCTGCTTCAAGCCATCCAGCAGATCCTCAGTCTTGATATCCTCGTTACCACTTATTGCGATGCTACCGATGGCAGGACGTTCTTTGATTATAACGACAAGCACATTACCATCGCGCTCCAGCCTGACGTCATCAAAAAAACCCGTTTTAAACAAGGAGCGTACCGCTTCGATTGAGACGCCATCCGTATAGGTATCCCCGACTTCCAGTGGCATGTAGTTAAAAACCGTGCCCGGCGTCAGTCGTTGCAAGCCTTCAACGCGAATATCTTCTATCACGAAATCCTCTGCTATCACACTGCTTGTGATGAAGACCAGCAGTAGAAAAATATAATGTCTTATATGAGGAAAATTAATTACCTTCATGAAATACTTAATCTTTTTTATTATCTTTTAATCACGCCATCAATCGAAGAATATCATTATAAAACGCAATTCCCATTAATCCCAGTAACATAGCCAAACCAATCTGTTGTCCAATTACCTGTGTAGCTTCCGATACCGGACTACCCTTTAGCAACTCTATAAGGTAATACATTAAGTGGCCGCCATCCAGTAATGGTATCGGCAATAAATTCAAGACACCAAGACTAACGCTGACGATCGCCAGGAAACCTAGAAATGCCACCACACCCAGACCAGCAGTTTGCCCTGCATAGCGGGCAATACTGATGGGACCGCTGAGATTTTTCACCGATGCCTCGCCAGTAATAATTTTAGCCAGTATGCGCAATGTCAACACTGACATTTCTGCAGTCTTGGCAACCGCCCTGGAAAATGCCGGAATGATTGAATAGGATTGTATCGCCATCAGTGATTTATCCTTCGTATAGCCATCATCCACAGCCGCACCAATCCTGCCGATTGCTTCGCCCTCTTCCGTTAGCACACTTTGCGGCACGATCATTATCGACAGTTGTTGCTGATCGCGTGCTACCTCAACATTAATAGGCCGTTGCGGATTTGCGCGGATAATATCCACCCACTGCATCCAGTCTTTAACAGGCACAGCATTGACAGCAATGATCTTGTCGCCTACCAACAAACCGGCTTGCTCTGCAGGTTTGCCTTGCACCAGTTCACCTATGACCGCAGGGACCACCGGTCTTTTCGGATATAAACCCAATATCCGCAACAAGTTCCCGCCTGCCATGTCATCCACAGACACTTGTGACACATCAACAATGGCCTCTCTTTCAATGCCATCTTGACCACGTAATGTAAATTTTACTTGCGCCCCATCAACCACCCTGGCGACAATGATGTTCATCACCGCAGACCATATGGGCGTCTCACGATCATCCACCCTGATTATTTCATCACCCGAGCGAAAGCCTGCCCGTTCGACCATAGACGCACTATCGATCTCACCGACAACAGGTTTTAAACCGGTAATGCCTATCATAAACATGATCCAGTAAGCAAATACGGCAAAGATAAAATTGAATATCGGGCCGGCAATGACAATGGCAAAACGCTGACCGAGAGATTTATTGTTGAAGGCCCGGTGACGCTCTTGCGGCGCTACTTCGCCTTCCCGTTCATCGAGCATCTTCACGTAGCCCCCCAATGGCAGGGCGGCGACGATAAATTCACACCTGTCCTCACCAAAATAGCGTTTCCAGATGGGCCGGCCAAAACCAACGGAAAAGCGCAACACCTTTACATTACATTTCCTCGCCACCCAGAAATGTCCGAATTCATGAAAGGTGATGAGAATCCCCAGGGCCAGCAGAAACGCGCCCAGAGATTGAATAAAACCAATCATGCGGCAAGCTCCTGTACCACATTGATCGCATAATCCCTGGCATGCTTATCCGCTGCCAATACGCTATCGAGTGAGCTTGCCTGCTGCGATGACACATTACTCAAGGTCAGTTCCACAATTTTCGGGATCTCGGTGAAACGAATCCGTCGTTGTAAAAACTCCTCCACAGCGACTTCGTTCGCTGCATTGAGGATGGCCGTTGCGGTACCCCCGACATCCATTGCTTCAGACGCCAGTTTTAAACATGGAAAGCGTTGCAGATCCGGTTTCTCAAAATCCAACTGTGCCACAGCAAAAAGATCCAGACGTGTTACACCGCTTTTTATACGCTTTGGCCAGGCCATCGCATGGGCGATAGGTGTACGCATATCAGGATTACCCAACTGCGCCAGAACTGAACCATCGGCATATTCAACCAGTGAATGAATAACGCTTTGCGGGTGCATCACTACCTGAACATGGGCCGGGCTGGTGTTAAACAGCCAGCAGGCCTCGATCACCTCCAAGCCCTTGTTCATCATAGTCGCTGAATCGACAGATATCTTTCGGCCCATCTTCCAGTTCGGGTGGGCACAGGCCTGCTCAGGCGTTATGTCGTTTAATTCTGATAAGGGCGTGGTCCTGAAAGGTCCACCTGAGGCGGTCAGCAATATACGCGTGACCCCGACCGATTCGAGTCCTTGCTGAAAATCCGGCGGCATACACTGAAAAACAGCGTTGTGCTCGCTATCTATGGGCAATAATTCGGCATGGTGATCGTGCACTGCATCCATGAATAATTTTCCGGACATCACAAGTGATTCTTTGTTTGCCAATAATACGCGTTTACCAGCCTGCGCGGCTGCCAATGTAGGTATGAGACCCGCCGCTCCCACTATTGCAGCCATCACATAGTCCGTCTCGGCAAGGCTGGCAACCTGTTGCAAGCCATCAACCCCTGCCAGGACTTCAACCTCCGGCGCTTCAGCAGACAGTGATTGTCGCAGGACCTCAGCACTGTCCGTATCTGCCATCACAGCAAATTTCGGGCGCCATTGCAGACATTGTTGCAGCAGACGATTAACACCTTTGTTGGCCGTTAACGCGATAAGTTCATATTTTTCACGGTGGCGGGAGATAACATCTAATGTACTGATGCCGATACTGCCAGTCGATCCCAGGATAGTTACCCCAATCACGGTAACGCCTTTAGCAACCAGAGACCTGCCAGGAACACCGGACTGGCAGCAGTCAGGCTATCGAGCCTGTCCATGACACCGCCATGCCCAGGCAGTAATGCGCCACTATCTTTTAGGTTTCCATAGCGCTTTATCATACTTTCAAACAAGTCCCCTAACACCGAAGCCAGAGCTGTTATCAGACATATCGCTAAAAATATCAATATTTCAATACCTTGCATATTAGTTGAGACGGCGACCAGCAGGCTCAACAGGCCGGTCACTATCAGCGCGCCGATCACTCCCTCCCAACTCTTGGCCGGACTGACAACGCTTGAAAGTTTATGCTTGCCCCAGCGGCGTCCACTGAAATAAGCTACCGTGTCAGCACTCCATATCAGGATCAACAGGAAAATCACATAAAAAACACCATCAGGTTCAACAGCGTGTAACAGCACCAGACTCAGCCAGGCAGGCACCAGCACCAGCACGCCTATACCGGCCTTTAGTATACGAGAATCTAACGCCGAAATTGTATCTTGTTTATAAGAGATCACCAACAACATGGCACAAGGCCACCAAATCAAGGCTGCCACGATAATTATTGCTGACAAATGCGTATCCTTGAAGAGATAACAGGCAGACAGACAAACCATCATCAGGGCCACGTAAAGCACACGGCTGGTCGCAGCCTTATAACCGCACATTGCTGCCCATTCCCACGCAGCCAGGCAAATGAACAGCGCAAATAGCCCTGCCAAAAGCAATGCATCAAGCATGATCACGGCTATCATGACAAGCGGGATCAAAACAGCCGCGGTAATAAGCCTTTGTTTAAGCACTATCAGCGCACTTGTTCTGCGGTGCGACCGAAACGCCGCTGTCGTTCCGAAAACCAGGCAACAGCTTCATCCAGTTGTTCAGCACCAAAATCCGGCCAGAGAATATCGGTAAAATACAGCTCTGTATAAGCCAGCTGCCATAACAGAAAATTGCTGATACGTTTCTCGCCGCCGGTCCGGATAAACAGATCAGGCGCAATGAGATCGCCCAGGCACATAGTCCGATTTAGCAAGGCTTCGTCGATGTTGCTAACGTCTATCTCTGCCGATTTCGTTTTCTCCGCGAGTTTCTTGCACGCTGTAACGATATCCCAACGACCGCCATAATTTGCAGCAATGACCAGCGATAAGCCGGTATTATCAGCTGTCAGTGCCTCTGCATCGGCAATGGTTGCCTGCAATTTTTCAGGAAAGACCGTGCGTTCACCAATGAATCGTAAAACAATATTGTTTTTATGCAGATCCTGCGCTTCTGATTTCAGTGAAGACATGAATAATTCCATCAGTAGACTGACTTCCTTTTCGGGACGCCGCCAGTTTTCACTACTGAAGGCATAAACAGTCAGGATATCAATCTTCCTGTCAACACAATGCTCTGCTATCTTGCGCAACGCCTTGACACCCGCATTGTGTCCTGCCGCTCTGGGTAAATTATGCCCATTCGCCCAGCGCCCGTTTCCATCCATAATGATGGCGACGTGACCCGGTACTTGAAGGTGATTGGAGACCATGGTTTAGTTAGTATCCATGCAGGAAGAATAATTCTCGCCAAGGCGCAAACATCGCAAAGTTATAAAATATTGGTTTAAAAGCATATTACGAGTCCTTTAATGGCGTCTTTGCGAGAAAAATTATAGCGCTTATGGACGAACACTCGTTAGATTTGAGTGATATGAGAGTACAACCGGCCATCTGCTATGTAGAAACTGAAAAAACCTGTGATTTTTCGCTGGCGAAGGTATTTACCTTTAGTTTTATGCGTCTCGATACATTAATTATCCTGCAAACTCTGCTTTATTATTCAGCAGACCATGACTGTTTCAGAGTATCCTTAAATCTCCATCAATTCTTTTTCTTTCTCTTCCAGTATCTTATCCATCTCTGCGATATGTGCATCGGTCAGTTTCTGGATCTGTTCTTCATCCCGCCTTTCATCGTCCTCGGTTATCTGCTTATCCTTGACCATGGTCTTTAAGGAATGATTTGCATCACGACGAATATTACGTATTGCTACCTTTGCTTTCTCTGCCTCAGCACGCACTACCTTACTTAGTTCTTTGCGTCTTTCTTCCGTCAAGGCAGGTATAGGCACCCGGATCATATCCCCGGTTGTGACCGGGTTCAGACCCAGATCAGAATTCAGAATTGCCTTTTCAATATCCGGGACAATACTTTTATCCCAGGCTGTAACAGCCAGAGTTCGTGCATCCTGTATATTGATATTGGCGGCCTGGTTAAGTGGGACTTCAGATCCATAGTAACTGACCTTGATGTGCTCAAGCAAACCGGGATGGGCGCGCCCGGTACGAATCTTCAACAGTTCCTGCTGTAATGCAGCCATACTTTTATCCATGCGCTGTTCCGCATCTTGAATAATTTCAGTATCAGTCATGACCTGTCTCCCTGCATAGATGGATCGATCAGCTTACCAGTGTACCTTCATTCTGTCCCAGTGCCGCCCGCATCAATGAACCGGGGTTCATTAAGTTCAATACCCGCAGTGGCATCTTATTATCCCGGCACAAGACAATGGCGGTCGTATCCATAATACCAAGTTTTTGTACAATAACTTCATCATAACTTAATTTGTCATAACGCTCGGCAGCTTTTTCACGCAGTGGATCGGCAGAATAGATACCATCTACCTTGGTCGCCTTGATCAACAAATCGGCATTGATTTCAACTGCCCGCAGGCTGGCGGCTGAATCCGTGGTAAAGAATGGATTGCCCGTCCCCGCTGCAAAGATAACAATCCGCCCTTTTTCCAGATGTCTGACCGCTCGCCGTCTGATGTAGTCTTCACAGATCTCGTTAATCACAATCGCGGACATGACACGAGCATGCATACCGAGTTGCTCCAGTGCATCCTGCATGGCCAGAGAATTCATAATGGTCGCCAGCATACCCATATGGTCGGCCGTCACCCTATCAATTCCTGATGCAGCCAGCCCGGCGCCACGAAAGATGTTACCACCACCGATAACAATGGCAATCTCCACACCATTCTTGCTCAGTTCTGCTATTTCCCCGGCAATGCGTTTAATGATTGCCGGTTCGATACCATAGCCCGCTTCACCCATCAAGGCTTCACCACTAAGCTTCAGCAGTATCCGCCGGTATTTAAAATCCTGAGATGATGAGGCCAAATTTTTACTCTTATTAATTTAAAATATTGTTTTTACTCTATTGTGATTTTGCCTGTGCCATAACTTCTTCTACAAAATTGTCTTGCTTCTTTTCGATGCCTTCTCCAACTTCGAAGCGCACAAATCGTTTTACTGTTGCCTTATTGGCCTTAAGCAAACCTTCAATAGATTGATCCGGATCCTTAACGAATGGCTGTCCAAGTAAGGTCACTTCCTTGAGATATTTTTTAATCCGGCCGCTAACCATTTTGTCGATGATCCCGGCAGGTTTACCACTTTCCTCTGCCTGCGCGATAAATATCTCTGTTTCCTTTTGCAACACCTCTGTCGGCACATCGGCTTCAGTGATGCATAACGGACAACTTGCGGCAATATGCATGGCGATGTCCTTGGCCAGATCAGCACCGCCCCCCTCAAGATCGACTAACACGCCGATACGACTAGCGTGTATGTAAGCACCCAGATTCTCACCCTCGGCCTTGAGCCGCTCAAAGCGCCTGAGACTGATATTTTCACCCACCTTGGAAACAAGTTGCAAGCGCGCATTCTCAACACTCTGCTCTGTATCGCCGGCAACAGATAATTTGTTAAGGGTTTCGATATCAGCGGGTTTGTTTGCCAGCGTTACACTAAGGACCAGATCGACAAAAGCCAGGAAATTCTCATCCTTGGCAACAAAATCTGTCTCGGAATTCACTTCCACAAGCACCGCTTCAGTATTGTCGTCATTTTGTTTGATGGCGATGATACCTTCTGCGGCGATCCGGCCTGCCTTTTTTGCGGCCTTGGCGATGCCCGACTTGCGCATTGCCTCAATGGCTGCTTCAATTTCACCATCGGCTTCCTGCAAGGCTTTCTTGCAGTCCATCATGCCTGCGCCAGTCCTTTGCCTTAACTCTTTTACCATAGAGGCTGTTATTTGCATTTCCTGACTCTCTCAATCGCTATCAGATGTCTCAGATTCAGCAGATGAGCTGGCTGATGTTTTCTTCGTGGTGGTTTTCTTCTTGGCTACTTTCTTTTTTGTCGCCTGCTTTTTAATGCTGGCCGCTTCCTCTGGCGCTTCGACCTTAACAACGTCATCAGCACTACTGTTTTCATCAACGCTTACAACAGTCTCTGCAACCTGCTTTGTGTCTGCTTTCGCAACAGTGTCATCATCGCTGCTGTTTTCATCAGTGCTTATAACAGCCCCAGCAACCTGCTTTGTGTCTGCTTGCGCAACAGTGTCATCATCGCTGCTGTTTTTATCAATGCTTATAACAGCCCCTGCAACCTGCTTTGTCTCTGCTTCCGGCTGTTCATCAGGCTTGGCGGTTTTGCCGGCACTGGTTTTTGATTTGGTTTGCGGCTTCGGTTTCCTCTTTCTCTGCTTGTCCCTGGGTATGGGAGCCCCTGATTCATCCAATTCAACAAAATCATCGGTCTGATCTTCATCCAGCATATGCGAGAGCGAACCTTTTCCATCAATGACGGCATCGGCAATACCTTTTGCATAAAGCCTGATAGAACGTATAGCATCATCATTGCCCGGAATGATGTAGTCGATGCCATCGGGACTGTTGTTACTGTCCACCACGCCTATGACCGGGATCCCCAGCTTAACGGCTTCACTCACCGCAATATCTTCATGGCCGACATCAATGACAAACATTGCATCAGTCAGTCCTGGCATGTCCTTGATACCTGACAGGCTGCGCTGTAATTTTTCTAGTTCCCGAGTATGGTGCAGGGCTTCTTTCTTGCTCATACGATCCAGACTGCCGTCTTCCTGCATAGCTTCCAGGGTTTTCAGGCGATTAATGGATTGCTTGACAGTCTTGAAATTGGTAAGCAGCCCACCTAGCCAACGCATGTTGACATAAGGCATTTCACAGCGAGTCGCTTCTTCCCGCATGATCTTTTGCGCGGCACGTTTTGTACCAACAAATAAAATCGTGCCTTTTTTCGCAGACAATTTGCTTACGAAATTGACAGCCTCATTATACAGAGGCAATGTCTCTTCCAGATTGATAATGTGGATTTTATTGCGCTGGCCGAATAGATAAGGCTCCATCTTCGGATTCCAATAGCGGGACTGGTGACCAAAGTGGACCCCCGCCTCCAGCATTTCACGCATGGTGACTGTTGACATTTGTATTCTCCTGGTTAGGGTTAAGCCTCCGCACGCCTCGTATATCAATCCCACCACTAAAATTTGAAGATTTGGCAGGGACCAGGCCGGTAAATTCATCAAATTTTAGTGGTGGGACACCCCATACACGGCTTTCATGTGCGTGTGTCTTTTTGTTTGCGTAATTCGCGGGCGCTTTATACCATAGATGACACAATGCAACAAATCTTTCAACATTACACCGGCTTATAAGATGGCTATTACGATAAAAACGCCGGTGGAAATCGAGAAAATGCGGATATCTGGGCAATTGGCCGCCGAGGTTTTGCAGATGATCGGGGCCTACGTAGAACCGGGCATCACGACGCTCAAGCTGGATGAGATTTGCCACGAATATATTGTTAATAAGCTAAATGCCATCCCGGCGCCACTCAATTACCGCGGCTTCCCCAAATCCATCTGTACCTCTGTAAATCATGTCATCTGTCACGGTATCCCGGCCGAAAAAAAACTAAAAGATGGCGATATTATTAATATTGATATTACCGTGATAAAAGACGCCTACCATGGTGATACAAGCATGATGTTTATGCTAGGGAAACCATCCATACGCGCCAAACGTCTGATTGATATTACCTATGAATGTATGGCTCTTGGCATCAGGATGATAAGACCGGGCCTGCTACTGGGTGATCTCGGACATGCCATACAATCGTATGTGGAATCACAAAACTTCTCGGTCGTGCGGGAATATTGTGGTCACGGTATCGGCAGGGAATTTCATGAAGAGCCCCAGATTCTGCACTATGGCAGGACAGGCACTGGGCTGGAACTGCAAGCAGGCATGATATTTACCATCGAGCCAATGATTAATGCCGGTAAAAGGCATGTAAAACTTCTAGCCGACAACTGGACGGTCGTAACAAAAGATCGTTCACTGTCAGCGCAATGGGAACATACTGTATTGGTTACCGATAAAGGTTACGAGGTTTTGACAAAACGTCCCGAGGAAGATTTTTGACTATGTGGGATACGACAATCAAGGATCCTGTCCTGTTTGACGAGCATGACTTTTGCAATGCCCTGGCAACAGCCGACTCACCACTCACAGTCTTCAAGGACGCAATACAAAATTGCAACCACTATCAGATTGAAGAATTCGAAGCCAGTAAACCCATCAAGGAGCTGGTACACAAGCGGGCATGGTTCATCGATCAACTACTGATCCAGGCCTGGCAACAGGCTATAGATTCCGAGGCGTTGTGCCTGGTTGCTGTCGGTGGCTATGGGCGTGGTGAACTGCACCCGGCATCAGATATTGACATCATGCTTCTGACTGCTGCTCGAATTAACCCCGCCCTAGAGAAACAGATAGAGAAATTCCTGACCTTCCTGTGGGATATCGGGCTTGAAATCGGTCACAGCGTCAGGACCGTCAAGGGCTGCGCCAGACAAGCCCGGG